>JAUMWR010000048.1 GCA_030529545.1 Buchananella hordeovulneris
TTTGTTCGAATAAGAACAACATGGTCGGGGTGACAGGATTTGAACCTGCGGCCTCTTCGTCCCGAACGAAGCGCGCTACCAAGCTGCGCCACACCCCGATTGACCTCGCTCAGCATACCCGCTCCCGGGCGCTAACGCGAAATCGGCGGCAGGGAGAGCTTCGCCACGCTCTGGCTAGACCAGATTGATCAGCGTCGCTCCCGGCCGGCAGGCCAGGCGAATCGGCGTGTGCGGGGCGGTGCCGATGCCGGCATCCACGTGCAGCCACGCGCCGCGCCGCCCGGCCTCCTGGCTTCCTTCCGTAACCGCCTGGGCGTCCTGGCCACCCCACCAGCTCAGCCCGGAGGCCACCTGGCGCGGCAGGTCGCAGTTCGTCACCAGTGCACCCACGCCGGGCAGGCAGATCTGGCCCCCGTGGGTGTGGCCCGCGAGCAGCAGCTCGCAACCCGCGCCGGTCAGTGCGGACAGGGCGCGCGCGTAGGGGGCGTGCACCACTCCTAGGCGCAGCGCGGCAACGTCGTCCCCCAAAACTGCCCCGGAAACGGGCGGCAGGGCGTCGCGGCCAATGTGCGGATCGTCCAAGCCCAGCACGCTCACGCGCCGACCGGCCGCCTGCACGCTACCGGTGGCGTTGTTCGCCTCCAGCCATCCGGCCGCCACGAAAGCCTCTCGCAGGTCTTCGCTGGGTAGCAGCGGGCGGTCCTCTTCCATTTCCGCCTGCAGCTCCTGCCAGCCGAGCGCCTTGCGGACGTACTGCAGCGGCGATTTGGGGACCGGGGCGTAGTAGTCGTTCGAGCCAAACACGAACACGCCCGGCAGGTCTAGCAGCGGCGCGTAGGCCTCCAGTAGCTCCGGCAGCGCCGCAGCAGCGGAGAGGTTGTCGCCGGTGGATACCACCAGGCCCGGCTCCAGCTCAACCAGGCTGCGCACAAACTCCACGCGGGCGCGGTCGCCGGGCAGCAGGTGGACGTCGGCCACCTGGAGAATCCGCATGCCAGCAGCCTCTGGGCGCGGGGCGGGGATCTCCACGTGACGCACCACGTACTGACGCGCCTCCCACAGGCTGTAGGCGAGCGTGCCCACGCCAAGCAGCGCGGTGCCCACCAGGGCCTTGCGCCAAGCCACGATCAGTTCCCGCCGTTCGTGGTCGGCTGCGGGGCCGGCTGCGGCTGCTGGTTGTTGCCGCCGGGCTGGCCCGGGCGCGGCGTGGGGGAGGGAGACGGCGTGGGCCGCGGCGGCTCGGGCAGGTAACCGAAGGTGAGCTCCGCGTACGGCCGGTTCTCCAACGCCCCGATCATGAACTCGCGCCACGCGGGAGCCGCCAGGGAGGAACCGTAGAGGTAGCTGTAGTACTGGCCGTTGATGGTCACGTCCCAGCCGGGCACGCGTGCCTCGGAGTGGCCCACCCAGGTGGCGGCGGCGATACCGGGGGCGTAGCCCACAAACCAGGTGTCCGCGTTGTTGTCGGTGGTACCGGTCTTGCCGGCCGTCTGCCAGCCCGGCACATTCACCACGCCGGCGTAGGCGGGAGAGCGCACGGACTTGTAGAGGGCGTGGGTCATTTGGTCGGCCGTCTTGGTATCCAGCACCTGGTGGCAGTTGGCCCCCGGCACCTCCAGCTCCTTGCCCTCGCGGTCCACGATCTTCAGGATCGCGATCGGGGTGCAGTAGGTGCCGTGCGCGGCGAACGTGGCGTAGGAGTTGGCCATCGCCAGCGGGGTCTGCTCGGTGGCGCCGATGATGTTGGACGGCGAGGCATCCAACTGACCGCCGTTGACGCCGTGCAGGCCCAGGTCGTTGGCCAGCTTCAAGACGTTGCACAGGTCCATCTGGCTGGCCATGTCCACGAAGGAGTTGTTGATGGAGTTCTGTAGCGACTCCATAACGGTGCCGTAGGTGCGCTTTCCTTCCACCTCACCCACTGGCCAGTCGTCAAAGTAGACCCCGCCACCGCAGTGGCCGGCAAAGTCACCGGAGGTGTAGGTGGTCGGGCGGCGGCCCACGGTGGTCCAGATGGACTTGCCCTGCCGCAGCCACTCGGCCAGCGTAAAGACCTTGAACGTGGAACCGGGCTGGAAGCCGATGCCGCCGCCGTGGGCGGTGTCCGCGTTGTAGGAGACCTCGGTGGTGTAGAGGTCGCCTTCCCCCGGGGTACCGAAGTCGGTGTTCTGCACCAGGGCCAGGATCTTGCCGGTGCCGGGCTCGATCGCGGAGATCGCGATCTTGTGACCGGACGGGTCGTTGCGCGGGATCTGGGAGTTCACGGTGCGCACGGCGGCGTCGTGTACCGAGCGGTCCAGGGTGGTGGTGATCGTCAGGCCACCGCGCTTGAGTAGGCGGTCGCGCTCGGCCTGGGTGGCGCCATAGGCGGGGTTGGAGAGGATCTCCGCCTCCACGTACTGGCAGAAGTAGGCGGCGCTACCGGCGCTGATGCAGCCGGAGGTGATCGGCTTGACGTTCAGAGTGTCCTCGATGGAGGTGGCCAAGACCTCGTCGTACTGGGCCTGGGTGATGACGTCGTCGCGGAGCAGGGCGTCCAGCACGGCGGTGCGACGGGTGGCAGCGCCCTCCGGGTTCTTTGTGGGGTCCCAGTTGTTGGGGGACTGGGGGATGCCCGCCAGGATGGAGGCTTCCGCCAGGTTCAGCTCGCTGGCTGGCTTGGAGAAGTAGTAGCGGGAGGCCGCCTCGATGCCATACACGGAGGAGCCGAACTGGGCGATGTTGAGGTAGCCCTGCAGGATCTCGTCCTTGGTCATGCGGCGCTCCAGGGCGAGCGCCAGCTTGGCCTCCCGGATCTTGCGGGACAGGGTCTGCCCGGTCGCGGCGGCAATGGCCACCGGGTCGTTGGCGGCCTGCCCGGCCTCCACCATGTAGTTCTTCACGAACTGTTGGGTGAGGGTGGAGGCGCCCTGGGTGTCCTGGCCGGAGACGTTGGAGAGGACCGCGCGCACCAAGCCCTGCGGGTCCACGCCGGAGTGGGAGTAGAACCGGCGGTCCTCCAGGGAGATGATCGCCTTCTGCATGATGACGGCGATCTGGTCCAGGGGCACCACGCGACGATTCTCGTAGTAGAACTGCGCCAGCACATAGCCGTCAGCGGCAAGTACCGTGGAGGGCTCGGAGAGCGGCGGCATGGCCAGGTCTTCCGGGAGTTCCTCAAACATGTCGGTGCCGGCGGAGGTGAGGGCCCCTACCGCGCCAGCGGCGGGCATCACCATCGCGGCCACTACGAGTCCACCACTGATGCTGGCGACCAGAAAGGCGGCCAGGGCGGCAACCGCAGTCAGCGGACGCACTCGACGTCGGGAGTGTGGCTTGGGCTTGCGCATAGTCCAAGGGTACGTCCCTTGCCTGCGAATGGGCAGAACGTCCTTGCGATGGCCCGGTATTCGACCCAGCGTGGGCGGCGCGCAGGAACACGTACTCCGGATTTGGTGTTCCAGATCACTTTTGGCTATTGTGTGCAATGTAACGCTAATCACAACGGTGTGCTTGGGGTGAGGGTGGTGTCTTTACACGCTGATCAGTCATGGACTGTCTCTGCGGCATGCAGCAGGCTGGAGCCAGACGCTCTGTTCGTCGCTGGCCGGGAACAGAGGCGCATGCGCGACATCTGTGCAGACTGCCCCGTCCGACTCCAGTGCCTGGCTGACGCCCTCCAGTCTGCCTCGATGTTCGGAGTATGGGGCGGTCTGACTGAGCGCGAACGGCGCGCTCTAATGCGCGCGCGGCCAAACGTCATCGACTGGGAGAAATGGATTCTGGAAGCAGACGACTTCGTGGCAGAACAGCTGCGGGCGCCGCACAGGCCGCGCGTGCTCTGCTTCAAGCGCTCCGCGTAGGAACGGGCCTGGATTCCACGGGTGGCCCCCTCTAGGCTGGGGGACATGACTCGTTGGGAATATGCCACTGCGCCTTTGCTCATCCACGCCACCAAGGCGATCCTCGACCAGTGGGGAGAGGACGGCTGGGAGCTCGTTAACGTTCTTCCCGGCCCCGCCGGCCCGGAGACGCTGGTCGCTTACTTCAAGCGACCGAAGGGCGACGCGTGAACGCGCTGGCGCAGCGCCTGGCTGCGCTGGACTTGCCGCCGGTTGCTGCCCCCGTGGCGGCCTACGTCCCGGCGGTGCGCTGCGGGAACCTGATCTACACCTCCGGCCAGTTGCCGATGGTGGATGGTGCGTTGCCGGCCACCGGCCTGGTGGGGGAGAGCGAGGGGTGTGTTTCAGCGTCCGACGCTCACGCCTACGCCCGGCAGTGTGCCCGCAACGCGCTGGCGGCCGCTGCGGCGGTGGCCGGCGGTGCGGAGAAGCTGGGCCGTGTGGTCAAGGTGACCGGTTTCGTGGCCTCGGAGGTCTCCTTCACCGCGCAGGCTGGGGTTATCAACGGCGCCTCGGAGTACTTCGCTGAGGTCTTTGAGTCCGCGCACGCCCGCAGTGCGGTGGGCGTGGCGGTGCTGCCGCTGAACTCCCCGGTGGAAGTAGAGGTCATCTTCGAGCTCGCCTGAACCGCGAGGTTTCACAGACTAAGGGTGGGCGCCGGATCCAGGATCCGGCGCCCACCGTTTTGCTTCGGCGCGTCCGCGTCAGCGGGCGCGGCGCACCAGCCGCTCGATGTCCAGCAGCGTCACGGCGCGGCCTTCCAGGCGGATCCAGCCGCGGGAGACGAACTCCGCGAGGGACTTGTTCACGGTCTCACGGGAGGCGCCAACCAGCTGGGCCAGCTCTTCCTGGGTGAGGTCGTGGGGAACGTGCATACCGTCCTCGGTAGGAGAACCGAATTGGTCGGCCAGGTCCAGCAGGGCCTTGGCGACGCGGCCGGGGACGTCAGAGAAGACGAGGTCGGCCAGCTGCACGTTGGTCTTGCGCAGGCGCTGAGCCAGGGCGCGCAGCATGAGCTTGGCCAGGGTGGGGCGCTCGTCGATGAAGGCCATCAGGGCGGTGTGCTCCAGCACCAGCAGGTGCGTGGGGGCAACAGCAGAGGCCGTGGTGGAACGCGGCCCCGGGTCAAACAGAGTCAGCTCGCCAACGATCTCGCCGGGACCGAGCACCGCGATGAGCTTCTCGCGGCCGTCCAGGGAGGTGTGGCCGAGCTTGATCTTGCCGTCTTGGAGGATGTAGAGCCGGTCGCCCGGGTCACCCTCGTGGAATAGGTTCTCGCCGCGACGCAGTGAGGTCTCGTGCATCATGGCGCGCAGGGCCTGCAGGTCCTCTTCCGGCAGGTCGGCGAACAAGGGAACGTTTGCCAGCGCAGAGACGTCCATGGATCCCCTCTTCTAAATTGTTGTGGTCTGCTAGGTCACATCTTGCCACTCAATTGCGGTGCGCGGCACATTTGGCGCGCTCTAGCTATCCTCAGTTTCTGATTTTACGAAAGGGAAACCGGTGGAAACTACTCCGCGACGCCCTCGCCCAGGCTCTAGGGCCTACGTCCGCGAGGTGCTGGATGTGCTTGCCGCAACTCACCCGGACGCCCACTGCGAGCTGGTGCACCGCAATCCTTTCGAGCTGCTGGTGGCCACCGTTCTCTCCGCCCAGTGCACGGACGCCCGGGTCAACCAGGCCACCCCGCACCTGTTCGCCGCCTTCCCGTCGGCGGCGGACCTGGCGCACGCGCCGCTGCCGGAGGTGGAGGAGATCGTACGCCCGCTGGGCTTCTTCCGTCGCAAGGCGGAGCACATCGTGCGCCTGTCGGCCGACCTGGAGGAGCGTTACGGCGGGCAGGTGCCGGACACACTGGAGGAGCTAACCACCCTGCCGGGCGTGGGCCGCAAGACGGCCAACGTGGTGTTGGGCAACTGCTTTGGCGTCCCGGGCATCACCGTGGACACGCACGTGGGGCGCCTGTCCCGCCGGATGGGCCTGACCAAACAGACCGACCCGGAGAAGGTGGAGCAGGACCTCATGCGGCTGTGGCCCAAGGAAGAGTGGACCATGACGTGCCACCGCATGATCTTCCACGGCCGGCGCATCTGCTCGGCGCGCGCCCCCAAGTGCGGGCAGTGCCCCCTTTACGGCTTGTGCCCGCGCCGCGACGTGGAGAAGAAAGCCACCACGCACAGGTAGGTGGTGAACAGCACCAGCAGCACGTTGCGGATGACGAACACCCACACGCCGATCGGCTCGGTGATCGGGGCGGCGTCGAGGGAGATGAACTTCCAGTAGTGCACCGGGTAGACCAGGTTGGTCAGGTAGGACAGCACACCCGCAGAGACGGCCATCCCCACCTGCAGCAGCGGGCGACGGTGCGAGACCGTCACCAGCACTGCCAGCGGGGCAAAGAGCCACAGCAGGAACTGGGTGGAGAGCACCGAGGAAGACACCAGCACCAGGCCAACAGCCATCGAGCTCAGCACGGCCATGGTCGTCGCCTCGTCCTGTGCTAGCCACTTGGTTAGGCCGCCACGCGGGGAGGATTTCTTGGCCGACGTTGCCGGGCGGTGCCCCTCCTTAGCCGCGCCCTTGCCCTTGCCGGCCTTCGCGGCGGGGCGCTCCGTTTGCGCGGAGTGGTCGGCGGGAACGTCGTCCACCTTCACCACCTCAGCGGGGGCGGCGGCGAGCTCGGCCTTCGCGGCGGCCACCTCAGCGAGGTCGCCGCGGTTGCTGAGCCAGGTCAGCTTGGCGGGGAAGAGGCGGCGGTCGCGCGGCAGGAGGCGCCAGGCCAGCCAGATGATGACGACGGCGCCAAGGAGGGTGCTCAGGCGAGAGGCGAGCAGGGCCGCGCTCACGGTCGGGCCGTGCAGGTGCAGGGCGCCGTACTCGAACACGTGGTAGTGCGTCACCGGGTCGTGCAGGCGGGAGAAGTTGCCCCAAGTGGCCCACACGGACTCGGCCTGCAGGCCGCGCTCGCCCTGGTTGAAGATCGGGTTGAGGAAGCGGGAGAGTCCGCCAGCGTTGATCGCCCAGAGGGTGAGCAGGCCGGCGGAGCCCGCGAAACCACCGAAGAAGTAGGCGGCCACGCGGTTGGAGGCCCGCCAGGAAATGGCCATCAGCAGCGGAACCAGCGCCAGCGGCCAGAGCTTGAGCATCGCGGCCGCGCCCAGCAGGATGCCGGCGATAGCGGCGCCGGCGCCGGAGAGGGCGGGCACGCTCGGACTGTCGCTGAGCGGGTCAGCGTTGCTCTTGGACGGACGGGTCACGTACAGCACCGCCAGGCCGGCCAGCACGGCGGTGAACAGGTCGAGGCGGTGGTAGGCCAGCGGAGCCATGAACGTCACGGCGGTGACCCAAGTGACCGGGCCCAGCAGGCTCAGGAAGCCAGCGTTCTGGTTGCCGGAGAAGATCTGCGCGGAGCGGCGCAGCAGGCCCCACAGCATCGCCAGGTCCGCCACCAGGCAGGCGACGGTGAAGATCATGAAGAAACGCTCGCCGTTGGCGTGGGCCAGCCAGTGCAGGAAGCGCAGCAGACCGACGGCCGGCACCGGGTACTCGGAGAGCACGTCGTAGTTGGGGCTAAAGGCCAAGGATTGGTGGTAGTAGTCCACATCCCCGGTGATCGCTCCATCGAAAGTGGTGTTGGCGATCGTGCGAAGCCGCAGGAACGCCCACAGGGCGAGGAGCACCATTTGCGCGGCAACGAACAGCTGGACCGGCTGACCAAATACGCCGGAAACGCTCGGTTGCTTGGCGCGAGAGGGAGAGGACATTTGTTTATCTCCTTGACTGTTAGGGCGATTGCACTCTAGCGGCAAGCGCGGAGGTGGCCAAGCACGTGTGCCTGGCCACCTCCGGGAACGGCGGGGCCGTTAGTGCTTGGCGCGGCGACGCTTTGCCTTGCGCTGTCCCAGCACGTCGTGGTTGGCCTGCTCGCGGCGGCCCTGGCGACGAGCGCCGTGGGAGACCACGCCAACGAAGATCAGGAACAGTCCTCCCAGCAGGATGCGGCCAGAAACCCCGTCGCCCAGGAAGGCCAGCACGAAGCGCTGAGTGGAGGTGTTGTAGCCCAGCAGGTCGGTGAATAGAGCCCCAACCCACATGTTTACCTGGTTGGGTACGAAGGTCAGCAGGCCACCGGCCACGGAGAACAGGGTGCCCACCACGCAGGCGCCGACGCTGGACCAGCGGGCCACAAAGACCGCCAACGAACCGGCGATGGCGCCCAGGATCAGCTCGGTGATAGGCCACACGGGTGGGGCGCTCAGGCGCAGCGGCGAATCGGCGCTAATGCCCTGGGCGCTGGAGAGCTGGGCGGCGGCGTCGGTGACCAGGAACCAGGCCACCGGCACCAGCAACAGGGTGAACAGCAGACTCCACCAGTGCGCAGAAGCGCGGGAGAGCGGGGTGGGCTGGAAGGAAGCGCCCTCCAGCACGCTGTCCTCGGCGGGCTTGGCGGCCTCCTGCGGGGCCACCGGGGAGTGGGCGACGTCCTCCTCGCTCAGCGGGTTCCAGGACGGGAGGCTCTCCTCGGCCGGGGCCTCGACCGCCTCGTGGCGGCCGGTGTGGATGGCGTCGCGCCAGTCCAGCTCCCCAGCCGGCTCGGCAGCCTCAACAGCCGGAACCTCCTCGACGGCCCTCTCCTTCAAGCCAAGTACCTGCTCTGCGGGGGCGGCCCTGCCGGCCGGCTCGGCCGGGAAGGTTTCCTGCTCCTCCAGACGGGAGGCGGCGGCGGTGGCGCCCACGGCGGCCAGGAGTGAATAGCGGCGCACCGCAGTGGTGTCCACTTCCTCCGCACTGGCCTCGGGCAGGTCAGCCAGCTCTGCGGCGGGGGCCGCGTCCTCCGCGTTGGCGGCGGAGTCGTACTCCGTGGGGGTCAGGGGGGCGATGTCGGCCAAGTCCTCCGTCGCAGCCTGCTCCTGGGCGGCCTGCTCCTGAGTGGCAAGCTCCTGCGCAGCCAGCTCGGCGGCCTTGGCCTCTTCCAACTCCAGGGCGGCGCGGGCGGCCTCCTCGGCGGCCTGCGCCTCCCGGTTCTCCTCCTCCAGCGCGTCCAGCCAGGTGCCCTGGCGCAGGCTGCGCCGCGAGGGCACGGGGCTCGGCGCGGCCGGAACCTCGGCAACTGCGAGGGCCTCGGCCTCGGCGGGCTCCACGGCGGCCGGCTCGCTCCAGGCGGGCTCCTCCGCCGCTGCCTCAACGACTGGCTCTGCGACCGTCTCTGCAGCAGGCTCCTCAACCGGGGCGAGGTCCGCAGCGGCTGGCGCGGGCTCAACGTCCGCGACCTCGACGGCCTCCGGCTCCTGCGGGGCATCGAGGGCCGCCCATACCGGGGCGGCCGGCGCGGGTTCTGCGGCCACCTCCACCGAGGCTTCCTCGGCCAGCGCCTCCTCTGCGGGGGTTTCCTCCGCAAGGGCTTCCTCGGGCTCGGGGGCAGAGGCCTCCGGGTCCATCGCCGCCCACGCGGGCAGGGATACTGCGGGGGCCTCCTCAACAACGGTCGCCTCAACTGCGGGGTCGACGCCAAGGTCCTCGGCCCCACCAGCCTCTGCTGCCACGCCTTCGGCCCCGGCGGCGCTCTCGTCGCTCGCCTCCGGCGCCACCTCGGACGGGGTCTCCTCGACCGGTGCCACCTCCTGCACGGGGGCCTCTGCCTCGGGCAGGAAGGCCTCGGCCAGCTCGGCCTCGGGCTCTGCCTCGAGCACCTCCTCCGCCGCTGCCTCCTCGGGATGCGCGGCCTCGAAGTCCGCCGCTACGTCAACGCTCTCGGGCGCGCCCACTTCGGCTGCATCCTCCCCGAGCGCTGCGGCCTCCTCGGCCGTGGGCGCCTGCGGCTCCTCGGCAGACTCACCGGCGGGGGCGGTGATCTCCGGTGCGGCGGCGGGGGCGTCGTTCTGGGGGGCGGCGTCGGCAACGTCGGCCACCGGGGCCTCGGCGCCGCCAGCCTGGTCATCGCTCGGCTGGGTGGGCGCGTTGCGCAACCACGCCGGGAAGGAAACGCGGGAGTAATCGGTGCCGCGCTCCTCACCCACCTGGCGTGCAAACCAAGGGGTGCTGTTCGGCTCGTTGGCGTTTTCGTCGCTCATGCTGCTCCTAACATCGGGCGAGATCTGCCTCCATCAAATCACCAGCAGGGACGCTCAGGCGGCGGCGGCGCGCGGAATTGGGCCAAAAAGGGCCCCTTAGAATGACGCAATGAGCATCCTTTCTGCCCTCCAAACGCTATCCGCCCTGCCGGAGGTGCGGGCGGCGGAGGAGCAAGTGCGCCAAGCGACCACCCAGTTGCGGTGGCACGAGGGGCTGCGCCGCCGCTGGCAGGAGGCCCGCGCGGAGAACGCGATTAGGACAGCCTGTGCGCTCGCGGCCCTGGCCGGCGCCCGCGTCCCGGTGGCAGTTTTGCGGGAAGAGGTGGCGCGCAGCGCCGGCATCCCGGGGCAGGCCGAGGCATTGGCGCCGGAGGAGTCCGAGGCGGCGGGCGGGCGTCCCAGCCGCCCGGACTACCAGCTCGCCCTGGCCGCTTGGCACGCCTGCGCCGACGTGGTCAACTGCTTCCCGCCGCTCTCCGGCCGCCCCGGCCGGGAGGAGAACCCGCCCGCCCCCGCGCTGCTGGCTGGCTGGCACCGCAGCCTCACCGCGCCGCGCGGCGCCCACTGCCGCCCCGGTATCCCGGCCAATCCGTGGCGGGCCGAGTTGGTGGCCGACGTTCTGGCCGGCGCCGGCGCGGGAGAAGGGACCAACGTTTTGGTGCGCGCCGCGATCGTCCAAGCCGAGCTGGCTGCGGGACCGACCTTTGCGCACGCGGGGCACGAGATGGGCGTGCTGGCCGGGTGGTACGTGGCGGTAACCGGCGGGCTCGAACCCACCGGGGCGGCCTCCCCTGCAGTGGGGGCAGTGGAGAACCCGGCCGAGTACCGCGCCGCCCTGACCGCCTACCTCGAAGGCAGCACGGCAGGGATCGCGCAGTGGATCCGCTTCGTGGCCCGCGCCTGGGAGACGGGAGCGCAGGTGGGAAAGCAGATCTGCGACTCTGTCTTGGCCGGTAAGACGCTGCCCTAACCCGGCCCGGGAGCCGGGCGGGTACGGCCTAGTCCTCGGTGAGCGCGAGGTTGGAGAGGACCCGGCCGGGGAGCCGGGCGGGCACCTAAACGGTGGGGCCGGTGGGAACGTCGGGCAAAAAGGGGCTAAAACTCCGGCGGCAATTGCGCGGGCCGGCCCTTGCCGCGGCCCATGAACCACCACACCGACAGGCCGATCAGCAACAGGCTGGCCGCCACGCCGATCGAGATGGTGGAGCGGTTGGGCAACTGCACCGGCTTAGCAAAGGTGAGGATGCGCCACGAGCGCTCCAGGGCCTCGTTGCGCAGCGCGCGATCAGGGTTCACCGCGAACGGGTTACCGACCGCCGCCAGCATGGGCACATCGGTGATCGAGTCGGAGTAGGCGTAGCAGCGCGACAGGTCGTAGCCGCGTTCGGCAGCCATGTCCCTGATCGCCTGCGCCTTGGCCTCGCCGTAGACGTAGCGCTCGATCTCTCCCGTGTAGCGGCCGTCCTCCTCGGTAAGCACAGTGGCCAGGGTGTAGTCCGCCCCCAGGCGCTGCGCCACCGGCTCCACGAACGCCTGGGCGCCAGCGGAAATGATGACCACGTCGTGGCCGGCCGCTCGGTGCAGACCGATCTGGTCCAGGGCCTCGGCGTACACGATGGGCTTGAGGTAGCGGTCGTAGGCGTCCTCCACCACGGTGCGCAACTGGCCCGCATCCCAACCTCGCACCAGCGAGGTGAGTTGCTCCTTCATGCGCTCGTGCTGCTCGTGGTTGGCGCCCACCAGCGCGTACTGGAGCTGCGCCATGACCGCCTTGATGACGGTGAGGTTGGTGAGCAGACCCGAGTCCAGCAGCGGGCGCGTCAGCGCGAAAGAGGAGGAGGTGGAGATGATCGTCTTGTCCAGATCGAAGAAAGCCGCGATCCGGCGCGGACCACCCCCGCCAGCGGGACGGGTGGCGCGGGTGAGACGGTGCTGGTTCCGGTCCCGGCTTTTCCCGCGCCTGCGCGCAGACGAGCGCCCGCCGGAGCGGTTGCCGGAGCCGAGGGATCGAATTCTCACCCCTCCAACTTAACCCGCCAGCAGGGAGTGCGGTAGTTGAGGGGCCAAGTTGGACCCGCTGCGGCGGGCAGGCAGCGCGGCGATTGTCCACAGGAGAGCGGTGCTGGGGGGCGCGGATGCAGTTGGGGATAACCGCAGGGGGTGGGGAGGGCAAGCGGTGATCGTGGGGGCGTGGGTGGAAGGAAGCGGGGAACGCAGGCGGGCGGAGCGGGGGCAGCCGAGCGCCCGGTGGCCCTGCTGCGCGGGGCCGACGCGGAGTTGGGTGCGCAGGTCAGCTTCTGGGCCCAGCAGGTAGGGGTGGAGGTGCGTGCGGCCCCGGCGCTGACAGGGCAGGCGGGACCCGTCCTCGAGTACGCCGGACGGGAGCTGGAGCTCGGCGGCGCAGAGGTTTGTGCGGTGGAAGCTGGGCCTCCGGGCGACGGCGGAACCCAGCCCCCAGCGTGGAACTGGGGAGAGGCCGTGGCCCGCTTCCTGGCCCAAGCCACCCACCCGGTGGTTGTTCTCTACAGCCTGGGCGGCCTGGGGGAGGGGGAGCTCTTTGTGCTCGCGGCTCGGCTGGCGGGACAGCTGGGCGGCTGCGTGGTGGACGCGCGCCCTTTCAGCTTCCAGGCCAGCCACGAGGGCTTCGGGTGGGCCCAGATAGACCCGGGCGCCAGGTGGCTACAGGGACCGGCCCTGTACCAGGCACTGCCCACCCTTGCGGGGGTGAGGGTACTTAGCGGCACGGTGGCCGGCAGCGCCGCCAGGGCGCTCGCGGCCCACGGAGAGACGGCCGTGCGGGCTGCGATTGTGGCCCTGGCCGGGCAGGTCCCGGTGGTGGCCCTGGAGACCCCGCCGTCCAGCGTCCCCGCAGCCGCCGCCTGGGTTGGTGTGACCGGCCCCGGGACCCACCGGGATCCAGCCCTGCCGGCCCGCGCCCTGGCCCTGGCCCGGCAGGAGGGCCCGGCCGCCCTGTTCCTCCTGGGCAGGGGGCCCAGCGCCTGGGACGCGGAGCTGGCCGCGATCTGCGCGCAGGTGGGCTTGCTGCACGTACAGCGGGTGCGGTCGGCGGGTCGCAGGGCGAGGGCGGGTGGCGCCCTGGCGTCTCAAGTGGCCGCCTGGGTGCGCGCGAGCAGCGCGGCTAACCCGCACCGGACCCTGCCGGCTACCGCGCAGGCTTTGGCGTTCTCCACTGCCCAGCGCAGCACCTCAGCGCTCAGCTCGCAGGAGAACGTGCAGGCGGGCCGACCGGGGAACGTGCCGCCTACCCCGTTGGAGAACGAGGTGGTCGCCCCACCGGCCACCACACCGGGTGCCGCAAGTCGCAGTGTGTGGGACGGCGACGATCCGGCCGCTCCTGCCCTAGCCCCCGCCCCCACTCCTGCGCGAGCCCGGGCCGGCTCTTTCCTCCCCAACTGGGCACCGATTTACGCCCAGCCCGGAAGGGTGGCCGGCCCCGCCGCCACACAACTCGCCTCTCACTCCGCCTCCCAACCGGTCTCCTATCCGGGCGGTCAACTCGGGTGGGTGTTGCCGGAACGTCGTGCACGAGCAGAAACCAGGAGGCGGGCGTGAATCTGCTGCGGGAGGTGGCCGCCGGCATGCCGCTGCTCGAAGCGGTGGGCAGGCAGGAGGGGGCCGGGCGGGACGTCGGGCACGTGGTGCAGGCGGCGCACCAGGCGCGGGCCCGCCTGCACGGTGCGGGGGAGGTGCTCGAGCCGTGGCTGGCGCGCCCGGAGGTCACCGACGTACTGCTCACGGGCGGCCGGGTGTGGGTGGATCGCGGCGGTGGCCTGGAGGAGACGGGGCAGAACATCGCGCCGCAGGAGGCCGAGCAGTTGGCGCGGCGGCTGGCGGCGCTGTGCGGCAAGCGACTGGACTTAGCCTGCCCAATCGTGGACGCCACCTTGCCGGGCGGCACCCGCCTGCACGCAGTCCTGCCGCCGCTGTCCAGCGACGGGGTGCTGCTCTCCCTGCGCGTCCACCGGGCACGCCGCATGGAATTGCGGGACCTAGTTGAGCTCGGCATGGTCCCGCCGGCGCTGGAAGAGGTGCTGCGGGCCGTGGTGCAGCGGCGAGCCACCACCTTCATCTGCGGGGCCACCGGCACCGGCAAGACCACGCTACTGGGCGCCCTGCTCAGCCTGGTGCCGCCCAACCAGCGGATCGTGTGCCTGGAGGAGACCAGCGAGCTGCGCCCCAAACACCCGCACGTGGTCCACCTGCAGGAGCGCGAGCCCAACGTGGAGGGCGCCGGCAGGGTGACGTTGAGCGACCTGACGCGCGCGGCGATGCGTATGCGCCCCGACCGCCTGGTGCTGGGAGAGTGCCGGGGCCCGGAGGTGCGCGACGTCCTCACCGCCCTTAACACCGGCCACTCCGGCGGGTTTGCCACCCTCCACGCCAATGGTGCCGCCGACGTTCCCGCCCGCCTGTTCGCGCTTGGCGCGCTCGCCTCGCTCAGCCCGCAGATGGTGGCCGCCCAGTTCGCCGCCGCCGTGCAGGTGGTGGTGGCGCTGCAGCGGGAGGAATCCGGGCGGCGCGTCATCAGCGAGGTGGCGGTGGTGGAACGCGCGGACAGACTGGGGGTGCGCTGCGTGCCGGCCCTGCTAGTAGGCGGGCAGGAACGCAGCGGGGAAGTGGGGGCCGGACCCGGGCTGGGCAGGCTGCGTGAGCTGCTGGGACCGGTGGTGGACCGGGCAGTTGGGGGAGAGCCAGAGTGATCCCTGCGCTGCTGGCGGTGCTCCTGATCGGGGCAGGGGCACTCGCGCTTTTCCCCACCATGCCGGCGCACTGGCGCCACCTGGAGCGGGCCAGGGCCCAGCTCGACGCGCAGGCGGGCCCAACGAAGCGGGGCACAGAGGTGGGGGCGGGCGGAAGGAACGTCGGCCAACCGAAGAAAAGAGCAGGCGGCCGGTGGCGGCGCGCGCCCAAGGAGGAAGACGGGCGGGACCCGGGGATGCTCGCCCTAGAGGTGGCGGCCCTGGTGCGCAGCGGCCAGCAGGCGCAGGAGGCCTGGCAGCGCGTCCTGCCCGCCAGCTCCGCAGGCGGCGCGGCGCGGGTGCAAACGCAGGGCGGGCAACTGCTGCCCCCGGCGCTGGCAGCGGCGATCACGGCCGCCAATCGGCCGCTGGCGTGGTGGGAACGCTGGAACGAACCCAAGCGCGCGGCCAAGGCGAGCGAGGTCGTGGCCATGCGCTCGATGGGGCTGGCGTGTGCGGCGTCGGTGGCGCTGGGAGCCGCGCTGGCGCCCGTGCTCGAATCGGTGGCCGACGCGGTAGCGCGCGCCGGGGAGGCCGCGCAGGAACGGAGAATCCAGCTCGCCGCGCCCATGCGCACGGCCCGCCTGCTGCGAATCCTGCCCCTAGCTGGACTGGCGCTGGGCGCCGTGCTGGGCGTTGACCCGGTGGCGGTGCTGCTCGGCTCGCCCGCCGGGTGGGTCTGCCTAGCCGCCGGGGCTGCGCTGGCCGGCGCGGGCAACGCCTGGCTCACGCGGATAGTGCGCCAGGCGGAGGCCAGCTCCACCCGGGTGGACCTGGCGGTGCTCATCGAGGTCAGCGCCACCTGCCTACGCGCGGGGGCGTCCATCCCCTCCGTCCTGGCGGCAGTGGGGCAAGGGCTGGCGGAGGTGGCCGGGCTGGGTGTGGGGCGGGGAGGCGAGCGAGGCGATGGGCGGGCGCACGAGTGCGGATATGGGCGGGATGCCGGGCGCGGAGGCAGGCCTGAACAGGAGCCCGGGGAGAACCAGAGCCGCGAGCGGTGCGCTCGGCGCGCTGCTGGCCGGGCCAAGGCACAAGGCGCCGTGTCGGGTGCGGCGCAGGGGCCCGGCCGGGCAGGCGAGCAGGTAGGTAAACGGCGCGCGCGCGGCGGGAAGGACGCGGATCCGGACGGGGAGCTGGCTACCGAGCTAGAGCAGAGCGCGCACCTGCTGCTGCTCGGGGCGGCCTGGCCCCTGGCGTGGGAGCGGATCGAGGAGCAGCTCTCCCCGCTGGGGCGGGCCCTGGAACTGTCCTGGGAGAACGGGGCCGCCCCGGAGGCGATGCTGGCACGGGCAGCCGCAGCGGTGCGCAACGGGCAGTCCCGCCGACGGCGGCTGGCCGCCGCCGAACTGGGCACCAAGCTCCTGGGGCCGGTGGCGGTCTGCCTGCTACCCGCTTTCGTGTTCCTGGGCGTCGTCCCCGTGGTACTGGGCGGGGCG
>JAUMWR010000049.1 GCA_030529545.1 Buchananella hordeovulneris
GACGTGAGCCCGTTGCGCGTACCGCCTACAACGAACACGGCCTCCCCCGGAGGGGCTTGAGACCAGAAGATCCTCTGGGAGCACCCAGTCCGGCCCGATCTTCGCGGCGGGCTACTGATAGCGGGCCGCTATGCGGCTTACTCCCGCGAATGGGTGAGGTGGGGGACTCGGGCGGGTGGGCGGCGGTATTGCCAACAGCCTCTGCTGCGTGTAGCCTCGGAAGCGATAGATCCCCGATCGGCCTCTTACCTTAGCGGTAACGCACAAATGATCGGGGCCTTTCATTTCCGCAAAGGAGCGGCAATGGACAAGCAGTGGCTAAGCTACACCGAGCAACTCAGGCTTTTGACTAAAAGAGGCCTCCACATCGAAGACCCGGCAGAGGCAGAGACATTCCTATCTCGAGTAGGCTACTACAGAGCTTCCGGCTACTTCCGCTTTTGGCAGCGCGATCCCGCTAACGGCGACAATCAATTCATCGAAGGTTCACGCTTTTCAACCATCCGAGACCTATACGAAGCGGAGAACACCCTTGCCCTCGCCTGCTCGGAACTGCTGCGCACAGTTGAGGTAGTTACAAGAACGCGGTTTGCGCACCACTATTCCGATCTCGTTTCACCCGTGGGCGGATTCTCGGAAGGAAAGGGATTTACACAGTCAGTCAACCCAAATTCCGAACTTGTTCAAGAACACGCTCTTCGCGACCTAGACAGGAGCAAGGAAGGATTCATTCGCCACTACAGATATCCCATTTCGGCGGACCAGGCGACTGTCGACCCTTACCAAAAGATGCCGATTTGGGTGGCAGTAGAGGCATTCTCGTTCGGAACACTTTCTCGCTTAGTTGAAGCTTCAGCAGAATCGGGAGTTCGCGATGCCATGGCAGCCTCTCTAAACGTACCCAAGTCCCTCTTGGCAAGCCAGCTTCGTTCATTCGTTTACCTGCGCAATCGAGTCGCACACGCGTCCCGAATCTGGAATCATTCCGTCCTGGACAAGCCCGGCTTGATTCGAAAGCTCGAACAGAAAACAAAGAAGGCGTACGGACACTACAGCGACCACTCAGTCTACAAGATACTTGTAGCACTCGACGAGTTTGCACGTAGAGCCACTCTGCACTCCACTTGGCTCACGGACCGCATTGATCCCCTTTTGAGTTCTAATCCATTACTGGAGGCTGGAATAAAGCGCCCATGCAATTTTGGCGAGCTATCTCCCACCCTCCTGCTGCCAGATCAAGAATACTCACCATGAGCAACCACCATCTGGTCGATTCGTTCAAGAAACAGCTAGATTTGCGCTTTTCTCCCCTCACGACTCAGCGCGGCGTTGTCTCAGCACAGGCAATCGCCGCTATGGTTGCCCTGCGACCACAGGAGGTTTGGTAGATGGCTACTACGTCGGCGGCTCAGCGCCAGGAACTACACAAGACGATCTGGGGGATTGCCAACGATCTACGCGGGAGCGTGGATGGTTGGGACTTCAAGTCCTTCGTGCTTGGAATGCTGTTCTACCGGTTCATCTCTGAGAACCTGAGCTCCTACTTGGATCAGCGCCAGCGCAGCGCGGGAGTCGAAGGCTACTCCTATGCACAAGAGCAGCGCGAGATCCCAGCCCCGATGCGCAAGATGATCATCGACGCCAAGGGGTTCTTCATCGAGCCTGCCGACCTGTTTGAAAACGTTCGTGCACGCGCCCGCAAGCCCCAGGAGCTTCACAGGCTCAACGAGGAACTGGCCCGGATCTTTAACAACATTGAGGCCTCCGCGATCGGGGCCTCGTCCGAAAGCGACCTACGCGGCCTCTTTGACGACCTCGACGTGAACTCCCCCAAGCTCGGCGACACCGTGCTCAAGCGCAACGAGAAGCTGGCGGGACTGTTGGACGCGATCGGCGCTCTCCCTCTAGGGGATCCCGCAAGCGATGAGTCCATCGACTTGTTTGGCGACACCTACGAGTACCTGATGCAGATGTACGCCTCCCAGGCCGGGAAGTCCGGCGGCGAGTTCTTCACCCCGCAGGAGGTCTCCGACCTGCTCGCCAGGCTGGCGGTCGGGGACAAGGCTCGAGTGGAGTCTGTCTATGACCCAGCCGCTGGGTCCGGCAGCCTCCTGCTTCGCTTCGCAAAGGCGCTTGGCCGCGAGAACGTTGGAATGTTCGAGGGGCAAGAAATTAACCTGACCACGTACAACCTGTGCCGGATCAACATGTTCCTGCACAACATCTCGTTCGCAAACTTCGACATCCAGCTTGGCGACACGCTGCTTGACCCCAAATGCGACGAAAATGCCCAGTTCGAGTGCATCGTCTCCAACCCACCGTACTCACTAAAATGGATCGGCAAAGACGATCCCGTCCTGATCCAGGACGAGCGCTACGCCCCTGCGGGTGTGCTGGCGCCCAAGAGCGCAGCCGACCTTGCGTTCACCATGCACATGCTCTACCACCTTCACCCGAAGGGAACCGCCGCAATCGTCGAGTTCCCAGGCGTGCTGTACCGAGGCGGCGCCGAGCGCAAGATCCGCCAACACCTGTTGGAGAACAACTACGTGGAGGCAATCATTCAGCTTCCACCAGACCTCTTCTTCGGCACGACGATCGCAACCTGCATCATCGTGTTGAAGAAGTCCCGCGACACCACAGACGTCATGTTCGTGGACGCCTCCAAGCTCTTCACTCGCGAGGGAAACAAGAACAGGCTCACCGAACAGCATCGGCAGACGATCCTCGACGCAGTGAGCCAGCGTTACGAGGAACCACACTTCACTGCACGTGTTTCACCGGAGGCAATCGCTGCCAACGACTACAACTTCTCCGTCTCCGCATACGTGGAAAAGGAGGACACCCGCGAGAAGGTAGACATCAAGGAGCTCAACGCTCGCATCGCCGGGATTGTAGAGCGGCAGTCCAAGCTGCGCGCCGAGATTGACGCGATCGTGGCAGAGCTGGAGGCAGAGCAGTGAACCGCGTTGAGCACCTCATCGAGGAGATGTGTCCGGACGGAGTACCGTTCAAGCCGCTTGGCGAGATTGCAACTCTAGTAAGAGGGAGCGGACTCCCCAAGTCGAAATTTACTGAAACGGGAACCGGCTGCATTCACTACGGTCAAATCTACACCCAATACGGCACACACACCGATATTACACATTCTTTCACCGAACGTTCTTACGCGAAAACTCTCACCCAGGTAAACCCGGGCGATTTAATTATAACCAACACGAGCGAGAATATCGAGGACGTCTGCAAGGCTGTGGCGTGGCTCGGAGAAGAAACAATTGTGACAGGCGGACATGCCACCGTTATCAAACACGACCTAGACCCGAAGTTCCTCTCTTACTACACCCAATGCCCGGCATTCCAAGCACAGAAGAACAAGCTTGCTCAAGGAACCAAGGTAATTGAAGTATCAGCGAAGAATCTCGCAAAAATAGCGGTACCAATCCCACCCCTAGAAGTGCAGCGCGAAATCGTTGAAATCCTTGACAAATTCAGTAGACTAGAGGCAGAGCTAGAGGCGCGATTGACACAATTTCACGCAATCCTAGGTGCAACATTCGACACATTGGTTAGCCAGCATCCATCGTCAGAACTTGGGGCCGTGTGCCACATATCGAGCGGTTCAGTTTTTCCACAGGCCCACCAAGGAAACACAGACCCTAATCTCACTCCCTTCTTCAAGGTGAGCGATATGAACCATCCTTCAAACGTCGATTCTATGCGAGTAGCAGCAAACTACATTGACGAAAAGACGCGCGATTTACTTCGAGCAAAGATCGTCCCGGCCGGATCCACGATTTTCCCGAAGGTGGGGGCCGCCATCGGCACCAACAAAAAGCGACTAACCACATCCGCGGCAATAGTCGACAACAACATAATGACCCTAACCCCGCAGACACCACTACTCCCAGAGTATCTCTATTTCTGGATGCTAACAAGAGACCTGCGCAAATACTCGCACGACTCTGGAGCAGTCCCATCAATTCGGAAAAGTACAATGGAACATATTTCCATCCCTGTTCCGTCGCATGAATTACAATCTGAAATTTCCCGCAAGCTTCGGGCTCTTTCTAACGTGTGCCATTCACTCGACAGTGGCCTCCCTGCCGAGATCGCTGCGCGTCGCCAGCAGTACGAGTACTACCGTGATCGTCTCTTGACCTTCAAGGAGCTGCAGTGACCTCCTCGCCCTCCCTTCCCAGTGTCCCGTTCACTCCGATCGTTGTTTCCAACGAGCACACGGTGGTGGATGAGTACGTCGCGCCCGTCCGGCCGGACCTGGGTTTCCAGTCGGAGGGAGAACTGGAAGCTGACCTGATCAAGCAGCTTCTCCAGCAGGGTGCCTACTCTCGGCCCAACATCACCAACGAGGCCCAGCTGGTCACTAATCTGCGCACCCAGCTTGGCGTTCTTAACGACATCGAGTTCACCGATGCGGAGTGGGGCCGCTTCCTGGCGGAGGTCATCGCGAACCCCACCCACGGCTACCTGGAAAAGACGCGGTCCATCCAAGAGGACCACATCAAGCTGCTAACTCGCGACGACGGCACCACCAAGAACGTGATGCTGCTCGACAAGCAGAACATCCACCGCAACCGCCTTCAGGTAATCAACCAGATGGAGGTTCCGCTCGAATCGGCCGGCGCCCGCGCAGCCAACCGCTTCGACGTCACCATCCTCGTCAATGGCCTGCCGCTTGTTCACATCGAACTAAAGCGGCGCGGCGGCGACCTGCGGGAAGCCTTCAACCAGATCAACCGCTACAAGCGAGAGACGTTCTCTGCCGGCCTTGCCCTCTACGAGTACGTCCAGATCTTCGTCATCTCCAACGGCACGCTCACCAAGTACTACTCAAACTCCACCCACTGGCAGCACATCGACAAGCAGGTTGAGGGCGGCCGGAAGGCAGCGTCGTCCAACTCGTGGGAATTCACCTCCTACTGGGCCGCCGCAGACAACAAGCCGATCAACGACCTGCGCGACTTCGCCGCCACCTTCCTGACCTCCCACACACTGCTAAGCGTTCTGACCAGGTATTGCGTGTTCGACGTTTCACGCACGCTCCTTATCCTGCGGCCCTACCAGATCGCGGCCACGGAACGGATCCTGCTGCGGGTGAAGACCGGGATCAACAACAACCTGGGTGGAAAGATTCAGGGCGGCGGCTACATCTGGCACACCACCGGTTCAGGCAAGACCCTCACCTCGTTCAAGACCGCGCAGCTTGCCAGCCAGATGGAGGGCGTGGCCAAGGTGCTGTTCGTCGTGGATCGTAAGGACCTAGACGTCCAGACCATCAAGGAGTATCAGCGCTTCGATCCCGACTGCGTGAGCGGGAATACCTCGACCGCCGCGCTTACCCGACAGCTGGATGACCCGAACACGCGCATCGTGGTCACCACCATCCAGAAGCTCGCGCTATACGTGGACGCCGCCAAGGGCAAGGACTTGTTGAAGGAACGGGTGGTGATCATCTTCGACGAATGCCACCGTTCCCAGTTCGGTGACATGCACCGCCAGATCACCAAGGCATTCAAGAACTACCACCTGTTTGGCTTCACCGGCACGCCCATTTTTATTGCCAACGCGGTCAGCGGAGCTCCGGTTGCCAAGACCACCGAGCAGGTGTTTGGCGACAAGCTACACACCTACACGATCGCCGATGCGATCCGTGACGAGAACGTACTGCCCTTCAAGGTTGACTACGTGAACACCGTTGCCGCCACGGAGATCGAAGACCGCGTGGTGGCGGGGATCCAGTCTGAGGAAGCACTGCTCTCGCCGGAACGGATCACCGGAGTGACCAGCTACATCCTGCGGCACTTCGACGAAAAGACCAGGCGAAGCGAGCACTACACCCACAAGGGCAAGCGCCTGAGCGGCTTCAACGCGCTATTCGCGGTGGCGTCCATCAAGGCCGCCCGGCTCTACTACGAAGAATTCAAGCGACAGATGGCGCAGCTTCCCGAAAACAAGCGACTGCGCATCGCCACCGTGTTCAGCTACGCCCCCAACCAGGAAGAGCCCGACGGCCTGCTGCCAGAGGAGGAAGTCTCCATGACTGGCATGGCCTCCACCGACAAGGACTTCCTGGCTGCCGCCATCCACGAATACAACCAAGAGTTCGGCTGCAACTACAACGGGTTGGGCGCCTTCGAGGAGTACTACAAGAACCTGATGGTGCGCATCAAGGAACGCGAAGTTGACCTGGTGATCGTGGTCAACATGCTGCTCACCGGGTTCGACGCCACCACGCTCAACACCCTGTTCGTGGACAAGAACCTGCGAATGCACGGTCTTATGCAGGCGTACTCGCGCACCAACCGGATCCTTAACTCCGTTAAGACGTTCGGCAACATCGTCTGCTTCCGCAACCTGGAAGACGCCACCAACGAATCGATCCAGCTGTTTGGAGACGCCAACGCCTCCAGCTACGTCCTGCTGGAACGATACGAGTACTACGCATACAAGTACATGGATGCCGTGGCCAAGCTGCGCTCCCTCTGCCCGCCCGGGGAGCGACCGGTGGGAGAGCAGGCGGAGAAGGAATTCGTGGAGCTCGTCTCCGCGATTCTGCGTCTTCGCAACGTGCTAGAGACGTTCGACCAGTGGCACAGCGGAATCACTGACGAAAACGGTGTGCCTGTGGAGCCGCCGTTGAAGGACCTGCTCCCGCCCGGCGAATACACCGACTACCGCAGCGTCTACGTTGAACTCTGGGAAAAGCACCGCAAGCGCACTGACGCGGAGAAGGAGAACATTGAGGACGATCTAGTCTTCGAGATCGAACTGGTCAAGCAGGTGGAGATCAACCTGGACTACGTGCTGCACCTGATCGGCCAGGCGCGCGAGGACGGCAAGAACCAGGGCGAGATCCGCATCGACCCGAACATCATGAAGCTGGTGGACGCCAGCCCCTCACTGCGTTCCAAGCGCGACCTGATCCAGGAGTTCATCGAGCGGGTAACGGTCGCCCCGGACACCGCGCCCGAGTGGCCGGAGTTCGAAGAGGAGAAGCGCCAGGAGGAGCTGGGGCAGATCGTCGCCATCTACGAGCTAGACGGCGACGCCCTACGGGCTCTAGTCGAAAGGTTCGGGCCGCGTGGCTCCATGCGCCTCGAGGGAGACGTACTAGACCCGGTGCTGCCCAGCCTGGACATGTTCGACCCCCGGGCGGCGACGCTACGCGAGAAGGTCATCGACGCCCTCAAGGCGTGGTGGGGCAGGTTCGGAAATGGCTCTGATCGATAGGGTAGCCGCCCCTGAGCAACGGCTCAGGGCTGCAGCTCACCCCACCTCACAGGGCTGCCATGATGAGGCCCTGATCCCCGCTAACGCGGGGTTGACACCTGACTTACGCCATGACCATTTAGTCATCAGTGGGTCATCCCCGCTCATGCGAGGTGGCGTGTTCAGATACGGCAGATTCTAGCGATTGAACGGTTCGCGACAGCCAGCACATCGACGCGACATTTAGTTATCAGGTTGGCGATTAGTTGACTGTCGTGGAAAGTGGGGTTAACCTATCCCATAGACGCCACAAACCCGGCAACCGTCGGGGTTCGGCGGCAACCGGGTCTGGGCGTTACATTGCGACTCGTAACCCACCTAGACTACCTCACTCACCAGCGGCGAGCACTCTCCGCTCCAGTGAGAGCTGCCTCCAGACCAGAAGCGTCGTTAGTAGAGAGCTACGCCATAGATGACAGGTCACAGGTACACATTCACTGCAGCACCCTTGTAAGCAGATGCGCCACCACTGGGGACGGAGTTTGATTCTCCCCCTAGATCTTAGGCAACAGAACATCCACCTATTTAGTTCTAGCGCGTTCTCGCACACCGCAGTCTCCGCACGATAGTCACCGTCACGCCTATCAATAAGAACTCTCACGCACCTGACAAACGCATGTGCCCGACGAGTTCCGCAACCTCACCTTTCTCAACTCGGTGCGGTACGCGAAAACGCAGAGCAAATCTCGGTAAGCGATGTCCTTTATCTGGCATCAAACTTGCAGATGCACTGATTGAACAACTGCCCTAGAGCTCGCACAACTCAACCAGCCTAATTCCATGCAGAAGGAGCATTGTATGAAGAAGAAAGCGACTCATATCGCACAAACACTAGCAGCCCTCGCCATAATAGCAGGCACGGCTTACGCACTTTACCACTTTGGCAAATCATTCATTCAGCTAGCACCCGAAACACAAAGCAATATCGCCACTTTGTCTACGCTTGTTTCGGTTCCTTTGATCACATATTTCACACAAAAGTACCTGGTGCGCCACCAGGCCCGGGAAAGCGCACTCCAACAATCCCGCCTTGAGGCGTACGATGTAGTTATCGCGCTATTCATCACCCTCATGGACGAAACCAAGAGGAAGGCTCCTCTAAACACGAAAGATCTTCAGCAACAGTGGTACAAGATCCAAAAGTCCATCATTCCATCAGCGTCGCCAGGATTTATTCGCGCCTGGAACCTGTACATACGCGTAGCTCGTGGCATCGCCGGAGACTTTCACGCAATACTAAAGGGGTACACGCAAACACGGCTTTCCATGGCAGCAATGGACACCCTGCTTCGCGCCCTTCGGTCCGACATGGGACACACTTCACGATCTGACAAGCCTGGCGAACTAATCCAGCTAATCGTGAATGACTTAACCCCTGACGACCTGAATGAGATCAAAGAGATAGGAAAGAAGCTAGACCAGATTCTTCGCTAACTTGCGGACCTCTTCATTCAATGACTTGTACTTGCCTGCATGCTGGCCTCACGTCATCAACTATAGGCAAGGGCCCAGCTTGCCGTAATGACCATCGTGATTTCGGACCCTGATAGCAGTAACAGGTTCCCTTTTTTTCGCGACGATCTTTCACATCGGCATCTGGAAAGTACTCGGGCGGCTGGGGTGCCACTGCGCCAACTATGTCAATTGATCTAGTTCATAGCGGTACCCCAGCCGCACATCTCCACCTATTTCAGCGCCTCCTACGACCCGAACGGACGCGGTGCCGTTCGCTGGACCAGGGCCTCTTCCATGACAGACACGCCTTTCCCGGTCAGTCCCGCGCTCAGCGCGTACTGCTTCCAGTCGGCGGCAAGCAGCCTCAACTCGGAGATGCGCTCCCTCGCGTCAGCCAGTGGAACGTCGCACGCCTCAGCAAATCCGGTCAGGGCGTCCGCCTCCTCCGGGAAGGTGTCAGCCCCCATGATCGAAGTAGAGCGACGCGCCCCGGGATGCGGGTTCGGGTTGACGTCAAAGGCGGGAGCCAGGCGCCACCCTCCCTCGCGCCACAGGAAGCCGTGATTGCGCAGGTGATCATCCGTATTCCCCAGCAGCACACTCAGCACCACGCGATCAAACAACTCACGCAGATCATCCGCCGGACTGCTGGACAGATCCCGCACAGAATCAGCCAGGTCCAGGTAGTCGGCGTGTTCACCATCGCGCATGCCAAGCGCCGTCATGGCGCTGATGTAGGCCGCCCTTGCCCCGTCGTGCTCACGGTCAAACCTGCGCACGATCAGGACGCTGCGCGGCCCCACCTTTGCCACCTCGAACTCTGGTACCCCCACGCCCGCTGCGCGCAGGAGAGTCAGCGCAACACCTTCCCACGCCAGCACGTCCCACTGGTCGGAGGCGTGGGGAAACTTTGCGATCGCCAAAGCCCCGTCCCCCAACGTGACCGACGCCTTGGGGCGCGCCCCTCCTAGACCCGTGGTCCCCGTATCCAGCAGTGCCTTGACGGCCCGCCCCGGGTCTTCATCCCCTGCGACCTGATCGGCCAAGTGCAACAAATGTGGCAGGGAAACCATCGGTGGCACAACGGATGCCCTGCCAACAAACTCGCCACCAGGAGCCTTGAACCGCAACGCACCCTGCCGGGTGTTGTCAGAGACTCCCAGCAGGTAGTCCAGGTCATCAAGTTGCCGAGGCGTGCGCTTCTCCTCCGCTGCCCGCAGCCGCTCTGCCTTGTCCAGGAGGTTGCGCCCCCACCTGTCGGGGGCTGCATCCCCGAAGGCTCCCAGCAGGCCCGGGAAGTATTGCGGGCTGCCACCCAGGGTCAAGTTCGGGTCAATGTTGGGACCGCCAGAGCTCAAATAGGCGGGGTCGTAAGAAAAGGTGGTTGTCACCCCAGCCCTGCTGCGCGTGAAGAACGCGTGCCCCACAAGAACGGGGTCGCCCGCCTGCCCAGATACGCCGGCCACATCCAGATAGACCTCTACCCGCGTCATTGCGCTCTCCGGCGGGTGAGCCTGTCCGCGCGCAGCTTTCCGATGTCCGTTCGCAGCGGGTCCGTGGCGTCCACTACCGCCTGCAACTGCCCCAATGCGCGAAGTACCTGTGCAACCGAGGAGAAGGACACCGTCGCATCCCCCTGTTCGATCTTGCGCAGCGTGTCGCGCGAGATACTCGCGCGCTCAACCGTCTGCTGCGCGGTCACTCCCAGCACCATGCGCCACTGGCGAATGTGCTCACCGAACTCCTTCAGCTCCCGCTGGATGCGATAACCGGCCATGCCTCCCACCTCCTTATGACGGTCATTCTAGTCATAACTACTAGTTACGACTATAACGAGCGCCATTGATAAATCCGAGATGTGCCGAGCGAGCGAGTGGCCAACCACAGCATCTCGTGCCCTGTTCCCGCACCTGAGTACCGCCACTAGCAAACCCTCCGAACTTCGACCAACGCCCCGCCCCCTCATCCCCAGCGCCGCTCCCGCCCCACGCCTACCCTTGGGGTATGAGCGCCGTCACAGCCGAGACTTCCCCCCTGACGCACCCGCACGCTGCGGCCACCTCCGCCCTGTTGGAGCACCTGGGCGCTAGCGCCACCTCCGGGCTCTCGGCCGCCGACGCCACCACCCGCCTCGCCACGCACGGCCCCAATGAGCTGCCCTCCAAGCCCCCGACCCCTCTGTGGCGACGCATCCTGGACCAGTTCCGCGACCCGTTGGTGATCCTGCTGCTGGTAGCCATCGCCATCTCCATGGCGGCGTGGGTGGTCGAGGGTGCCACCGGCGCCCCCATTGACGCCCTGGTGATCGCAGCCGTGATCGTCCTCAACGCCGCCATCGGCTTGATCCAGGAGTCCAAGGCCGCCTCCGCCGTGGCCGCCCTGCAACAAATGACCCAGGCGCAGGCCACCGTTATCCGCGACGGACAGCGCACCGAGCTGCTCGCCTCCCAACTGGTTCCGGGAGACGTGATCCTCCTTGCCGAGGGCGACCAGGTCCCCGCCGATGCCCGCCTGCTGCGCGCCGAGGCCCTGCGCGTCATCGAGTCCTCCCTCACCGGCGAGTCCGAGCCCGTCACCAAGACCACCCACTCAGTGCCCGACGTTCCTCCCACCGCCCACACCACGCCGCCTACCTTGGGGCGGCCGGGAGGGAACGTCGGCCAACAAAACCCCACAAGCCAGGGCGGCCTGCCTGCGGACACGCCGCTGGCGGAGCGCACCAACATGGTGTTTCGCGGCACGTCGGTGGCGCAGGGCAGCGCCACGGCGCTCGTGACTGCCACGGGGCGATCCACTCAGATGGGGGAGATCGCACTCATGCTGGACTCGGTGGAGGACGCCCCCACGCCGCTACAGCGGGAGATCGCGCAGGTTTCCAAGGTGCTGGGCATCGTGGTGGGGCTGATCGCGGTGGCGGTGGTGGCCGTCATGCTGGCTATCAACGGTGTGGACAGCCCGCAGGCGATCATCGAGTCGCTGCTGCTGGGTGTTTCCCTGGCGGTGGCGGCGGTGCCGGAGGGCCTGCCTGCCATCCTCTCGCTGGTGCTGGCGCTGGGGGTGCGGCGCATGGCGGCCCACAACGCCGTGGTGAAGAAGCTGACGAGCGTGGAGACGCTGGGGTCGGCCAGCGTGATCTGCTCGGACAAGACCGGCACCCTGACCAAGAGTGAGATGACCATCCAGGAAGTGGTCACCGCGTCCGGCGCCACGATCGTCTCCGGGGTGGGCTACCTGCCAGAGGGGGAGCTGGGCCCGGACGCCGACCGCGACTACGTGATGGATCTCCCGGCGCTGACCGGGCCGCGCCGCGAGGAGGTGACGGCCACGCTGCTGGGCGGCACGCTGGCCTCCGATGCGGAGCTGTCGCGCGCGGAGGACGGCACCTGGCGCATTCTGGGCGACCCCACCGAGGGCGCCTTCTTTGTGGCGGAGGGCAAGCTGGCCCTCAGTGGCGCCGACACCGCCGACGCCCCCTCCCGCCGCGCCAAGGACTACACGCGTCTTGCCTCCATCCCCTTCACCTCCGATCGCAAGATGATGAGCGTGATCTGCCAGCACGAGCCGGGCGAGCGCGCCTATGTCTTCTCCAAAGGGGCACCCGACGTGCTGCTTGAGCGCTGCACCAGGATCGTGCGCGGCAGCGAAGTGGTGGAGCTCGACGCCGCCACGCGCGCCCACCTGCTGGCCGAAATCGCCGACATGTCCGGCCGGGCCCTGCGCACCCTGGCCGCCGCCTACCGCCCGCTCTCCCCCGCTGAGGCCGCCTTGTTGGCCGACGTTCCGCTCGCCGCCGGGAACGAAGACGAGCTCGAGTCCGGCCTGATCCTGACCGGGATCGTGGGGATCATCGACCCGCCCCGGCCGGAGGCGGCCGAGGCCGTGGCGGAGGCGCGACGAGCCGGGGTGCGGGTCATGATGATCACGGGGGACCACCCGGCCACCGCCGGGCGCATAGCCGCCGACCTGGGGATCGCGCCGGCAGGCGCTCGCGTGCTAACTGGGGCGGAGCTGAGCGCCCTCAGCCCCGCCGAGCTGAGCCAGGCGGTGCGAGAGGTGAGCGTGTATGCGCGCGTGGCCCCGGCACACAAGATGGCGATTGTGAAGCGCCTGCAGGCCGACGGAGAGACGGTGGCGATGACCGGCGACGGCGTGAACGACGCCCCCGCTCTGCGCCAGGCTGACATCGGCGTAGCCATGGGCATCACCGGCACGCAGGTGACCAAGGAGGCCGGCACGATGGTGTTGGCTGACGACAACTTCGCCACGATCGTCTCCGCCGTCCGCGAGGGCCGGCGCATCTTCGACAACATTCGCAAGTTCCTGCGCTACCTACTCTCCTCCAACATGGGAGAGGTCATGACCGTGTTCGGCGGCGTGCTGCTGGCCGGGGTCTTCGGCTTGCGCGGCCAGTCCGGTGCGGTGCTCGTGCCGCTGGTGGCCACGCAGATCCTCTGGATCAACCTGATTACCGACTCCGGGCCGGCACTCGCCATGGGAGTGGATCCAGCCACCGGCGACCTGATGGGGCGCGGCCCGCGCCGCACCACCGACCGGATCATCGACAAGCGCATGTGGGGCGGCATCCTGGGCGTGGGCGCGGTGATGGCAGCGGTGACGCTGTTGACCTTCGACTTCTTCCTGCCCGGTGGGATCTTTGCCGGCACTGATTCTGTGGAGGTGGCGCGCACAGCCGCGTTCACCACTTTGGTGTTCGCTCAGCTCTTCAACACCCTGAACTCCCGCTCTGACGAGCTGAGCGCCTTCACCCGCCTGTTCACCAACGGGTGGCTGTGGGCCTCGCTCGCGTTGGGGGTCGCCCTGCAGTGGGCGGTGGTGGAACTACCCTTCTTGCAGGCGGCCTTCTCCACCGCCGCGCTGGATCTGCATCATTGGGCAGTCAGCGTGGGCATGGCATCCGTGGTGCTCTGGTTCGACGAGTTACGCAAAGCAGTCACGCGCGCCCGCGCCTCGGTCGGTGTGCGGGGGCACAATCTCCGCAGCTAGCCAGCTTTCACCTTGCCTCTCATCCGCGCCGCGTTAGAATTGCTCATTGCTCTGAAAACACGCAACCGCGCTGTTTGCGGGCTGGGGAGCAGTCTCGATCAGACCCGACCCCACCCAGCATCGATGAAATCCACTTCCGCAGCGCAGCTTTGCTGCGGTTTTCCCCATTTCGGAGGCAAATGTGCTGTTCAAATCAAAACCAATGAGCCGCAGGGCCCTGCCCGCTCTAGCGGTTCTCCCGCTCACCTTGGGGCTGTTCAGCCCTGCCCCGGCAGCCTTGGCTGCGCCACTTCCCGCCGCAGCGGCAAGTGACGAGGGTGTCATCAACATCGGGGACCTGATCTGGGAAGACAAGAACGGGAACGGCATCCAGGAGGAGGGCGAACCCGGCATCCCCAACGTGAACGTGTTCCTCAGCCGCACCGACAACCAGGCGATCCGCCCTCCTCACCGCCCCTTCGCGACTACCGACGCTTCTGGCCGTTACTCCTTCACGGGCCTGCCCGTGCCTCTCTACGGAGTGCGATACAAAGTATTTGCTCGCACTCCGCAGGGCTACAAGCCCACGCTGGTAAAGCAGGGGGGCAACAACGAGCTCGACTCTAACGAAAGCCCCTCCCACGTCTTCAACGTGGACGAAAACGGTGGCACCAACAACTCCATCGACTTCGGCTTTGTGCGCCTACCTGCCAGTGCCGATATCGAGACCTACAGCGGCGAATGGGGCGGCGTCACGTTCCAAGGAGACGTACCGGTACTCAAGGACGGCGAGCCCGACCCGCTTCCGGACGGTGACCACGACACTGTGGCCACTGCGCTGGAGGTAGCCAAGGACGCCCCGCAGCAGCTCAAGGTTCGCGTCACCAACACCGGCAAGCACCCGCTGAAGAACATCTCCATCTCTTACGAGGTCGAAAACGGACCGGCGCTTTCCAACTTCTCCTGCCGCATCGGCAGCCACGATTACAAGGCAGCCAACGGCCGAGTGGCACCGGACCCCTCCTACAGCCTTGCCGCCAAGGGTGTCATCAGCTGCACCGCAGAGATGGCTGCCATGGGGATCTACTCCACCCATGCCAACGTCGTCACCTTTGCCGGCACTCCCGTTGCCGGTGGCGACGAGCTGACGGTAAGCGACGAGTGGCACGCCAGGGTTAAGGCGGTTGCCCCGGAGCCGACGCCTACGGTCACCCCCACCCCCGAGCCGAGCGTCACCCCATCCGTAACCCCGGCTCCGGGCACCGTCAACCGCATCGCCGGGGTTAACCGCGTCGACACCGCTGCGAAAGCGGCGGCCTCGGCGGTGTTCACTGGCACGGCAGCAGTCCTTGTCTCCGGCAACGGCTTCGCCGATGCGGTTACTGCGGGACCGCTGGCTGCAACGGTGGAGGGGCCCCTATTGCTCACCTCTGCTAAGCAACTCGAGCCGGTGGTGCTACAGGCACTCAAGAACAAGGGCGTCAAGAAGGTCTATGTGGTGGGCGGCGCCTCTTCAGTTGCGGAGAGCAAGCTAGCTGCCCTGCGCGCTGCCAACATCGAGGCTGTTCGCGTGGCAGGTGGCAACCGTTACGCAACCGCCGTGGCAGTGGCCAAGGAGGTGGCGGCCAACGGGGCAGTGGATCGCGTCTTTATTGCCGATGGCACCCAGTTCCCCGACGCATTGGCCGCCGGACCGGCCGCTTCTCTCAGCAACGGCGTGGTTGTGCTTTCCGCAGGTAAGCGTTTGCCGGGCGAAACCTCTGCCTTCTTGGCGAACAATTCCCGCGCGCCGCGGGTCTCCGTGGGCGGCGCCGCGACTGCTGCTATGAAGAGCGTTCCGGGCAAGACCGAGGAAATCGCAGGAACCGACCGTGAGGGCACCGCTGCCCTGCTGGCCGTGCGTTTCGCCCCACAAGCGAGCTCCGCTGTGTTGGTCTCCGGTGCGACCTACGCCGATGCTCTGCCGGGTGGCGCACTGGCTGCGGCCATGCAGGCACCGCTCTTGCTGAGCAAGCAGGCCGCACTCTCTCCGGTCACTGCCAAGTACTTGCGCGATCACAAGGTGATCCGCCACGTGGAGATCATCGGCGGGACCGGCACCCTGCACACCTCCGTCGAGCGTTCCGTGGCTGGCATCGTCACCAAGCGCTAAGGCGCTGCGGAACAAAGGGTGGGCGGCGAGCCAGTTGTGCACTGCTCCCTGTTAGTTGGACGGGTTAAAGGGTACCTGTTGTTCTAGG
>JAUMWR010000084.1 GCA_030529545.1 Buchananella hordeovulneris
AGGACGTCTGTCAAACAGTCGCGAATGCAGACACGCGGCCTCGCCCCGGCGTCGTTGCGCTTTTCGCTGAGGAATCGCCAGAATTTGTACCTGCGGCGAGGCGCGCACCGGCCTCCGGTAAGCGCCGGCAGTCGCTAGGGCCACGCACTAGCGTCCCAAAGGGAAAGGTTAGATCCCGAGGAGGGGAAATGGCGTTCGTGTATGAGGCAAGCTCGGCCCGCGTCGCAGAGCATGTTGCCAGCTTGGAGAGCGCCTTTGCCACCCTGGAGCGCGGCTTCAAAGTGCAGCAAGTTCATCAGCTGGCAAGCCGGTTCCTCTAAGGCCGCCCCTCCCATCCGTTTCCCCGAAATACGTGGCGCGCGGCTCCCCTGCCGTGACCAAAACCCACGCGGGCGGGCACGTCGGGGGCGGCGTGCGCCCCTCCGAGCGCCGCAACCCAGATTCATCGTGCTAGGACCGGGCAAGCGCGGAGCGCTCGCCATCGATCGCGTCCTGCTCTGCGGCAGAAGGGGCAACGTCGGCTCTGCAAGGTCGATCCAGCGCAACGGGGGAGTGCTAGAGCGCGAGATCCCCGAGGAAGGGGAGGCGTTCCAGCGCCACCGGATCGTCCTAAACTGACCCAGTTCCCAGCAAACGCGACGAAGGAATACATGAGCCTCGACTACGACGACGCCCACCTGGCAGCGATCTACGATCACGACAACCCCTCCGGCGCCGACCACGCGTTCTTCTGCGCCCTCGCAGATGAGATTGGGGCTCGCTCAATTGTGGACCTCGGATGCGGCACCGGCCTGCTGACGGTGCTGCTCGCACAGCCCGCCCAGGACGGCCGCTCCTAAGAGGAAGAAGGCCGGGCGGAACGTCGTCGAATTATCGGCATCGACCCCGCCCAGGCGATGCTGGACGTGGCGCGCACCAAGTTGAACGCGCAAGAAGTGCAGTGGATCTGCGGGACTAGCAGCGAGATGGCGCCAGGCAGCGCTGACTTGGTGCTCATGACTGGCAACGTAGCCATGCACATCCTGTTGGAGGAGTGGCACGAGACGCTGGCCCACATCTGCGCCGCGCTGGTTCCGGGCGGGACGCTCTCGTTCGAGTCGCGCAACCCGGAGGCGCAGGCGTGGCTGGGCTGGAATGAAGTCCCCGGCGAGCGCGATACCCCCGCCGGTCGCCTGCAAGAATCCCTGCAAACCACCCCACCGGATACCAACGGCGTGGTAGTGATGCACATCGAGAACCGCTTCCTGGCGGATGGGCACGACGCTCCGCTCCAGCAGCGCCTGCAGTTCCGCAGCTACGAGCAGATCGTCGCCGACCTGCAGCAGGCAGGGCTCGAGGTGGCCGCCTGTTATCGAGACTGGCAGCGCGCGCCGTTCACCGGCGGGGCCGAGCAGCCGCTCATGGTCTTCGTCGCCAAAAAGCCCCTCGAATAGGAACCCCGTTAGTGATTTCACCGCTGCCTCCGGGCGCAAATCCTGACTTTTGACACTGTTAGTGACCCATTTGGTTGGTGAGGCTGGCCAGGATTT
>JAUMWR010000050.1 GCA_030529545.1 Buchananella hordeovulneris
CGGAGCGGGGGTCACGGTCGGAGCGGGGGTCACAGACGGGGCCGCAGACACAGACGGCGCGGCCGTCACCGTCGGGGTGGCAGAGGGAGTAACGCTGGGAGCGGCCCCCTGCACCTGCGTGTTGTAACCCTTCCAAGTTGGGTTGGTGTAGCCGCCCTCAACTGTGTCAGCCCCGTACTTGGCCGGGAACTCGATGACCACGCCCGTTGCCGGGTCGCCAAACGAACCAAAGCTCTTCAGGTATCCCTTGGGCTCGTAGATCTCGAAGGCCGGGCCAGCCACGGTGACCTTGGTCAGGTCGTTCTCGCTGAAGGCCCGCTTGCCGACACTGGTGACGGTGGCGGGCAGCGAGACCTCGGTCAGGCTGTTCGAATCGAACGCATATTCACCAATCGTGGTCACGCTGGCCGGCAACTGAACGTCGGCCAACTTGTTCGACGCAAAGGTGTAGGGCTCGATCGCGGTAATGCCGTCCGGAATCACCACAGAGGTGAGCTTGTTGCCGGAGAAGGCCCCCTCGGCCAAGCCGGTGAGGCCGGCGGGCAAAGAGACCGCAGCCAGCTTGTTGGTCTTAAACGCGTTCTTGGTGATTTCGCGCAGCGAGCTCGGCAGGGTGACGGCGGTCAGCTCGTTGGCCTGGAACGCGCCCGGGCCCACGAAGGTGACGCCCTCCGGCAGAGAAACGCTCGTCAGCGAGTTCGAGGCGAATGCCGCCGGGCCAATCTTCGTCACACCCGCCGGGATCTCCACCTGGGTCAGTTTGTTGTTCACAAACGCGGAGGTGGGGATCTCAGTCAGGTTGGCAGACAGCTTCACCGTCTTGGCGAAGTTGTTGATGAAGGCCAGCTTGCCCAGGTGAGTGACGGAATCTGGGATCACGATGTCATCAATCGAATTGGAGTAGAACGCCGAGTCCTCAATGCGCGTCACGGTGTCAGGAATCGTCACCTCCTCCAGGCGACCAGACTGGAACGCTGCGGCACCGATCGTGTGGACGGTGTAGCGCACACCATCTACCTCGATAGACGACGGGATCTCCAGGTTCCTCGGCAGCGCGTAGCGCACATGCCCAACGATCTTGGTGCCGTCCTCCGGGGCGCTCGTGTCGAAGCTGTAGACGATGTTGTCGATCGTCTTGGTGGTCGGGCCGGGGGTGGGCGTCGCGCTCGGCGTCGCGGAGGGAGATGGCGCGACCGTGGGAGTGCTGCTCGGCTCGGGGGCGGCGGTTGGCGTGAGCGTCGGGGTCTCGGCGGGTGACGGCGTGGTGCTCGGCGTCGGGGTCGCAGTCGGGGTCTCGGCGGGTGCCGGGGCCACTGCCTCCGTGTTGTAGCCCTTCCACTTGGGGGTGGTGTAACCGTTCTCCACGGCGGGGGCCGCAAACTTGGCCAGGAATTTGACCACTACGCCGTCGGCAGGGTCACCAAAAGAGCCGCTGAAACGGCGGAAACCCTCCCCCTCGGCAATCTCAGGCGCCGGACCGGCCATAGTGACCGTGGCCAGCCTGCTGTTGCCGCCAAATGCGCGCTTGCCGACGGAGGTCACCGTGGCGGGGAGCTCTACAGCGGTAAAAGCGTTGGTGTTGAAGGCGTCGTCCTCAATGGTGGTCACGTTAGCAGGCAGCTTTACTGAGGTCAGCGCGTTGGACTCGAATGCCTTGCGGGGGATCACCGTGATGCCGTCCGGGAGAGACACAGTGGTTAGCCGGTTGCTGGCGAAGGCCCCGCCGCCAATGGCGGTTAGCGACGACGGCAGTTGCACGGCGGTCAGCGAGTTGTTGTAGAAGGCATCGGCGGGAATGGTGGTGAAACCGGACGGCAGCTCCAGGTTGGTAAGAGAGTTGTACTGGAAGGCGCCCTCGCCTAGCTCTCGAAGGGTGGCCGGAATAGAGAGCGAGGCCAGCTTGTTGCGGGAGAAGGCCTGCTTGCCCAGCGCCGTCAGAGTCGCGGGGAACTCGATGCTGGTCAGGGAGTTGTGCTCGAATGCGGAGTCCTTCAGCTCAGTGAGCCGGGTCGGCAGCTTCAGTGCGGTGGCGCCGTTGTAGGCAAAGGCACGCTTGCCGATCGAGGTGATCGAATCCGGCAGGGAGATCTCCTTGATGGACGCCCGATAAAACGCGCTGTCCTCGATCTTCGTCAGGGAGTCCGGGAAGGTCACCGCAGTGATCGAAGTGAGGTAGAAAGCCCGCTCGCCAACGGTCTTGACGGGGAAGTCCATGCCGCCGATGTTGACCTGGGCGGGGATATCGATCGTCTTCGGCAATCCGCTGGAGACGTGCCCGGTCACCTTCGCTCCAGCTGCCAAATCGTCCGGATCGATCGCGAACTTCAATGGTCCTACGGTAGCTGCGGTGGCAGTGGGGGAGGGGGACGGGGCAGGGCCCGGCTGGTCAGTACCCTCGCCTGCGCCTGCGCCTGCGGAGACGGAGGCACTAGGCCTGGGGGTAGCAGTCGGCGTCTCTGAGGGGGTGGGCGTGGTGCTAGGGGTCGGCTCCACGGCGGGCGGCTCCACCTCGCCGAACGGCTCGCTCTTGTAACCCTTCCACTCGGGCGTGGTGTAGCCATTCTCGGTTACATCCGCGCCGTAGCGGGCCGGGAACTTGATGGTGGCTCCGTCGCGCGGGTCGTCGAAAGATGACTGGAAGCGCAAGAAGCCCGTCGGGGTGTGGATTTCGGGCGCGGGCCCGTTGAGGGTGACCGTCTTCAGCCTGTTGTAGGAGAAAGCTGCCTTGCCGACGCGAGTTATTGAGGACGGGAGGTCTATCTGGGTCAGGCGGTTGCTGTTAAACGCGCCCTCTCCGATGGCCGTGAGGCCGGCCGGGAACTGTACAGCGGTGAGCGCATTGTTGTTAAAGGCGTCGGCGGGAATCTCCGTCACCCCGTTCGGGATGGAGACAGTGGCCAGCTTGTTGGAGGCAAACGCGCCGTCGCCGATGCTCTGCAGGGCGTCCGGCAGGGTGACGGCGGTCAGCTTGTTGTTCTTGAAGGTCTTGGGGGCGATGTTGGTGAGAGTCGCGGGCAGCTCGACCTGGGTTAGATCGTTGTACTCGAAGGCAGCCTGCTCAATCGCAGTTACCGAGGCAGGAACGCTCAGCGTTCCCAGGTCGTTGTTTGCGAACGCCTGGCGCTTGATGGTGGTCAGACCGGCGGGCAGTTCCAGGCTGGTCAGCTTGTTGTAGGAGAAGGCGGAGGCGCCAATCTCCTGCAGGCCCACGGGGAGACGAAGATCCTTCAGACTGTTGCTGGCGAAGGCCTCGTCGCCCACGCTTACCACGGAGGCGGGCAGCGTGATGGCGGTGAGGCGGGCCCGCTTGAACGCCTGGTTCTCGATCCGCGTCACGCCGTCGGGGATGGTCAGAGTGCGGAGGCGGCCATTGTTGAAGGCGGCCTCTCCGATCACCTTGACGCTGTAACTCTGTCCGTTCACCTCGATGCTGGCGGGGAGCGTCAGCTCTCCGAAGTCGTGGTTGCGGGTACTGCCGGTGATGGTGGCCCCGGCCTCCGGGGCGGCCGGGTCATAGCTGTAGACCACATCGTTGATCGTGGTCTGGGATAGCGCGGCGTGCGCAGTTACGGGAGTGAGGGCTGCTGCAGCGAGTAAGGGCAGGCCAGCCAGCAGAGTGAGGCGCCGTGGAGCCTTTTTCACCGTGGATCCTTCCTACATGGGCGTGGCGGGGTCAAACGTAGCCCAGCCGAACACAGGTCAACCTAACCTAAGTAAGGCAACTGCAAAGACTCGTCTTGCCCAAAGTGTGGGATACCTAATAGGTGGCCTCTAGCGGGTTATCTGAATCCGGCGCGCGGCCGCGCCAAATCGCCGAACTACTCGCCCGCTGCGGCGAAGTACAGGCTCTCCAGGTCCGCGAACTCCGCCGCACGCCACTCGCGCCAAGACACCCCGCAAGACGGCACGGCCGCACGAACGGCGGCAACGGCGTCGGCGCAGCTAAATTCCGTCGAGTCCAGGCCGTCCTCCCCACCGGAGCAGACGGAGAGGTACACGGCGGTGGGGGACTGGGAGAGGGTGAGACGGCAACCGCCGTCCAGCCACTCTTGCCGCGCGGCAACGGGGCGGCCAGGAGGGGAAAACTGGTCGGGTAAAGCGGTGGTTAGGCTCTCCAGCCAGCCGCGCAGAGCGTCGTCCACCAACTGCGTGCTCTGACCGGGCGGGGGAGTGAGAATCAGACGCACCAGCACCACTTGATCCTGGTCCCACCCGGAGTAGTCGAGGCGGTAGGAGCCGGTGCCGGCGCGGAAAGTGGCAGGGATTCTCATGCCTCGATCCTGCCACGCCGCCTCGGTTCACGCGCGCGGCGCTAAGGGCGGGCGTCCTTCCGCCCGCCTGCCTGCCGGGCTGGCCCCGGCGCGCGGTGCCACAATGGAAGACATGTCTTTCTCGATCGATTCCACCGATTACTGCGCCGCCCTGGCCGACTTTGTGCAGGCCAGTCCGTCCAGCTACCACGCCGCTGCGGAGGTAGCCCGCCAACTGAAGGAGGTCGGCTTCACCGCGTTGGTCGAGGAGGGCCCCTGGCGCGAGGAGCTGCCCAACCGTGGCCTGGTAGTGCGCGATGGTGCGGTGATCGCGTGGATGTTGCCCGCCGCAGTGGATGAGACCACTGGATTCCGCGTGGTCGGCTCCCACACCGACTCCCCGGCGTTGAAGCTGAAGCCTGCCGGCGCGCTGTCCCGCGAGGGCTACGGGCTGGTCAATGCTGAGATCTACGGCGGGCCGTTGCTGAACTCGTGGCTGGACCGCGAGGTGGGCCTGGCCGGGCGGCTGGTGACCAAGGAGGGCCACTCCCAGCTGGTCAAAACCGGGCCGATTGCCCGCACTGCCCAGTTGGCCCCCCACCTGGACCGCAGCGTCAACGAGAAGCTGACCCTAGACCGCCAGGGCCACATGCTCCCCATCTTCGGGATGGGCGCTTTCGAGCCGCGCCAGCTGGAGACGCTGCTGTGCCGACTGGCCGGCATCGAGCCTGACGAACTGGGCGGTTTCGACGTTTTCACCTACACCACCGAGGCCCCGGCCCGGTTCGGCGTGGAGAACGAGTTCTTCGCCTCTTCCCGCTTAGACAACCTGTCCTCGGTGTTCGCCTCGCTGACCGCCTTCCTGGCGGCCGCGCGCGGCGAGTTTCCGCTGGGCGGCGACGTGTTGGTGCTGGCCGCGTTCGACCACGAGGAGGTGGGTTCGGAGACGCGCTCCGGTGCGGCCGGTCCCTTCTTGGCCGACGTTCTGTCCCGCCTGTCTGCCTGCTTCGGGTGGGACGACGCTGCCGCCCGCGCCGCTATTGCGCGCTCTAGCTGCGTGAGTGCCGACGCCGGGCACGCCGTGCACCCCAACTACGCCTCGATGCACGACCCCTCCGTGCGCCCGCTGTTGGGCGGCGGGCCGCTGCTGAAGATCAACGCCAACCAGCGCTACGTCACCGACGCGCGCGGCGCGGCGCTGTGGCTGCGGGCCTGCCAGGCCGCCGGGGTGCCTTCGCAGGAGTTCGTCTCCAACAACTCGGTGCCCTGCGGTTCCACGATCGGCCCGATCACAGCCACGCGGCTCGGTATGGTGACCGTGGACGTCGGCCAGCCGCTGTTGGCCATGCACTCCGCACGGGAGATGGCCGGAGTGGAGGACGGTCCCATGTTCAGCCGGGCGCTGGCTGCCTATTGGGCGGGGGCGTAAGCAAACGAAGCGGGTGGTGGGGAGTAGCTCACTGAGCTACTCCCCACCACCCGCTTAGCTATGAGCGACTCAGAGAGCGGCGAGGATGTCGTTGAAGCCGGCCACCGGGCGCATCACGGCGGCGGTCTTGACCGGGTCCGGGCGGTAGTAGCCGCCCAGGTCTACCGGGGTACCCTGCGCGGCCACCAGCTCGGCGGCAAACTCCTCGGCGCGCTCGGCGAATGCCGCAGCGGCCGGGGCGAACGCGGCGGCCAGCTCGGCGTCCTCCTGCTGGCTAGCCAGCGCCTGGGCCCAGTACACGGCCAGCCACAGGTGGGAGCCGCGGTTGTCGATGCTGCCCAGCTTGCGGGCCGGCGAGCGGTCCTCGTTCAGGACCCGTCCGGTGGCCTGGTCCAGGGCGTCTGCCAGGATGTTGGCCCGCTGGTTGCCGCTCACGGTTGCCTCCTGGCGCAGGGACTCCGCCAGCGCCAGGAACTCACCCAGCGAGTCCCACCGCAGGTAGTTCTCCGCCACCAACTGCTGCACGTGCTTGGGGGCGCTACCGCCAGCGCCGGTCTCGAACAAGCCACCGCCGTTCATAAGTGGCACAATCGAGAGCATCTTGGCGGACGTGCCCAGCTCCAGGATGGGGAAGAGGTCAGTCAGGTAGTCGCGCAGCACGTTACCGGTCACGGAGATCGTGTCCAGGCCAGCACGGATACGTTGGAGCGAGAATCGGGTGGCCTCCACGGGAGAGAGGAAGTGGAACTCCAGGCCCTCGGTGTCGTGCTCGGCCAGGTAGGTGCGGGCCAGCTTCTCCACCGCGCGGTCGTGGGCGCGAGCCGGGTCCAGCCAGAACACGGCCGGGGCGCCGGTGGCGCGGGCACGGCGCACCGCCAACGCCACCCAGTCGCGAATCGGCGCGTCCTTGGTGCGACAAGAGCGCCAAATGTCCCCGCCGCTGACCGCGTGGGAGAGCAGGACGGTGCCAGCGTCGTCCACCACGTCCACCCGCCCATCGGCCGGGATCTCAAAGGTGGTGGGGTGAGAACCGTACTCCTCGGCCTTTTGTGCCATCAGGCCGACGTTGGGCACGCTCCCCATCGTGGTCGGGTCAAAGGCGCCGTTGGTGCGGCAGTCGTCGATCACCGCCTGGTAGATGCCGGCGTAAGAGGAGTCCGGGATAACGGCCAGGGTGTCCGCCTCCTGCCCGTCCGGGCCCCACGCCTTGCCGCCGCCGCGGATCATCGCTGGCATGGAGGCGTCCACGATCACGTCGCTGGGCACGTGCAGGTTGGTGATGCCCTTGTCAGAGTTGACCATCGACAGGGCGGGGCCACTGGCCAGCTCCGCCTCGAAGGAAGCCTTGATCTTGGCGCCGTGGGGCAGCGAATCAAGGGCCGGCAAGATGGTTCCCAGGCCGTCGTTGGCGCTCAGGCCGGCCCCGGCCAGCTCCTGCCCGTACTTGGTGAAGGTGGCCGGGAAGAATGCCCGTACCGCGTGGCCAAAAAGAATCGGGTCGCTGACCTTCATCATCGTCGCCTTCAGGTGCAGGGAGAACAGCACCCCCTCCGCCTTGGCGCGCTCCACCTGCGCGGCCAGGAAGGCATCCAGCGCGGCCGCGCTCATGAACGTCGCGTCCACAACCTCCCCGGCCTGGGCCGGTAGCGGTCCAGCCAGGACGCGGCTGGAGCCATCGGTGCCCGTAAAACGAATCGTGAGGGAAGTGGGCGCCGGGAGCACCACGCTGTCCTCGTTGGAGCGGAAGTCACCCCCCGCCATCGTGGCGACGTTGGTCTTGGAGTCCGCGCTCCACGCGCCCATGCGGTGGGGGTGGGAACGGGCGTAGTTCTTCACCGCGCGCGGGGCACGTCGATCAGAGTTGCCCTCGCGCAGCACCGGGTTCACGGCGCTGCCCTTGACCGCGTCGTAGCGGGCCTTGACCTCCGTCTGCGCGGCGTCGTCGGGGGAGTCCGGGTAGTCCGGCAGCGGGTAGCCCTTGGCTTGCAGCTCCGCGATGGCGGCCTTCAACTGCGGGATCGAGGCGGAGATGTTGGGGAGCTTGATGATGTTCGCATCCGGCTCCTTGGCTAGACAGCCCAGCTCTGCCAGAGCGTCGTCTTCCCGCAGCTCTGCCGGGAGATAGTCAGGGAAGGCAGCCACGATGCGGCCGGCCAAAGAGATGTCCCGCACGGCGATCTCGACGCCGGCGGGCCGGAGAAAGGACTCCACAATCGGCAGGAGGGAGGCAGTGGCCAGTGCAGGCGCCTCGTCCGTATAGGTGTAGATGATGCGAGACATACGGGCCCTTCTTCGCTTTGCATGCACCCTGTTGTGCGCACGGTCAGGTTAGCGGAAAAGAGGTGGGTCGCAGCCCTAAGGGCCGGCGGTTGAAAGGCGGCGCTCCGGGGTGCAGCGAGGGCGAGTGCAGTGCCGGGAGCGCGCGCAGGCAGCGGTGAAGAGAACGCGTTTTGCGGGCGGGAGAGAAAGTCTTGACGCGGTGGTGACACTCTCTTTTGGTTTAACTATGCCATGCGGTGCAGGTTCAATTGGGGGCGCAGGCGGGAGCGAGTCCGGTGGATGGAGGGTTGGTTTTCGCACACTCCCGCTGGAAGTGATGCGCGGCGCAGGTAGCGGGACTGGGTGAGTGCACCGGTGCATGCCGGTGTATATTCATCTGACCGAGCCGCCTACACTCAATTGCGTGCGGGTGATGTTGTCTAAATCGAAGTCCTTGTTCCCGGCGGGGGACGGGGCAACTGCGCCAAGTTTCGCTGCCCTCTCCTCTCGAAAGGGCTGGCGAAGGTGAGGGTGAAGGCGATGCACGGTAATGTGGCGCGAGCGCCGGGGCCTGACCCGTTGCTTTGCGCCCCGCTTACGGCGACGCGGTCCTAGATCGAAGGGCCGGAAGCGGGAACGCACTCCAATAACGGGTCCCGTCCCACTCTCAGGAAGTCCTGTCAAATGCCTATTTACCTAGCCAAGCGGATCGTCAACTATGCGATCTTGCTGCTGATCGCCGTGACGTTGGCTTACTTCCTCGCGGCGACCCAGCTCAACCCGCGCGTTCTGTACGAGCTGCGCAACCCTCCGCTGGACCCGGTTTCAGTGGAGAATTCGTTGCGAGCCCTGAACCTCAGCGATCAAGTGCCGGTCCTCGAGCGCTTCATCACCTGGGCCAAGGGCGTATTCATGCACTGGGACTGGGGCAGCTCTCCCCAGGGTGGCTCGGTAAATGAGGAAATTGGGCGGCGCGTGTTCGTCTCCCTGCGCCTGGTGGTGATGGGCGCGTTCATCGGTATGGCCGGCGGCGTGTCCCTCGGGGCCTGGACGGCGACAAGGCAGTACAAGTTCTCCGACCGGGCGATATCCATCATCTCCCTCATCATCATCTCCACCCCGGCAATGGTGATTGCCATCCTCCTGCAGGTCATGGCGGTTAACTTCAACCAAACCTTCAACTCCCAGTTCTTCGAGTTCATGGGAGAGACCGGTCAGGTGGGCAACTACCCGGGCGCTGAGATTGTCGACCGGCTCCAACATCTGCTCCTGCCCACCATCTCCATGTCCCTGGGCGGAATTGCCTCCTACTCGCGTTATCAGCGCAATCTGATGCTGGATACGCTGGGTGCTGACTACGTGCGCACCGCCCGCGCCAAGGGTCTGCGCAAGGGCGCGGCCGTTCGCCGCCACGCACTGCGCACGGCTCTGATCCCCATGGGCACCTACTTCGCCTTTGCAGTCGCGGGACTGGTCCTCGGTGCATCCATTACTGAGCGCGTCTACTCCTGGCACGGTATGGGCATCTACGGTGTGGAATCCATCCAGAAGAACGACGTCCACGGCACGGTAGCAGTGGTCGCGTTCTCCGGTACCGCCACCCTGACCGGCGCATTCCTCTCCGACGTCCTGGTGGCCATCATTGACCCGCGAGTCCGGGTGAGCTGAAATGAGTGAAAAGAACGCCTTGGAAAGCCAAGTGGAACCGAAGAAGACGCAGCCTGCCAAGACAGCTGCTGCTGAGAAGAAGGCTCCGGCGCGTCTGTCCCGCCGCACCATTTTGTGGCGACGTTTCAAGCGCAACAAGACTGCACTTGTGGGAGCTGTTGGCTTGATCGTTATCGCCCTGGTGGCGCTCTTCGCCCCAGTGCTCTCTCCCTGGGACTACACCGTTCCGGACCAGACCGCGTTCCTGAAGCCGCCGAACTCCGCCCACTGGTTCGGTACTGACTCCGGTGGCTTCGACATGTTCGCCATGACCATTGAGGGCCTGCGCAAGTCCCTGCTGATCGGTCTGGTCGTGGCCGGGCTGCAGACCACCATCGCGGCGTTCGTGGGCGCCTCCGCCGCCTACTTCGGTGGCTGGTTTGACCGCATCACACTGTGGCTAGTCGACCTGCTGCTCGTGGTGCCAGCCTTCCTGCTCATCGCCGTCCTGGCCCACTCCACCGGCAAGGCAAGCGGCTCCGTGTGGGTGCTGATCGGCCTTTTGGCTGCCTTTGGCTGGATGCTCTCCTCCCGCGTCGTGCGTTCTCTGACGCTCTCGGTGCGATCCCTGGACTACGTGACTGCGGCCCGCTACATGTCCGTGCCGTCGTTCACGATCATCGTCAAGCACATCCTGCCCAACATCTCCTCCCTGTTAATCATTGACGCCACGCTGGGAGTGGCGTCCGCAGTGCTCAGCGAAACCACGCTCTCCTACTTCGGTTTCGGTGTGCAGGCCCCGGAAGTCTCCCTGGGCACCTTGATCTCCTACGGTCAGGCCCGCGCCACCACGCACCCGTGGTTGTTCATGCCACCCGCAATGGTGCTGACGCTAACCCTGGTTTGCGTGAACTTTGTTGGTGACGGCGTGCGCGACGCCCTTGACCCCTCTTCTAAGTCTGCTGGAGGCAACGCATGAGCAAGAAGGCACGTACCTCTAGCCAACTTGACCTACCCACTCCCACCCCGGGCGTGCCGGTCCTAGAGATCAAGGACCTCAACGTTCGTTTCCCCTCCGAGGACGGTTCGGTTCATGCGGTGCGGGGCGTAAACCTCACCGTGCAACCGGGCGAGGTACTGGGAATCGTGGGCGAGTCCGGCTCGGGTAAGTCAGTTACCTCCATGTCCGTTATGGGGTTGCTGGACGAGACCGCTCAGATCAGCGGCTCCGTCAAACTGCACGGCACCGAGCTGTTGGGGCGCACCGACAACTACATGTCCCACGTGCGCGGAGCACAGATGGGCATGATCTTCCAGGACCCGCTGTCTGCCCTCACCCCGGTCTACACCGTTGGTGACCAGATCGTGGAGGCGTTGAAAGTCCACCAGGAGATCAGCGACAAGGCCGCCTGGGCGCGCGCCGTTGAACTCCTGGACTTGGTTGGCATCCCCAACCCGGACGTGCGCGCCAAGGCGTTCCCGCACGAGTTCTCCGGCGGTATGCGTCAGCGCGCCGTCATCGCGATCGCTATCGCTAACAACCCGTCCTTGATCATTGCGGATGAGCCGACTACGGCGCTGGACGTGACCATTCAGGCACAGATCCTGGACGTGTTGCGCACCGCGCAGCGGGAGACGGGTGCGGCGATCATCATGATCACTCACGACCTCGGTGTCGTGGCCGGGATCGCCGACCGCGTTGCCGTCATGTACGCCGGTCGCGTTGTGGAGACCGGTGGGGTGGGAGACGTCTTCTACCGCTCGCAGATGCCCTACACCATTGGTCTGTTGGGCTCGCTGCCCCGCCTGGACGGCAACAAGGACGTCCTCACTCCGGTGGAGGGCAACCCGCCGTCGATGCTGGCGCTGCCGGAGGGATGCCCGTTCGCTGCCCGCTGCCCCATTGCAGAGGACGCCTGCCTTACCGCAGAACCTGACTTGCTGCCCGCAGTCGGCGCGGCAGACCACCTGGTCGCCTGCCGCCGTGGCAAGGAGATTTCCGAGCAGAACCTCTCTTACACCGACATCTACCCGGTGCCGGAAATCCCGGAGTCGGAGATCGAGCACGTGCCGCGGGAGGAGCGGGAGACCGTGCTGAAGGTCGACGGGCTCAAGAAGCACTTCCCGCTCATGAAGGGGGCCGTCTTCAAGCGTCGCGTGGGCACCGTGCACGCGGTGGACGGACTCTCCTTTGACATTCGCACGGGTGAGACGCTCGCCCTCGTGGGCGAGTCCGGCTGTGGTAAGACCACGACGCTGCTCGAAATCCTGAACCTGACCAAGGTGCAAGAGGGCAACGTGGTGGTGCTGGGCCGCAACACCGACTCGATCTCTAAGTCCGAGCGTCGCGTGGTTCGTCGCGATGTGCAGGTGGTGTTCCAGGACCCGATGGCCTCCCTGGACCCGCGCATGCCGATCTTCGACATCATCGCCGAGCCGATGCGCTACAACGGCGTGCCGAAGGAGAAGATCGAGAGCCGGGTCAAGGAACTCATGGAGCTCGTTGGGCTCGAGCCCAGCCACGTGAACCGTTACCCGCGTAACTTCTCCGGCGGTCAGCGTCAGCGCATCGGTATTGCGCGCGCGCTTGCACTCGAGCCCCGCCTGCTGATCTTGGACGAGCCGGTTTCCGCGCTCGACGTGTCCATCCAGGCAGGCGTTATTAACCTGCTTGAGGAGCTCAAGGCGAAGATGGGCCTGTCGTACCTCTTCGTCAGCCACGACCTGTCGGTGATCCGCCACGTCAGCGACCGTGTGGCGGTCATGTACTTGGGCAAGATTGTGGAAATCGGTGATGTTAACTCGGTCTTCGATGGACCGACGCACCCGTACACGCAGGCCCTCCTTTCCGCGATTCCTCTGCCGGACCCGGACAAGGAGCGCTCCCGCGAGCGAATCGTGCTTAAGGGTGATCTGCCCTCGCCGGCTAACCCGCCGTCGGGATGCCGGTTCAGGACGCGTTGCCAGAAATTCCTCATGTTGGATGAGGAGAGCCAGCAGGCCTGCCTTGGCGCTATGCCGGAGTTGAGCCAGCAGGCGGAGGCCGACCACCAGACGGCTTGCCACTACCCGGAGGTTGTCTCCGTCATCTAGAGCGCGCAGCTCGATCAGCGTGGGGCGGTCCCAACGCCGGAGCGACACCAAACCTGATGGTCGCTGCTGGCAGGGGCCGCCCGCACTGTTTCAACATGTGGACAGAGTGGGCGAGTGTGATCTTCCCTGCCCGCAGCGTCCGGGCGGCGGTATCGCCATCGGTTGGAGGGGAGAGGAGGGGCAGCGCACACTGCCTCGCCGGTGTATTCATGCGGGAACACTGCATAAATATGAGGGTTTCCCGGCGAGGCAAGGGGTAACTGGTGCGGGTAACCGCCGATAACGGTTTGGAATCGATACGCAATCGTGATTAGTTCACCTTGAGGAGTGTGGTTGGCTTTTCCTTACGTACGCGCAGCTCAGCTGCGTTGTCCCAAAAACGAAGGAGAAGCTACACATGCGACTCAACAAGGGCGTATTCGCGCTCGCAGCTGCTGGCGCACTGGCGCTGGCCGGTTGCTCCGCTGGTACCGACGGTGGCGCCGAGGCCGACGGCGGTCACCCGGCTTCCAACATCAACCCCAAGGACGTCTCCGAGTTGGCGGACGGTGGCACCATGCGGTTGGCCATTGCAGCCGATGTGGAGCAGTGGAACCGTCCGCACGTTAACGGCAACACCGGCGATGTGCGTGACCTCATGGATCACCTCCTGCCGCAGAACTTCATCATCTCCGACGCTGCGGTTGCCACCCCGAACCCGAACTTCGTGGAGTCCGCTGAGGCGATGGAGAAGGACGGGAAGACCGTTGTCACCTTGAAGCTGAACCCGAAGGCTGTCTGGAACGACGGCACCCCGATCACCGTCGCTGACTACGTTGCTACGTGGAAGTCCTGCAACGGCGAGAACACCGCCTTCGAGTGCGCCTCTACCGACGGTCTGTCCCAGACCGAGTCGGTGGAGAAGGGCGCCGACGAATTCGAGGTCGTCTGGACCTTCGCAGGTCCCTACCCGGACTGGACGGCTGTACTCAGCATTGTCTACCACCGCGACTCTGCGGCCAACCCGGAGGTGTTCAACACCGCCCAGATTTCTGAGCCCAACCAGAAGTGGCTGACCGGCCCCTACGCTTTCACCAAGATCGACAAGGCCACCAAGACCTACGAGTACGGCCGCAACCCCAACTGGTGGGGTACCCCGGCAAAGCTGGACTCGATCGTGATCGGCGTGGTTCCGGCTGAGGGACAGGCCAACTCCTTTGCTAACAAGGAGCTTGACGTCGCCCAGGCGATCGACTCCTCTCAGTACGAGACCCTGGCCAAGCGCGCCGACGCCGAGCTGCGCGGTGCTCTGTCCCCGCAGTGGCGTCACTTCACCTTCAACTCCACCGCTGGTCTGATGAAGGATGTTGAGCTCCGCCGCGCCATCGTCAAGGGTATCAACCGCGCCGCCATCGCCGAGTCCGACCTGGCCGGCCTGCCGGTCAAGCCCGAGACCCTGATGTTGGGCAACCACTTCTTCATGCCGGGACAGGAGGGTTACCAGGACAACTCCGGTGACTACAACTACAACCCGGAGAAGGCCAAGGAGGAGCTCGAGGCGCTGGGCTGGAAGCCGGGCGCCGATGGCATCCGCGAGAAGGACGGCCAGCGCCTTACCATCAAGTACGCCATGCTGACCGGTATCTTCACCTCCGAGAACGAGGGCAAGCTGCTGCAGGCCCAGCTCAAGGACATCGGTGTTGAGGTCGAGCTGGTTCCCTCCGACCCGGGTAACTTCGGCACCATGCTCTCTTCTGGTTCCTTCGAGATCACCGCGTTCACCTGGGTTGGCACCCCCTACCCGATGAACAACGTCGGCCAGATCTACGGCTCCAACTCCGCTTCTAACTACGCCAAGATCAACGACCCGAAGGTTGACGAGTACGTTGAGAAGATCGCCGTGGAGACCGACCGCGCCGAGCGCATCAAGCTCACCAACGAGGTCGACAAGCTGATCTGGGACAACGTCCACACCCTGCCCATCTACAACCGCGTGCTGTTCGTGGGTGTCCCGAAGAACCTGGCCAACTACGGTTCCTTCGGTATCTCCTCCGTGGACGTGGCCACTTGGGGTTACCTGCCCGAGGCCAAGTGACCTGAGGCCAACCAAATGGCCCGCAACTGACCGAGGGCGTTTCTGAAACGTCCAGGCTCCCCGGGCTTGGGGTGTGGGGGATGATGAAGTGCTCCCCGGAAGTTGGACTTGGTAATCGGGTTCCTTCTTCCGGGGAGT
>JAUMWR010000051.1 GCA_030529545.1 Buchananella hordeovulneris
AGTTGCGCCCTCGTCGCCCAAGTGGCGTCCCCGTCGCCCAAGTACCCCCTAGCTCCGCCAGCCAGGCGAGTGCAAAACCACTGCCGCATGGCGCGCAGCACTGATGGGTGGCCACTGCCACCAACCGGGCGGGTCCAGCCGCTGCCCTCACGGCACCAGCAGCCGTTCCCGCTGACCAGATGCCTACGCTGTGGCGCGTCCGCCCCCGCGACTCCGCAAAGACGCAGACGGCGGCGATCTGGTAGCGCAGCGGCCAACTCCGCCCCCGTGACCCCGCAATGTCGCCCCTGCACCCCGCCCCACCTAACTTTGCTCTCTCTTTACGCATGCCGGTAGTTTGGGACTTATGACTCACCGCAACGAGCCGCCCGCTTCCGCCGTCAAAGCTGGACGCAAGTCCGCCCGCACCACGCCAGCCTCCCAGACGATGCGCGGCCAGGTCAGCAAGGCGCTGAAGAAGCAGACGCTCCCAGAACGAATCAAGGCGCTCGTTAACTGGTTCCACTCCACCCACCTTGGCCGCGCCCTCGCACAGTTCAACGGTGGACACGCCACACTCTTAAGTGGCGGAATCACCTACACCGCCCTCTTCTCACTGGGAGCGGCGCTCACCATCGGGTGGACCTTCTTCATGGCCACGCTGGGCAACAACCCCCGCCTACGCGCGTCGACAATCGACGCCATCAACTCCACGTTGCCCGGTTTGCTGGACCAGAACGGCAAGAAGGGCATCCTGGCCCCGGAGGCGCTGATCCTGGACACGGGCTGGAACCTGACCTCCATCACGGCCCTGCTGCTCCTGCTGCTGGCTGCGTTGGGCGTCATGAGTGCGCTGCGCACCGCCACCTGGGCCATGTTCAGACTGCCCGAACCCACCAGCAACGCCGTGGTGGCGCGCCTGCGAGACCTGCTCGGCTTCGTCACGCTGGGCGGGGCAACCCTACTCACCGCAGTGGGGTCGGCGGTGGCCGTCGTCTTCAGCGAGCGGCTCCTGGACCTGCTCTCCCTGGGCGGCAACGCGGCGGCCGGTTTCTTGATCCAGCTGGGCACTCTGCTGGTCTCGGCACTGGTCGACGCTCTGATTCTGTGGGTGCTGGTGCGGCAGGTGGCCGCTGTGGAGGTGCCGCGCCGCCACCTGCTGAGCGGTATTGGGCTGGGCGTGCTCGGGTTGACCGTGCTGCGAGTAGCAGGCACCAGCTTCCTGCGGACCCCGGCGAACAACCCGCTCGTGGCCTCCTTCAAGGCCCTGGCGACGCTGCTCCTATGGATCAACTTCGCGGCCCTGGTTTATCTGTTCATTTGTGCGTGGATGGCAACCGGCTCCTCCTTAAGAAGGAGCAAGGAAAAGCCCTTTTAGCCAATATGAGCGATGCGGCAGCACGGGGTATCTCTTAGAGTGATCGGCGGACAACTCTGGAGGGAAAATGACTCGTCGTATTCTGCCTATCGCCAAGCTCCTCGTGTGGGTGGTGATCGCTGCGGCGCTGGTGAAGATGGCTTTCTTTGCCAGCACCACTGAAGACACGACCGCACGCCCCTGGGCCGATTTCAAGCCTTCGACAGTGGTGGCCACCCTGGGCACCATTTCTAACGACTTCACCGTTAACGGCTCCGTGGTGGCAGACCCGGCCACCGATGTGAAGTCGACCGTCACCGGCAAGGTGGCCAAGTTTGAGGCCCCGGAGGGCTCTCAGGTAGAAAAGGGCGCCCCGCTGATTACCCTGACCGCAGAGGTCACCGAGACCGATGAGGGCACCCCCTCCACGGACGACCAGGGCAACCCCGTCCCGGCGGTGCCCACCACCAACACCTACACGGTCTACCGCACCATCTACGCCAACGCCAACGGCACGGTGAAGTACTCGGTGCTGGAGAACCAAGAGGTTACGGTGGGCACACTGGCTGCTTCCATCTCCCCTGGCACGTTGTCCATCGAGGCCAGCCTTACGCCGGCGCAGCGTTACTCCCTGGCCTCCGTGCCGGAGGTCGCTACTGTGACCGTCACCCCCGGCCCCGGCCCGTTCGAGTGCCACAACATCAAGCTGGTCAACTCCGAGGCCGCGAGCGCCGGCTCCCAGCAGGGCGCCCCGCAGGGCGGAGAGGCCCCGGGCGGCACCACCGCCTCTTCCGGCGCCAAGCTCACCTGCCCGGTCCCGTCCGGGATCACGCTCTACACCGGCCTGAACGCCAAGGTGGCGATCCACACCGGCGACGCCAAGGACGTCGTGACCGTCCCCACCACTGCGGTGAAGGGTGACTACCAGCAGGGCACCGTCTGGGTGATCGGTAAGGACGGCCGCGCCACCCCGACCGAGGTGCAGCTGGGCCTGACCGATGGTTTCCTGGTGGAGATCAAGTCCGGTCTGGAGGCCGGCACCGAGATCCTGGAGTTCGTGCCGGGCACGGACAACGAGCTGGACCCGGGCATGTACATGAACAACCCGTACGAGGACGAGTTCGGCTCCTATGAGGACGCCCCGGCTGAGGACGCCCCAGCTGAGGGCGAGGGGGAGAGGATCCCGGTCGACGGAGGCGCGTCGGTGGAAGAGAAGGCTCCCGCTGAGGGGGAGGCCCCGGCTGACAAGCCCGGCCAGGGCGAGGGCGGCAACTGAGATGTCGCTGCTAGAACTCGAGGGCGTAGCTCGCTCCTTTACCCTTCCCACGGGTGAGCGGCTAGACATCCTCACCAACATAAACTTGCAGGTGGAGGCGGGTGATCACATCGCCATCGTGGGCCGTTCCGGTACCGGTAAGTCCACGCTCCTGAACCTGTTGGGTTTGCTAGACCAGCCCACTGGCGGGATCTATCGCTTTGATGGGCAGGAAACCACCAAGTGGGGCGACGCCAAGCGGGCGCGCGTGCGCGGCAAGCACTTTGGTTTCGTGTTCCAGTCCTTCAACCTGCTGCCTGGTTTGGGAGTCGTGGAGAACGTGGCCGCTCCCCTGCTCTACACCTCTGACGCGAGCTACTTCACCCGCAACGAGCGGGCCCGCGAGCTGCTCAAGCACATGGGGCTGGAGGAGCGGATGGAGTCGCGTTTGGACCAGCTCTCCGGTGGTGAGCAGCAACGTGTGGCTTTGGCGCGTGCGTTGGTGCGCCGCCCGCGTTTGCTTCTGGCCGACGAACCCACCGGCGCCCTGGACGTGGAGACCGGTCAGCACGTGATGGAGTTGCTGGAGCGCGAGGCCCGCGAGAGCGGGGCGGCTTTGATCATCATCACGCACGACCCGGCGATTGCTGCCCGCGCTCATCGCGCGTATCGGTTGGGCGACGGCGTGTTGACCCCGTTGCAGCTCGATTCCGCTGCGAGTGCCGCCCGCGAGGCGGTGGCGGCCTCGATCGCGCAGACGCCGTTGGCCTCTGTGGGGGCGAGCGAGCAGGGGCCGGAGACGGTTGCTTTGAGCCCGTACACCTCCCCGGCGCCGCCTCCGCCGTCCGCCGCTGTGGTGGACGACGTTGCCGCCGGTGCCACCCCGAACGAAGCTGCCCCTGCGGCGGGCGCTGCGGACCTGTCCGCGTCTGCGCTGGCCAAGAGTGAGGGCCCCGAGGTTGAGGAGGGCAGCCTGTGATTACTCTGCTGGGTTCTCTGAATGAGGCTTGGACCCAGGTGCGCCTGTCCAAGGTGCGCGTGTTCCTGTCCCTGGTGGGCGTGGCCGTGGCGGTTGCCGTCATGGCGGGCGTGATCGCTTTTGGTCGCGTCGTGGTGCAGGCGCAGGTGGAGGAGATCGAGTTCTACTCCGGCCGCCCCGGCACTATCTCCTTCGACGTGCGTGAGCTCTCCCCCGAGGAGATCGCGCAGTCCCAGAAGGAGGAGCAGGAGGACGAGTACGCGACTGCGATGCCTTTCGTGGAAGACGCCTCGATCCCGGTTCCCGCCCCGCAGAAGCCGGACAGTGCCGGGGACGGCACTGACGGCCCGGGCACTTTCAACCCCAAGCTCCTGAAGGAGTGGGACGCCCTGGTGAAGCGCTACGAGATCCGCTACGCGACCGTGGTGGGCCAGACCTACACGCACGTGCGCTTGGCGGAGGGCCTGCTGCCCACCAACATGCAGGTCGTGGACGAGCCCTTCGCCGTGATGCACCGCCTGGCGGTGGAGGAGGGCCGCTGGTTCGATAAGACGGACCCGGGCAAGCTGGCCCCCCGCGTGGTCATCAACCACTCGCTGGCGGTGGCGCTGGACGCGCTCAACCGCGAGGGCCCGATCACGATCACGCTGGGCAAGACCAACCAGTTCAGGGCCGTGGTCGTGGGCATTTTGCCGGAGCGTATGTTTGAGGCCCCGGAGATGTACATGCTGCGCGCCTCCTACGAGGCCCTGCCTAACAAGGAGGAGAGCACAGTTAACTACACGCTGAAGACGTGGGTTGATCCGGATATGGTCCCGCAGGCCAAGGCGCAAATCACCGCAGCTTTGCAGGGGAAGTTCGGGAAGAAGTCGACGAACTCCTACGCGGTGGACTCCTCTGGCGCGATGAACGCCCAGGAGAGCCTGACCCGCGTGGTGGGAGGCATCGGCGTGGTGGTCCTGGCGCTGGGTGCGCTGTCGCTGATCAACATTTCGGTGGTGACGGTGCGGGCGCGCATCCACGAGATCGGTATTCGCCGCGCGCTGGGTGCCACGAGCACGCGAGTGTTCGTCTCGATCTTCCTGGAGTCGGTGGTGGCCACGTTCGTGGCTGGCCTGGCTGGCGTGGTGATCGCGGTGGTGGCCTCCCAGTACATCCCGTACGAGCAGATGCAGATCGTGGTGCAGGACATGCCCCCGTTCCCGCTGGATGCTGCCCTGATCGGTTTGATTAGCGCCACCGCTATCGGTGCGCTGGCTGGTTTGGTGCCTGCGTTGATCGCGGTGCGGGTCAAGCCGATTGACGCGATCCGCTATTGATTAGCCGCCCGGTTGGCGGCTATGAGATTGGCGGCCGACGTTCCCTCCGGCAGGAGGAGCGTCGGCCGCCTTTCGTTTTGCCGATTTGCGCGGCGGGCCAGCCGCTAGCGCCGCCCGGGTGATTTCGCCTAGAGCTGGTAGGTGACGGAGAGGGGGGCGTGGTCGGAGAAGCGCTCGGCGTTGGTCTCCGCGCGCTCGACCGCGTAGGAGCGTCCAGCGGCCGCGATGCCGGGACTGACGAACTGGTAGTCGATGCGCCAGCCCGCGTTGTTGTCGAAGGCCCGGCCCCGCCAGGACCACCACGTGTAGGGTCCCTGCTCCTCGCCGTGGAGCTGGCGCACCACGTCGACCATGCCCAGTCCTAGCCAGCGCTTGAGGTAGGCGATCTCCTCGTCCAGCACACCGGCGGTCTTGTTGTGGTTGGGCTTCCAGTTCTTGATGTCGCGCTCGGAGATGACCACGTTGAAGTCGCCGGCCACCAACAGTTCGCGTCGGCCGGCGGCAACGTCGGCCATCAACGCCTCCAGGCGCTCACTCACCCTGTCCAGGTGGTGGTACTTGGCGTCCATCTTCTCCGTGCCCACCTCGCCGGAGTGCAGGTAGGCGCTCACTACGGTCAGGGGGACGTCGCGCCCCGGCAGCGGCAGGTCGACCTCCACCCAGCGGCCGGTGTCCACCGGCAGCTCGCCCTCGTAGGCGAAGGTGCGCACGGCCAGCGGCGCTACCCGGGAGGCCACGGCCACGCCCGCGCGGCCCTTGATCTCGCAGGCCACCTCGGCAACGTGCCAGCCCTCCCCCAGGAACTCGCCTGCGGTGCCCAGCGGGGCACGCACCTCCTGCAACAACAGCACGTCCGGGGTGGAAGCGGCCAGCCACTCCCCCATGCCGCGACGGTAGGCGGCGCGCACACCGTTGACGTTCACCGTGGTGATCTTCATGTTTCTCTCTCTGGTCCTAGAAAATGCAGCGCCGGGGGCGGGGTGCCTCCACCCCGCCCCCGGCCACCGACCGTTCAGTGAGCGGCCCGCTCGGCGGAGTCCACCACGTTAGCCAGCAGCATCGCGCGCGTCATCGGCCCCACCCCGCCGGGGTTGGGAGACAGCGCGCTAGCCACCGCGTCCACGCCTGGGGCCACGTCGCCGGCCAGCTTGGCTTTGCCGGTCTCCGGGTCCTCGATGCGGGAGACGCCCACGTCCAGTACTACCGCGCCGGGCTTTACCATGTCCGGGGTGATGATGCCCGCCACGCCAGCGGCGGCCACGATCACGTCGGCGCCGCGCACGTGAGCGGTCAGGTCTGTGGTACCCGTGTGGGTCAGCACCGGGGTGGCATTGCAGTCGCGGCGAGTTAGCAGCAGGCCGATCGAGCGGCCCACCGTGGTGCCGCGACCGATCACCACCACGTCCTTGCCGCGCAGCGAGATGTCGTAGCGGTCCAAGATCTCAAGCACCGCACGCGGCGTGCACGGCAGCGGAGAATCGATCGGCTCGTTCACGCGCAAAACCAGGCGACCCAAGTTGGTGGGGTGCAGACCGTCGGCGTCCTTGGCCGGGTCGATCCGCTCCAGCACGGCATTCGTATCGATTCCCTTGGGCAGCGGCAGTTGCACGATGTAGCCGGTGCAGGCCGGGTCCGCGTTCAGACGGTCGATGGCGGCCTCGACGTCGGCCTGCGTGGCGTCAGCCGGCAGGTCCTCCCGGATCGAGGCGATGCCCACCTCGGCGCAGTCGCGGTGCTTGCCCGCCACGTATGCCACGGACCCCGGATCCTGCCCTACCAGGACCGTGCCTAGGCCCGGCTGGATGCCGCGCTCGCGCAGCGCGGCAACGCGCTCGGCCAGCTCAGCCTTGATGACGCCGGCCAGAGCCTTACCGTCCAGGCGCAGGGCGCCCGCCGCAAAGTATTCCCGTGGCAGACTCATCACAACCCCGGATACAGCGGGAAGGCCTCAGTCAGAGCGTCAACGCGGGCGCGCAGGCCAGCAACGTCAACCTCGGTGCCCTTGGCGCCGGCGATCAGCGCAGTGGCGATGATGTCGGCAACCTCGGTGAACTCAGCGGCGCCGAAGCCGCGGGTGGCCAGAGCCGGGGCGCCGATGCGCAGACCGGAGGTGACGCGCGGCGGGCGCGGGTCGAACGGCACCGCGTTGCGGTTGACCGTGATACCCACGGTGTGCAGCAAGTCCTCTGCCTGCTGGCCGTCCAGGGCGGAGTGGCGCAGATCCACCAGCACCAGGTGAACATCGGTGCCACCGGTCAGCACGTTGATACCGGCTTCCTTGGCGTCGGCCTCGGTCAGGCGCTGGGCAATCAGCTTTGCGCCCTCCAGGGTGCGGGCCTGGCGGTCCTTGAAGCTCTCGGTAGCGGCCACCTTGAACGCCACCGCCTTCGCGGCTACGGCGTGCATCAGCGGTCCTCCCTGCTGGCCCGGGAACACGGCGGAGTCCAGCATCTTGCCGAACTTCTCTCCATCGCGGGACAAGATCAGGCCGGAGCGCGGGCCGCCGATGGTCTTGTGGACTGTGGAGGAAGTCACGTCAGACAGCGGCACCGGGTTCGGGTGCAGGCCGGCAGCCACCAGGCCAGCAAAGTGGGCCATGTCGGTCCACAGGTAAGCGCCCACCTCGTCGGCGATGGAGCGGAAGGCCTCAAAGTCGAGGTGGCGCGGGTAGGCAGACCAACCGGCAATTATCACCTTCGGGCGCACAGCCAGGGCCTGCTCGCGCACCTTATCCATATCGATCAGGTGGGTGTCCTCTTCGACGCCGTAGGCATGAACGTCGTACAAACGACCGGAGAAGTTGATCTTCATACCGTGGGTCAGGTGGCCACCGTGGGCCAGGGACAGACCCAGAATCGGGTCGCCCGGGCGGATCAGGGCGTGCAGCACGGCCGCGTTGGCCTGCGCACCGGAGTGCGGCTGGACGTTGGCGTAGTCGGCACCGAACAGGGACTTGGCGCGCTCGATGGCCAGCTCCTCGGCTCGGTCCACTTCCTCGCAACCACCGTAGTAGCGGCGCCCCGGGTAGCCCTCCGCGTACTTGTTCGTCAGCACGCTGCCCTGGCACTCCAGCACGGCCCGGGGCACAAAGTTCTCGCTAGCAATCATCTCCAAGGTGCCGCGCTGACGAGCCAGCTCGCCAGCCAAGACAGCCGCGATATCCGGGTCAAGCTCAGCCAAGGGGGCGTTGAGTTCGTTAATGCTCACTGAGTTTCCTCCTGCTGGAGCCCCAAAAAGGGCGTCTACTGAATGCACTAACGACCCAGGCGAGCGATCGCAGTACGCCTTCAGACGTCGCTCCCCGGTGGTGCCCCACCTGCGCCAGTCGCGACCCCGCCAGCCTAGCGCAGAAACCTGGTAGTTCCCTCCGAAATCCAAGGATCTCACGCCCCGCCACCCCAAGGGGCACAGGTCACGATTTGGCTACATGTAATACCAAAAGGTGATCCAACGGATTGACTAACCGAAAACGTCGTGCAAACTATCCGACATCGACCGGTCTGGACCGGTGACTCGCTTCCGGCACGGAGCCGAGAGAAACGAGAAACAACGAGGTTTCTAAGGAGACAAGAATGCGCAAGCTCGCTGCTGTTGCTGCCCTGGCAGCCGTCAGCATGACCCTGGCCGCCTGCTCTGGCGGTGGCACTGCGGACACCAAGCCCTCGGACGGCGCCGCTCCGGCCACCGACCTCACCGCCGTTGACGTCACCTCCGCTACCGAGGTCAACGTCATGACCTGGTGGGAGGCCGGTTCTGAGAAGCTTGGTCTGGAGGCCCTGGTTGGCGTCTTCAACACCCAGTTCCCGAACACCGAGTTCAAGAACGCTGCCGTGGCCGGTGGTGGTGGTTCCCAGGCCAAGCAGAAGCTTGCCGCTGACCTGGCCGCCCACAACCCGCCGGACACCTTCCAGGCTCACGCCGGTGCCGAGCTCAACGACTACATCGAGGCCGGTCAGATCGCTGACGTCTCCGCCCTGTACGACGAGTTTGGTCTGCGCGACGCCTTCCCGGCCACCCTGCTCGACCGCCTGACCGTTGACGGCAAGATCTTCTCCGTCCCGTCCAACGTGCACCGCGCCAACGTGGTGTGGGCCAACCCGACCGTTCTGAAGGAGGCTGGCCTGGACCCGGCCAAGGCTCCGGCTGACGTGGACGCCTGGATCGCCGACATGGAGAAGATCAAGGCCGCTGGCAAGACCCCGATCACCGTCGGTATGGCCTGGACCCAGCTCCACCTGCTCGAGACCATCCTGGTTGCCGACCTGGGCGCCGAGAAGTACAACGGCCTGTGGGACGGCTCCACCGACTGGGCTTCCGCTGAGGTCACCACCGCTCTGGGCCACTTCGAGAAGATCATGTCCCTGTCCGACGCCTCCCTCCACAACGAGGACTGGCAGCCGGCTCTGCAGCCCGTCATCGACGGCACCGCCGCCTACAACGTGATGGGTGACTGGGCTCTGTCCGCCTACGACGAGGCCGGCAAGAAGGCCGGCACCGACTACATCTACTTCCCGGTTCCGGGCACCGACGGCATCTTCGACTTCCTGGCTGACTCCTTCACCCTCCCGGTTGACACCAAGAACGTCGCCGGCGCCAAGGCTTGGATGAAGGCCATCTCCTCCCCCGAGGGCCAGGTTGCTTTCAACACCGTCAAGGGCTCCATCCCGGCTCGCTCTGACCTGACCGCTGAGCAGATCGGCATGTTCTCTGAGTACCAGCAGAACGCCATCAAGTCCTTCGGCACCGACACCATCGTCTCCTCCGTGGCTCACGGTGCGGCTGCTTCTGTGACCGTGTCTTCCTCCATCCTGGACGCGATGAAGAAGTTCACCGAGGGCGCCTCTGACCTGGCCGGCTTCCAGGCCGAGCTGGTCAAGGCCACCGAGGGCCTCAAGAAGTAGCAGGTGACCCGGGGCGGGTAGATCACTCCCCCGCCCCGGGCCCTTCTTTCCACCTTGGGAGTGCGCTAGGGCGATCAGTCGATCGCCCTAGCGCCACTTAACGGAAGGCCCTTCCAATGAGTAAAGAATCCTCCGCCCGCAAGGCGGCTGCGCCCACCAAGAAGAAGTCGTTGTCGTGGACCCACCTGCGCCAGTGGGGGCCCGGTGTTCTTCTGATCTCCCCTTCTCTGTTCCTCGTGGGTGTGTTCGTGTACGGCATGATCGGCACCAACATCCACACCTCGTTGACCGACCAGCACACCGTTGCCCAAGCCACCGGCGTCAAGCCGTGGACCACTGTTGGTTTCGAGAACTTCACCAACCTCTTCGCCAACAAAGACTTCCAGCACTCGCTGCTGAACCTGATGATCTTCACCGTGGTGTTCCTGGTGGGCACCCTGGTGCTGGGCTTCCTTTGGGCATGGCTGTTGGACAAGCCGCTGCGCGGCGAATCCATCTTCCGCTCGATCTTCCTCTTCCCCATGGCCGTGTCCTTCGTGGCCTCTGGTGTTGTGTGGAAGTGGCTCCTGAACACCGCTACCGGTGAGAAGGCCTCCGGTCTGAACCGTCTGTTCCAGATGGTTGGTCTGGGCTTCCTGGAGAACGGGTGGACCCGCGACCTGACCTGGGGCATCCTCGCCATCGCGCTGCCGGCCATCTGGCAGCTCGCTGGCTACGTGATGGCCCTCTTCCTGGCCGGCTTCCGCGGTATCCCCGCCGAGCTGCGAGAGGCCGCCCGCGTGGACGGTGCATCAGAGTGGCAGCTCTACCGGCGGATCATCTTCCCGCAGCTCGCCCCCGTGGCGCTGTCTGCAGTGGTGATCATCGGCCACATGTCCCTGAAGTCCTTCGACTTGATCATGTCCATCACGGATCAGCGCAACTACTCCACCAAGGTTCCCGCCATCGACATGTACAACTTCATGACCGCCGGTGACTACGCCAACGCGGCCGCTGTTGGTGTGATCCTGCTGGCCATCGTGGCAATCCTGGTGGTGCCGTACCTGATCCACGACGCCAAGAGCAGCAAGGAGAACCGATGAGCGCCGCTGCTTCCGTGAAGGTGCCTAAGAAGAAGGGCATGGACCAGGAGTCCGCTCTCTCTAAGTCCCTGCGCTACGCCATTTTGATCTTCTCCCTGGCCATGGTGATGATCCCGGTCTACGTGCTGGTGATCACCTCCTTCAAGGGCTTGGGCGACGCCGACCCTTCCCGCACCTGGTACTTCCCCCAGGTCTGGGAGTACGGCAACTGGTCCAAGGCATGGGACGCTCTGGCCGAGCCGATCATGCGCACGTTCATGCTGGTCATCCCCTCTTCGCTGATCTCCGCGATGCTCGGCTCGATGAACGGCTTCGTGCTGTCTCGTTGGCGCTTCCCCGGGGCGAACCTTGTGTTCACCCTGATCCTCTTCGGTATGTTCATCCCCTATCAGGCTGTAATGATCCCGCTGCTGAAGATGGTGCTGGACCTGGCCTCCAACCTGCCAGACCCGTCCGTGGTGCAGGGCATTCCCACCCTGATCCTGCTGCACGTGGTTTACGGTATTCCGATCACCACCCTGATCTTCCGTAACTACTACGAGTCGGTTCCAAACGAGCTGATCGAGGCCGCCCGCGTGGACGGTGCTGGCATGCTGCGCACCTACTTCAGCGTGGTGCTGCCGATCTCCATCCCGTCCTTCGTGGTGGTGTTGATCTGGCAGTTCACGAGCGCCTGGAACGACTTCCTGTTCGCGCTGTTCTTCAGCAACACGCGCAACGGACCGGTCACCCTGGCGTTGAACAACCTGGCCAACGGCTCCATTCTGTCCGACTATGGCGCGTCCATGGCCGGCGCGCTCATCACCTCGATGCCCACCCTGGTGGTCTACATTCTCCTGGGTAAGTACTTCGTGGGTGGTCTGATGTCTGGCTCCGTGAAGGGCTGATCCCCCTTCCTCGGCCCGCAAGGCGGTCGACGTTCCTCTGTCAGGGCACGTCGGCCGCCTTCTTTTGTGGCCGCGCTGTGGCGCCGCTACCGGGAGAACGGGCGGCTGAATTGTCCCAATTGGATTGTCCCGATCGGATTGTCCCGATTGGGGTGGCCGACGGCGGGTTGGCCGACGTTCGGTGCGGCGGGTGGAGCGTCGGCCAAGCGCGTTAAAGGCCGGTGCGGCGCGCTGGGGGTGGGGAGGAAGGAAAAGGGCCTGCGAGGGCGGCGGCGAGGCGGCCAGAACGTCCCGGAGCGGGCGCAACGCCGCTCTGAGCGCCGAGGCCACTCCCCCCACACGCAAAAGGTCCGCCCGTCCCCTCTATAGGGGCCAGGCGGACCTTCTCACGCCGTCCCGGCAGCCCGGAGGACGTGCGCTTAGGCGAAAACCACCGTGCGGTGCCCGTTGGGCAGCACGCGACGCTCGCAGTGCCACTTGACGGCCTGGGCCAGGACACGGCGCTCCACGTCCTGCCCGATCTCTACCAGCTCGGCCACAGAGTCCGCGTGGGTCACGCGAGCGACGTCCTGCTCAATGATCGGGCCCTCGTCCAGGTCAGCGGTGACGTAGTGCGCCGTGGCGCCGATGATCTTCACGCCGCGCGCGTGGGCCTGCGCGTAGGGACGCGCGCCCTTGAAAGACGGCAGGAAGGAGTGGTGAATGTTGATAACGTGCCCCTGCAGCTCCTCGCAGACGCGGTCGGAGAGGATCTGCATGTAGCGGGCCAGCACCACGAGTTCGGCGTCCAGTTCCTTGACCAGCGCCAGGAGCTGCTCCTCGGCGGCCTCCTTGGTGTCCTTGGTGACCGGGATGTGGTGGAAGGGCACCCCGTAGAACTCCGCGATGGAGGCCAGATCCGTGTGGTTGCCGATCACGGCCACCGGGTCGATGCCCAGGCCCTGGGAGCGGTGGCGGAAGAGCAGGTCGGTGAGGCAGTGCCCTTCCTTGGAGACCATGAGGATGGTGCGCAGGGGCTGGCCCTGCACCGCCAGGTTGTAGGTCATGCCAAAGCGCTCCACCAGGCCCAACATGCCGGCCTCCATGGCTTCACGGGAGGTCTGCTCGATCTCCACCCGCATGAAGAACTTGCCCGTGTCCGGGTCACCGAACTGCTGGGATTGGACGATGTTGCCGCCGTAGCCGGCAATCAGGCCGGTCACGGCGTGCACAATTCCGGGCCCGTCTGGGCAGGAGAGCGTGAGAATCAGGGTCGGGTGGGTAACGGTCATGGGTCAAGATTAACCGCCCTTGGCCAGGGCGGGACGCCGCGCCTCGGGATCTGGAAAAATGAGCCGCATGGACTTTCACATTGCGCCCCTCACTGTGGCCGACGCCGGCGAGGTGCTCACCCTGCGCCGCGCCGCTTACGTTTCGCAAGCACAGCACACCGGCGACCCCTATATTGTGGAATTGATGGAGACGCTGGAGAACGTCGCGGAAGATTTCTCCCGCCCCGGCAGCGTCGTCATTGGTGCCCGCGATGGCGCCCGGCTGGTGGGCACCATCAAGGTAGAGGTGAACGGTAGCCGCGCCACCCTTTCTCGTTTTGCCGTCGCACCGGATCGGCGCGGCGAAGGAATTGGACAGAAGCTGCTTGTCTCCATCGTCCCGCACGTTTCCACCGGCGTGGAGGAGGTCGCTATCGAGACCGGAGCAGGGGCGGTGGCTGCCGGGGAGCTGGTGAGCGACCGAGGCAGCCTTGGGAGCCTGGCGCGTGCTTTCATTGCTCGCATCCAGCCGCAGCTCCAGAACGTGCAGGGCGACTGAGCAAAGCCTCCAGCACGCTGAGGTGCACCGGCTGGCGCCAGCCGGGCGCAAGTGAGAGGCGGGGCGAGACTCTTAGAGTCTCGCCCCGCCTCCGGTTTCAGGAACTCGCGCTTACTTGAGCAGAGCCTTCACCTGGTTCTCAACCGCGGCACTAACAGAGCCGTGGAGACCAAGGATGGTCACCCCCACCTGCTTGTCCCGGATGAGCTTGGCGGTCTGCTCCGGCAGCTTGTTGGGCGAGGTGAGCGCCAGCACTGCGTCAAGCTTGCCGCCCAAGCCCCCAGCGGAGAGGGCATCCCACGGGGAGGTGCCCGTCACCAGCAGGATGCGCGTGGCGTTCGGGTGGAGAGTCGTGGCCAGCTTCGACGCAGTGTCGTAGCGGTTGACGCCCACCACTGCGGTCGCATTGATGCCGCCCTTCTTGAGAGCCTGCACGGCCTTGCCACCCACCCCGTAGGTCATGACGGCGGCAGCGTCGTTCTGCAGGTAGCTCTTGGTCTCAGCGGGCAGCTTGGCCCCCTGCGTCAGCAAAACCACGGAACGAGTCGATCCAGCAGTAACACCGGCGGCCAGGCTGTCCGCGAACTCCATGCCATCTGCGACGAGCGCAGCAGCGACGTCGTGCCCGGCGGAGGCGAGCGAGGCCTTGACCTTGCGGGCCACCTGCGTGGCGGTATCGAAGCGGTTAACACCGGCGATGCGGGTCACGCGGATGCCCTCGTCTTGCAGTTGGTCAACCACCCGCTTGGAGACGGACGAGTTACCACCGACCAGGTAGACATCGCGAGTGTCTGCCTTGACCAGAGCGTTACGCACCTCTGCGGGCAGGGTGTTCTTGCGAGTCAGAACCAGCGGGGCGTCCAACGTGCCGGCCAGAGAACCGGCCGCCAGGGCGTCGGCGAAGGTCTCGCCCGATACCAGCACTACGGTCTTGCCATCGAACTTGCCGGCCTCGAGGGCCTTGATCGCGGTGGAGTAGCGGTCTGCGCCGCCAACGCGCACAACGCTCTTGTCTACCGGCTGCGGCGTCGGGGTCATGGTCACCGTCGGCTGCGGCGTCGGGGTGA
>JAUMWR010000052.1 GCA_030529545.1 Buchananella hordeovulneris
GTTCGGCGACAAGGCCCGATGTTGGGCGACGAGAACCCTCGCTTCTGGTCGCCCAGGTGGCGTCCTTGTCGCCCGGGTTGTGTTCTTGTCGCCTGGGTGGCTCGGCTCAGCGCGTGGCCCTGGCCCAGGTGGCGTCGTTGTTACCCGGGCTATGGGCGGTGACAGGGACGCTGCCGGGGACTGGGAGGTGTATTGGGGGCTGCGGTCAGGCGGGGGATGCACGGTCGCGGCCGTCTTTCTGCACGGTTGGAGGCCCCTGAGACGATGTTGGGCCGGAGCGCAAGGCCCCGGCCCAACCTGCAGCAGGTCTGTTACCAGGCCTCCAGGAAGTCCTTCCAGACCGCGCGCCATTGGCTAATGGACTCGCGGCCAGAGAGCTTGGAATGGTTGACGGTGATGCCCACCTTGCCCGGTTCCTTTTGGGTCAGGGAGATCACCACCTGCGTGGAGTCGTCCAGGGTGGCGCGCCAGTAGCGCCAGCGCGGCGTGGCGGTAGCGGACGGGCAACACAGAAAAGTCAAACCGCCTATGTCCGGCACGGAGTCGACGAAGTTGAGCCAACGCCCAAAGACTTCATCCAATTCGCCAGGCAGCGTCTTAGATACTGACATTTGATAGGAGCCGTCGGCGGCCTGGCCGGGCTGGCGGCGCCCGATGTGCTGTTCGTATGTCACGGTCACGGACTGCGCCCACCAGTCGGGGGAGATTACCTCGGGCCCAAGCATGGAACGCACGACGGAGACGATCTGGCAGTGGCTCAGATCAGCGCCACCGGCTTGATTCAGCGCGTGCACCCAACGCTCCCAGGAGCGATTGGTTGCGCCAGCTATCGCTTCTGTGCTGGCCGCCATTTTTATCCCATCCCATCACTGCGAAGGTGGCTGCTTACCCTTCCAGGTTTTCCAGAGGTTAAAAGCAATCCAAGCGACTACCGCGATAACGATAATGGCGAGTACGACTTTCGACAAGTTCCCTACGTAGATCTCTACTCGATGCCATTGTTCTCCAAGGAGATAGCCAGCGCCTACCAGCACGCTGTTCCAAATCAAAGAACCAATGGTCGTTAGTAGGGTGAACATGCCCAGTTTCATGCGGGTCACGCCGGCCGGAATCGAGATGAGAGAACGGAAAATCGGGATCATTCGGCCAAAGAACACGGTGTACTTTCCGTATTTGTCGAACCAGGCTTCGGTGCGATCAACATCTTCAATCTTGACCAGAGGGAGCTTTCCGAACAGGTAGCGGGTGCGCTCCCTTCCCAACAATGCTCCAATTCCGTACAGAGCTAGCGCGCCGAGCACACTTCCGGCAGTTGTCCAGGCCAAAACCCCGGGCAGGGACATGGTGCCGCGAGAGGCGGTGAAACCCGCTAGCGGGAGGATTACCTCACTGGGTAGAGGCGGGAAGAGGTTCTCCAGCGCGATCAGCAATGCGGCCCCAAAACCGCCCAGCGTTTCCATGATGCTCACTGCCCAAGCAGCGATGCCGGTGAGCTCCTCAGACGGGACGGGAGCGGGCGATGGGGTGGTCGTCAGGGCGGTCAGAGTCGCTATATGCATGCCTCAAACTTAAACCACGCCCAGATCAACGCCGAGTTTGCTACCCGTCAAGCTGAATCTGGGTGGGGGCGACCTTGTAGCGGGCCGGCTGAGCCGCTTTCTGCTTGCCCGGGTGGGCGACGACCACCAGCAGCGCCGTGAAGGTCACCAGTAGGGCGAGCACCAGCCAGTTGGGCAGCGCGGTGGCGGAGGCGGCAGCCTCGGACTCCAAGGAAATCAGGCTGCCGGAATCGAACAGGCCGGGCAGGAGCGTCGTCCCCCGGGAGAAGAAGAGCAGGGCGCCGAGCGCAATCATCACCAGGCCGGTCACCACCTGCCCCAGCGTGGTCTTGCGGCCCAGGATGCGCACCGGGCGCGGTCGCAGCCATTTGCGGGCGTGCGGCTCCAGTCGCCCCCACCCCACTGCCAGGAGCAACAGCGGCAGGGCCATGCCGGCGCCATAGACGGCCAGCAGGAGGGCACCGTAGCTGGGCTGCCCGCCCAGTCCGGCCAGGAAGAGCACGCCGCCCAGAATTGGGCCGGCGCAACCGGCGCCCGCGAGGCCGTAGAGCGCCCCGAGGAGGTATACGGCGGCCGACGTTGCCGCGCCGCCGCCCCCACTAGTGGCCGCGCCGCTGCCGGCCGCGTCGGAGGCGCCTTGGCGCTTGGTGAGGCGGGCGGAGCCCGGCAGGGAGAAGCTGAAACCCAGCGCCAGGGCGATGCCCAGCGCGATGATTGCGCCGGCCCCGATGTTCGTCACCAGGACGGCGTGGCTGCGCAGGGCGTGGCCCAGGCCGCCGGCGGCCACCCCGAGCGGCACCAAGGTGGTGAGCAAGCCCAGATAGAAGATCCCGGTGCGGGCCACCAGCAGGCGCGGGGAAGAGAAGGCGTAGGAGAAGAAGGCGGGCAGTAGGAGGGCGGAGCAGGGCGCAAAGAGGGTGAGCAGCCCGCCCAGGAAGGCGCCCGCGACGGACGCGGTCACTGGCCGGTGGTGTGCAGCTGGTAGCGGATGGTTTCCATGAAGAACTCCGTGGGCTGCGCGCCGGCGAAGGCGGTGTCGTTGATGACGAACAACGGAGTGGAGGTGGCGCCAAGCTGCATGTTGGCGTGCTCCAGCTCCGCCTGGACGGCAGCGACGGTCTCAGCGGAGGTCAGGTCGGTGGAGAACTTGGTGACGTCTAGACCGAGCTGGGTAGCGACCTCCACCAGGGAGGCCTCCGAGTAGGACGGGTGAGAGTTGGGGTCCGCAGTGCCGAACAGGTGGTCGTAGTACTCCCAGAACTTGCCCTGGTTACCGGCGGCCACGGCGCCCTGCGCGGCGAGCCGCGACTCGGGGCCCAGCACCGGCAGGTTGCGCCACTCGATACGCAGCTTGCCCTCTTCCACCAGGCGCATCAGCTCAGGCTTGGTGTTTTGCGCCCAGAGGGTGCAGTAGGGACAGGCAAAGTCGGCGTACTCGATGAGCACCACCGGGGCGTCCACCTTGCCGATCGCGTAGGGGTCGCCCTCCTGGCGGCGCGGCTCGGCGCGCACCAGCTCCAGGGCCTTGGGGTCGCTAAGCGAGGGAGCGTAGGAAGGCGGCTCCTCGGCGGCGCCCTCCTGCGGGGCCTCCTGCTCCGGGGCGGCAGCCTGGGGCTGGGCCGGGGCCGGGGCGGCAGCCTGCTTGTTGCCGGCCATCAGTAGGTAGACGACCGCAGCTAGCAGCACGGCGATCACCACGAGCAGCACCGTCGTCAGGGGGGAGGTGCGCGGGGCCTCCTTGGCCTTGACCGCAGAGAAGGCGGGCTTCTCTTCCCACGCCATCACGGCCTCGGTGGAGGAGGAGGTCTGCTTTTCGCTCTGGTTAGGTGTCGCCATGCCAAACATGGTGCCATGCAAAGGCAGGGTGTGCGATGCCCCCGGCTGTGAGAAGACTCTGGCGGTGACCGGGAATAAAAGTTGCCGGGGCGCGGAGGTGTCCCGAAGCAAAGGCCCCCGGCAGCCGCGCGCGGCTGCCGGGGGCACCTCTGGGAAACCTACTTGGCCAGGTGACGCTCGACGAGCTCGGCGGCCAGACCCGTGTAGGTGGCCGGGGTCAGGGCCAGTAGACGTTCCTCGACGTGGGCGGGCATGCCGAGGCCGGAGATGAACTCGCGCATGGCGGGGCCGTCCACGCTGCGGCCGCGGGTGAGCTCCTTCAGGCGCTCGTAGGGATTCTCCATACCGGTGGCACCGGCGACCTCGGCGGCGCGCATGGCCTGCTGGACGGCCTCGCCCAGCACCTCCCACGCGTTGTTCAGGTCAGCTTCCATGGCTGCGTGGTTCACGTCCAGGCCCGCCAAGCCGCGGGTGACGTTGTCGATGGCCAGCAGGGAGTGGCCAAGGGCCACGCCGATGTTGCGCTGGGTGGTGGAGTCGGTCAGGTCGCGCTGCAGGCGAGAGGTGACCAGCGTGGCGGCCAGGGAGTCCAGCAGGGCGCAGGACAGCTCCAGGTTGGCCTCCGCGTTCTCGAAACGGATCGGGTTGACCTTGTGCGGCATCGTAGAGGAGCCAGTGGAGCCCTGCGCGGCCAGGTTCTGCTTGAAGTAGCCCAGCGAGACGTAGGTCCACACGTCGGTGGCCAGGTTGTGCAGCACGCGGTTGAAGCGGGCGATGTCGCTGTAGATCTCCGCCTGGAAGTCGTGGGACTCGATCTGGGTGGTCAGCGGGTTCCAGGTCAGGCCCAGGCCCTCCACGAAGGAGCGGCCGATGGCGTCCCAGTCGTTCTCCGGCACGGAGATGGAGTGGGCGCCGTAGGTGCCGGTGGCGCCGTTGATCTTGCCCAGGTACTCGGCGCGCTCCACGCGAGCCAGCTGGCGACGCAGGCGGTGAGCCAGGACGGCCAGCTCGCGGCCCAGCGTGGTGGGGGTGGCCGGCTGGCCGTGGGTGCGGGCCAGCATCGGCGCGGCGGCGTGCTCGTGGGCCATGCCGGCCAGAGCGTCGACCATCTTGCGCGCGGCCGGGAGCCACACCTCGGTGACGGCGGTGCGCAGGGTCAGGGCGTAGGAGAGGTTGTTGATGTCCTCGGAGGTGCAGAAGATATGCACGATCTCCCGGACGTGCGGCAGGACAGTGGATTCGCCCAGGGTGGCGGGCGCAGCGTCCAGGCGGCGCTTGATCAAGTACTCGATGGCCTTCACGTCGTGGCGGGTCTCCGCTTCGATCTCCGCCAGCTCGGCAACCGTGTCCTCGTTGAAGGTGGCCACCAGGTTGCGCAGGTAGGCCTTTTCCTGGGTGTTCAGGCGCGGGGCACCGGGCAGGTGACCACCGTCGGTTAGGTGGATCAGCCACTCGACCTCGACGTGTACGCGGGCGCGGTTAAGAGCGGCCTCGGAGAGGTGGTCCACCAGCGGCGCGGCTACCGAGCGGTAGCGGCCATCGAGGGGGCCCAGGGCCAGCGGCAGCGTGGCCAGGTTGACGCGGCTGGACGGGAACGCGGCGACGTGCGCGGGGCTAGCTGGAGTCATGCCCCCATTTTCCCAGCTCGGAGCGGATTTGCGAACCTCCGCAGCCGGCCGCCGAACGTGGGTTGGCGCACGGTGTAGGCCGGGCCGGCAGGCGCACGCTGGGAGATGGAGGCCGGAGGGGGAAGACGGGCACTGGGAGTGCGGTTACCGGAGGGGGGACGCGAGACCGGTGGCGGGACCGGGAGGCGTGCCGGCACTGGCTCGGGCGGTGGGGACGGGAGGCGCGCCAGCACCGGCCCGAGGGACGGGCTGCGCAGCGTTCAGGGGGGCTGACTTGGTGGCGGGGTGGGTGTGGATATTCGCCCACCGTCCGTTTGGGCGAGGCCAGGTGGACCGACCGGGGGAGGGTGGCGCACGCTGACGGGCGGGAAAGGGGGAGCAATGCGGAGCATGGCGACGGCAATAGAGGAGAGCCTGGCGCAGGCGGAGGCACAACTGCTGGGAGCACTGCACCTGCCCGCCCCCACGTGGAGCGGCGGCAGTAGGCAGCTATTCGAAGACCGCTGCGCCCAGGTGCTGGCCGGGGTGGCGGCCGCCCGGGCCAGCGCGCAGCAGTTGCAGGCCGCCGAGGTCACGCTGGAGGTGGCCAACGCGGAGGTCTGCGCGGCCCTGACGGGAGCCTGCGGTGCCTAGGGGCGCGGTGGTAGCCACCGCGCGGGAGGCCTGGCAGGCGGCCGGAACCTTCCGGAGCGCTGGCTCGGCGCGGTTCGCGTGGCCTGGCCCGGGATTCGGGGCGTCGCCGCCCGCCGGCGGTGGAGAGGAAGAACAACCCGGCAGCGACCTAGATGGCCCGCCTGCGGGTGCGCTGGGCCGCGTGGCGGTGCTGGGCGGGGGCGCGGGTGTGCTGCGCGTGGACCCGGCGGCGTTAGAGGAGGCCGCCTGGCGGCTGGGGCAGGCCGGCGGGGAGCTGGCCCAAACCCTGGCCCTGGTCGGGGCGGTGGCGCAGGAGATCGAATGGAAGGCGCAGCTCTGCCCGGCGGAGGGAACTGTGGCCCGGGGTTGGGCCGCCCAGGTAAGCTACGACATCACGCGGGCCCAGGCGCAGGCGCAGGAGCTGAGCGAGGACACGGCGCGTGCCGCCCGGCTCTACGCCACCGCAGAAAGCGAGGCCCTGCGCACCTGGGGCGGGCCGGGAGGGCTCTGGGTGGCGGACTCGTTCGGCACGGTCTGGCGCGGCGGCGCCAAGCTCACCGGCTGGGGCGTCCACGCCCAGCGGACGGTCTGGCTGCTGGGCGGGCTGGCCGACTCGGTGGCGTGGGGCATCCTGCTGCCCCAAATCTGGCGCTACCCCAGCATCTTCGCCGCCAGCGGGTCACTGGACGCGCCGGGCGCCGGCCGCACGGGCGGCGGGGCGGTCGGGCAGGTCAGGGGAATCCCGACCGCCACCTGGATGGGGCCCGACGGGGGCTGGCGGAGTCAGTGGATGCCCGGGGCGCGGCGCTGGCGGCGCGCCGGCACCAACCTGGCGCTGCCCTTCTGGCTCCCCGGCGGTGAGGGCGGCGCGCCCCACACCGGGGCGGCCGCCGCGCTGGCGCTGGGCGACGCCTACCGCCGCGCGGAGGACCGCAGTGGGCGCCGGCTCCACCTGGCCCAGCGGGTGATCGTGCCCGGCTATCTGCCCGGGCCCGGCTACTGGGTGACCAACCCCGACGGCGGTCTCCCGGCACCCGCGTGGGCGCTCGCGCAGGCGAGCGGCCACCTGGCACCGGCGGGAACGCGCCCCGGTGCTTATCCGGGCTCATACCCCGGGAGCGAACCAGGGCTTGCCCGGTGGACCGAGCCCGACGCGGGCGGCGCTCCCCGCCTCGGGGATGGCCCGTGGGCGGGATTGCCGCTCCAGGCGACCAGCGCGTACCCGTGGCTCGCCCCGCCCGAGTGGGCGGCGCACGTCGGCCCGTTTGGTTCGGGCGCTGCGGGCACTGCAAGTGCACCGGGCAGTGCCTCGACGTCGGCCAATCTCCCACCAGGGCCCGGCTACGCCCTGATCAGCGGAGTGCTGCTGGGCGGAGGGGCACTGCCAGCCCAGGCGGCGCAGTTCCCGACCCCAGCGGGTGCCCCGCCCCGCCTGGGCCCCGTCCCGAACGCGGGGGTGGGACTCTCTCCCACGCTCGGGGCACCGGTCCCGGGCACCGCCCCAGTCGCGTCCCCGAGCAACCTTGCGCCCACGCCAACTTCCATACCCGCGTCCACGGCCGCAACGCCGATTCCGCCCGGCCCTGCGGGCCCGGGCCGCGCCGCCGTCCCGCCTGCTGTCCAGCCCTTCGCGGCCACCTCGTCTGCCTCAAACTCGACCACCGCGCCCGGGGGCGGAATTGGAGGGCCGGCGGAGGCAACGTCGTCCACCGGAAGGGCAAACGCGCGGGCCGCTGCGCCGGGCGGCGGCGTGGGCGGGGCGGCGGGGGAGCGTCGGCCAAGAGTGGGCGCGCCAATCAGGGTGCCGGATAACCTCGAGGGCGACATCAAACTGTTGCGGGCACTGCCCAAGCAAGAGGGGTCGATGATCGTGGGCGTGGTGCGCGCACCCGGCGCAGCCACCGTCTATATCCCCGGCACCAACGCGTTCCTGCCCGGCACCTCCAGTCCGCTCGGCATGGAATCGAACCTGGACCTGATCGCCGGCCGGCGCGGGCACGCGGAAACTGCCGTGGCGGCGGCTCTCGAGGCCGCCGGGGTGGGGCCGGGGGAGAAGGTGACGCTGGTGGGCCACTCGCAAGGCGGCATGACCGCGCTGGCGCTCGCGGCGGACCCCATCTTTCAGCAGCGCTACAACGTCTCCAACGTGGTCGCCTTCGGGGCGCCGATCGCCACCGAGCCACTCCCCGCGCACATCAACGTCATCGCCGTGGAGAACACGCAGGACCCGGTCAGCGCGCTGGACGGCAGGGCCAACCCGGTGGGGGAGAACTGGATGACCGCTACCGTGGACACCACCCACCTGGGGGTGAAGTGGAACCACTCGCTGCCGGTGATGCAGGAAGCTGCGCGCCTGGCCGACGCTTACCCCCAGGCCGACTGGCAGCGGCGCATCCGAGACGTCCACGCCGACATGGCGGGCCGGGGCGGAGATGCGAAGATCCCGGCTCCCCTCGAGGCACCGGGATCTACGGGAAGCCTGCTGCTGGTGGAAACCAGGCGGCTCGCGCTCAGCGGCGGCGGTTAGGAATGGCCGGGCGCAGCACGCCCTGCACCACCGCAGAGATCACGGCGATAATGAGGGCCGCCCCGACGGCGGGCCAGAAACCGCTGATCGCCAGGTCAAAGCGGCCGGAGGTGACCTTGGCGGTCAGCCCCAGCAACGCCGCGTTGATGACCAGTGCGAACAGGCCGAAGGTCAGGATGTAGAGGGGGAAGGATAGGAACTTCAACGGTCCCTTGAGCAGCGAGTGGAACAGGGTGAGCACCGCAGCGATCACCGCGTAGGTCACCACCTGGTCGGTGGCGGAGGAGTGCTCGGCCACCGTCACGCCGCTGATGAGCTGGGCGGCCAGCCACAGGCCGGCAGCATTACCGATAACGCGAATTAGAAACTTCATGTCTTCCATCTTGGCCCCTCTGCCTGAAAAAGTCTGCGCGCCCCTAGAGTTAGACGCATGTCTAGCCTCACCGACCACGCATCCACCCCGGGCCAGGCGGACGCGCAGGCGGGCGTGCAGATCCGTCCCGCGATCACGGCCCTGCCGGCGTACGTGCCCGGCGCGCGGGCGGCAGGCGCGGTCAAGCTCTCCAGCAACGAAAACCCCTACCCGCCCAGCGCGGAGGTGGTGGAGGCGATCTCCCGCGCCGCTGCCGGGGTGAACCGCTACCCGGAGATGGCGGCGGACAGCCTGGTGTCCGCGCTGGCCGTCAAGCACGGCGTGGAACCGGCGCAGATCGTGGCCGGCAACGGATCGGTGGCGGTGCTGGCGCACGTGCTAGCCGCCGTGTGCGAGTCCGGGACGCCGAGCGACGTGGTCATGCCCTGGAGGTCCTTCGAGGCCTACCCGATCACGGTGCAGGTGGCCGGGGGCAGGTGTGTGCAGGTGCCGCTCACTGTGGACCACCGCCACGACATCCACGCCCTAGCCGCAGCCGTGCGCCCCACCACCAAGGCCCTTTTGGTCTGCTCTCCCAACAACCCCACGGGCACGCTCGTGACGCGTGAGGAGCTGGAGTGGCTGCTGGGCAACGTGCCGCGCTCCGTACTGGTGATCCTGGACGAGGCCTACATCGAGTTCGCGCGCGCCGGCGCCGGGACGGAGTGGCAGGCGGGTCAGGCTGGGCAAGAGGCCGGCGGCCCCCTGGCCGGGGGAGCGACCTGCCAGGCCGTTTCTTCGCCCCTTGAGGTGGACGACGTTCACGACGGCATCCCCCTGATCGCGCGCCACCCCAACCTGGTGGTGCTGCGCACCTTCTCCAAGGCCTACGCCCTGGCGGGCGCGCGCGTGGGTTACGCGGTGGCCAGCAAGGAGGTGGCGTCGGCGATCGCCGCGACCTCCACTCCCTTTGGGGTCAATAGTTTGGCCGGGGCGGCTGCGCTCGCGGCGCTGGAGCAGGAGGAGAGAATGCGCGCCCAGGTGGCCCAGTTGGTGGACGAACGCGAGCGAATGGCCGCCGCCCTCACCCAGACGGGGTGGGTGGTGGCCGAGTCGAGGGCGAACTTCCTGTGGCTCTCCAGTGCGCAAAACAACACCGCGGAGGCCCTGGGGCGCTGCCGGGCGGCCAACGTGCTGGTGCGGCCCTTCCCGGAGGGGGTGCGCATCTCCGTGGGCGACCGGGGGGAGAACGACGCGCTCCTGGCGGCGCTGGGCGCTGTGAGAGGGGACTGAGTGGCCGCCGTGCAGAGCTTAGTGGGGTGCACAGTGCTTGGCCGACGTTCCGGACGGTCGTAGCGAGATGGTTGGCCGCGTCTTGGATGGCGAGGGGAGGCATGTCACGAATGGGCGACTCACCCTGGCCCTGACGGGCGCGGTGACTGCGCTCTACTTTCTGGGGATGGCGTGGCTGACAAACGCGCCCATCCTCTGGCCGCTTTGTCGTTGCCCGCTGTGTGCGTATGGCACGGCAATCATGCTGCTGCCGGTGGGGGTTGCTGCGGGCGCCCTGGTGGCGCTGGTGGCGCGGCGCTCGGGGCGCGAGGAGCTGGCGGCGCGGGCTACGCGTGCCTGGGTCTGGGCGGGCCGGGCCTTCCTGGCGGCGTTCGTTACGTTGGGGCTCGCGATCGCGGCGAAGTCCGTTGGGACTGGCCCGGAGATCCTAGGGTGTCTAGACGACGGGGGCCCTGGAGACGCGGGGGGGGGGCTTGTCGCCGACGGCTACGTCCTCTTCTACCCCGTGCTGGTGTTGCTGTCGATGGTTTGCCTGCCCAGCGGGATGGCAACTTCCTTCGTGTTCTGCGCCCTTTTCCTCATGTTCCCGGCTGGGCTGCTGGGGAAAACGGACACTTTGGAGGCGGTGCAGCAGACCTACTTCTTTGCAATGTTCAACCTGGTGCAGCTCTACCCGATGAGCTGGGTGCTGAACCGGGCCTGGCGCCTGGACCAGGTCCAGACCCGCAACGTTCGATCCAAGGCGGCGCTGGCAGCGGAGAAGGGGGTCACCCTCGCCACGAGGCGCACCGAGGACTTTGTGCACGACGAGGTCCTCTCCGCCTTGCTGGTGGTGGCGCGCGGCGAGCTGGGCATCGGCCCGATCAAGAAACTCCTGGCGGGGTTGCGCACTAAGCTCACCCAGCGGGTGGTGCCCAGCTCGCCTGCCAACTGGCAGGAGTTCTACGCGCAATTGCAGGAGGAGATGCAGCAATGGGCCGGTTTTGTGTCCGTGGTGGGCACGGTGGAGAAGAGCCAACCGATTCCTGGCGCGGTGTCAGGGGCGCTGCTCGCTGCCATCCGCGAGGCGGTGCGCAACTCGTTAGCGCACGCTGGGGTGCCGGACCGGGAGGTCCGGCGCGAGGTGCGAGTGGAGGGCACCGACAGGCGCCTGCGGATTGAGGTGTGGGACAACGGCGTTGGCTTGCCCGCCGACGGCGCCGAGGGTCGCCACGGCATGAAGAACTCGATCCTGCGCTGTGCTGAGGACACGGGAGTGCAGGTAGCGGTGAGATCTGCGCCCGGGCGTGGCACCCAAGTGGTTTTCGAGCTGGGCTACGACGAGGAACTGCCAGAACCGTTCGGGATGGTGATGGGCAGTCCGTGGCTACGGGTGATCATCGCGGCGCTGGTGGGGTACAACGCGTTAGCGACGGTGCTGCACTGGCGCAGCTACTCCCTGCCCGGGGTCTCCTTGGCTGTCGGTGTCATGATGTCAGTGGCGGCCGTACTCCTGCTGGTGCCGCAGGGGCCGCGCGCGCGGGCAGTTGTCACTAACGCGGCGATCGTGGCCCTAATCTGGGCCTCTACGGCCGCGCAGAGCTTCACCACCCTGGGCGATACCCCGCTCTATTGGGCGCACTGGGCATCGTCGGTGGGCGGTCTAATCCTGTGCGGGGTCTTGGCGCTGGAGATGACGGCCCTGGCCTGGCTGGGGATGGGTGGAATCGTGTCCATCTGGGCGGCGGCCACGGCTTTCCACGGCTTTGACTGGGGCGAGCTGGTGGAATTCATGTCCGGGCACGGGTTCCTACTGTTGATCTGGCAGGTGGTGGTGCTGTGGGTTGACCACTCCGCACGCCGCATTTCCTTCGAGGATCATCACCGCGCGGAATTGGTTTATTGGCTGCAGGTGGAGGGTGTCGTCCAAACCCACCTGGTCGCAACGCGCGAGCGCCTGCGGCTGCGCATCATCCCGCTGCTGGACCGGGTGGCCGCCAGCGACGAGCTGACCCTGCGCGACCGCCTGGAGGCGCGCCTGCTGGAGGCCGAGCTGCGCGACGAAATTCGCGCCGCCTGCTTCACGGGAACCGAGGCCCTCGTGGCAGTGCGGCGCCTGCGCGTGCGCGGCGTGGAGGTGGTACTGCTTGACGACACCGGCGGGCAGCTATCTGAAACGGAGCGTGACCAGGTCGCGGCGGAGGTGAACCGGGCGCTGGCGCTACTGGACCCGACCAAGGGCATCCGGCAGGTGGTGGTGCGCGTCCCGCCGGTCTCCCGCGACCGAATGGCCCAGGTGGTGGTGGATGGCGAGCAGGTGCTCAGCCTGGTCCGTGCCGCCAACTAGGCGCGCTCCAGAGTCGCCGCCGAGGTGGGCGCAGCGTCCGCCCTGCGCCAGCGGGGAGCCGGGGCGGCCCGGCCTACAGCTGGAGAAGTTCCCGGGTCCCAGGTGGAGTAATCCCAGGGTTACCCGTGGAGTTCTCCAGGGGTGACCCTGGCATTTCTCCACTCGCCTGGTTAGGCTTTAGAGCATGAGCCGCTATTTTCCACGCATTGTTGATGCCGAGCTGGAGCGAAGTCTGCGAATCGCCGGCGGCGTTCACGTGCGCGGACCGCGCGCCTGTGGCAAGACCGCAACCGCACGCCAGCAGGCGGCCTCAATGGCCAGGTTGGACCTAGACACGCCGGAGGCCGCCCTCGGACAGCTCAACGTCGCAGGGCTCTTAGCAGGAGACACCCCTCGATTGCTCGACGAATGGCAGGCAATTCCCGAGGTCTGGAACGCTGTGCGCCACGAGATTGACGACCGCGGAGAGCGGGGTCAATTCATTCTGACGGGATCCTCCACTCCCAACGACGACGCCGTACGGCACCCCGGAGCCGGCCGAATTGTCTCCCTCACCATGCGCACGATGACCCTTTCCGAACGGGCTGCCGCAGGCTACTTACCCGGCAGTGAAGGGACTACCAAAGCGAGTCTGGGTGCCCTGTTGGGCGGGCAGTTGGAAACGTCGGCGGGTACCACTGCAACAGTCAGCGATTACGCCAACTGGATTGTGGGCGGCGGCTGGCCGGGGTTCATCGACCTTGCGTCTCAGGATGCGCAGTACCAACTCGACTCCTACCTGCAAGAGGTGGCGGAGCGCGACTATCCGCAGATCTCGGGGCCACGCCGCAATCCGTTAAGGCTGCTCAGCTTTTTGCGTGCGTACGCCGGGGTAGTGGGCCAACCTGCTTCGATGGCCGGTATTCGCAAGCGAATCGGGGAGCAGGTGGGCACACAGCCCGGCGAGGAGCTGGTGAGCGACCTGCACGAGTTTTCGCAGCGGCTTTTCATGATCGAAGATCAGCCGGCTTGGTCTACCTCCCTTCGCTCCAAGACCGCGCTGGTCACCACCCCTAAACGTCACTTGGCCGATCCCTCGCTTATGGCAGCACTCCTTGGGGCCGGTCCAGAGCGCTTGGTTGGGGACCTAGAGACGTTTGGGTTTGCCTTCGAATCGCAAGTGGTGCACGATCTGCGCGTTTACGCGCAGGCCAACCGTGTGCGCGGAGTGTTCCACATGAGGGATACCAAGGGCCGCGACGAGATCGACGTGATCGTGGAAGGCAGCGACGGCCGCTGGGCCGGGTTCGAGGTCAAGCTGTCCCACGCACAAGTTGAGCGCGCCGCCGACAACCTGTTGCGGATCGCAGCCAAGGTGACAACACCGCCGACAGCCTTGGTCGTGGTCATACCTACCGGTCCGGTGACGCGCCTAC
>JAUMWR010000053.1 GCA_030529545.1 Buchananella hordeovulneris
CATGCCCTCATCCTTTCGCGGAATCAGACCCTCCACCAAACCCGGGGCGGTTCAGTCCTTTCACATCAGAACTGTCCAACCACAGGGGTTCATTCCACATCCCACCCCACCCCTGGTTTTGGGTCAGGCCCGTTCTGCCCAGACGGTCGTGTAGGCGGGGACCTCTACGGCTCCTGCCTGCGTGGAGCTGAGCGGGCCGGAGGCGTGCGCCACGCGCCAGCCTGTGGGCAGCGCCACTGGGGCCTCGAACGCGGTCAGCACGAGCACCTCTTGGCTTGCGCCCGCCGCAGGTGCGGCGGTGTTGACGAAGGCCAGAGCGCCGGGCACCCCGAGCCACTCCAGGTGGCCCCGGCCCAGGCCCAGCTCCTTGCGCACGGCCAGCGCTCGCTTGTACATCTCCAGCGTGGAGCCGCGCTTACCGCGCTGCACGTCGCGTGCCAACTGCACGTAGGCCTCCGGCTGGGGCAGCCAGGTGGCGCCGGTGGGGGAGAAGCCCAGCCCCGGCTCGTTAGCGCGCCACGGCAGCGGTACGCGGCACCCGTCGCGCCCAGTCTCCCCACCGTTGGTGCGGAAGAAGGCCGGGTCCTGCCGAAAGGAGTCGTCCAGCGTCGTGTGCTCCGGCAGCCCCAGCTCCTCGCCCTGGTACAGGTAGGCGCTGCCCGGCAATCCCAGCATCAGCAGGGTGGCGGCGCGTGCCTTTTGCAGGCCGGCGGCAGCGTCGGGCTGCGGATCACGGGCGTGCACGCCGGCCGGGTTGGCGCCAAAGTGAGCGCGGTCCAGGCCCAGGCGGGTGGCGTGGCGCACCACGTCGTGGTTGGACAACACCCACGTGGTGGTGGCCCCCACCGCGGCGTTCTCCGCCAACGACGTCTCGATCGACTGGCGCAGCGGCCCGGCCGCGAACTCGGTAATGAGGAAAGCGAAGTTAAAGGCCTGCTGCATCTCGTCCTCGCGCACGTACAGCGCCAGGCGGGAAAGCGGCTCCACCCAGGCCTCGGCCACCAAAATCCGCTCGCCCTCGAACTCGTCCAGCACGCGCCGCCAACGCCGGTAGACCCCGTGCACGCCGTCCTGATCGAACATGGGCGAATCTGCGGTGCGGATGCCCTCCAGGCCGGCCGGGTGAGAGGCGGTGCCGGCCGGGGCGTTTCCCTCCACCATGGAGACGTGCCCGTTCCAGTCCGGTAGGCCCGGGCGCTTGATCAGGCCGTGGGCCACGTCCACCCGGAAACCATCGATGCCGCGGGCCAGCCAGAAGCGCAACACGTCGTCAAACTCCGCGCGCACCTCCTCGTTCTCCCAATTCAGGTCGGGCTGCGAGGAGTCAAACAGGTTCAGGTACCAGGACTCGTCTTGCTCCCAGGGAGAGCCGGGCGCGTCCAAGCGGTCGCACACACGCGTCCAGGCCGAGCCGCCAAAGATCGAATGCCAGTTGTTCGGCGGCTGCTCGCCGCCCTGCCCGCGCCCGGGGCGGAACATGTAACGCTCGCGCTCCACCGAGCCCGGCCCGGCGGCCAGGGCCGCGCGGAACCACGGGTGCTCATCGCTCGTGTGGTTGGGCACCAAGTCCACCATCACCCGAATCCCGCGCGCGTGCGCCGCCTGGATCAGGGCGTCGGCGTCGCTCAGCGAGCCAAAGAGTGGGTCCACGTCGCGGTAGTTGGCAACGTCGTACCCCGCGTCGTTCTGCGGCGAGGTGTAGAAGGGCGAAAGCCACACGGCATCCACCCCGAGCTCGGCCAAGCTGTCCAGCTCTGCGATCACCCCGCGCAGATCTCCAATCCCATCCCCGGAGGCGTCCCGGAAGGAGCGCGGATAGATCTGGTAGACCACTGCGTCTCTCCACCACTGTGTTGACGTGCGCATGAGGGCTCCTTTCGGGACGGGAAAACGGGGGACTGAACGCCGCGTGGGCGATCACGAGTGGATCGCCCGGCCGGACCACGCGCACCGGGGGCGGGCCGATGCGGGAAGGCGGCGGAAAAATCAGCGCCGGGCGGCAGAGGTGCCGCGCACAATCAAATCCGGGGCGAACAAAAACTCGTGCGGCTCCTGCTCTCCACCATCGATCTCCTCCCGCAGGCATTCCACGGCCGCGCGGCACATGGAAGCCACCGGGTGGCGCACGGTGGTCAGGCCCGGGGTGGTCAGCACGGAGAGGGGAGAACCGTCGTAGCCCACCACGGAGACGTCGCCGGGAACGGACAGCCCCCGAGAGGTGGCCGCGCGAATCGCCCCAATCGCCATCAGGTCGGAGGCCGCGATCACCGCAGTGGCCCCTGCCGCCCACGCCCGGGAGGCGGCGCTCGCCCCGCCCTCGGTGGTGTAGAGGCTCTGCTCCACCATCGGCTCCTGGCCGGGGAAGTGGGCCGCGATAGAGCGGCGGAACGCCTCCGTCTTGCGGGCCGAAGGAATAAGACGCTGAGGACCGGTGACCAGGGCGATGCGGGTGTGGCCCAGCTGCTGCAGGTGCGAGACGGCCAGCTCGATACCTACCGCGTCGTCGGTGACAAAGGAGGCGGCGTACACAGATGGGTCGGAGCCGTTGAGGGTGACGAACGGTACGCCCTGCTCGCGCAGGCGCTTGTAACGAGAGTGGTCCGCCGTTGTGTCCGCGTGCCGGCCGGAGACGAAGATGACGCCGGAGGCGCGCAGCGAGGTGAGCGTTTCCAGGTACTCGTCCTCAGACACGCCGCCGGCGAACTCCGTGCCGAGCAGCGGGGTGAGACCGCTGCGAATCAGTGCGGCGGCGATCTCCTGCGCATAGTTGCCAAAGGCAGGGTTGACTAGCTCGGGCACAATCACCCCCACCACGCCCTGGGCGGCGGTGTAAAGCGCCTCGGGCCGCTCATAGCCCAGCAGATCAACGGCGGTGAGGACGGCAGAGCGGGTAGCTTCGGCCACGTGGACGTGCCCGTTGAGCACCCGTGAAACCGTTGCAGTGCTTACACCGGCTTGTTTGGCGATGTCCGCCAAGATAATCCGCTTACTCACCGCTGCCTCCTTGCAAGGGAATGCGTAGCGGTTTGCAAGTGTACCGCAAGATTTTCTGAAACTCGTTGTGCAAACGGTTGCAGTCCATTAACGTTGAAGCAAAGGCGGGGCACGACCGCCCGGCCCGATCAAAGGAGATGCAGAATGCGACGCAGCATTGCCGCCATTGGCGCTTGCGTTCTTGGCCTGAGCCTGGCTGCTTGTGGCAGCGGTGACGCCAAGACTGGCGAGAGCACCGCTCCCGCCGAAACCCAGACCTCCGCTGAAGGAACCGACGGCGAGGCTGCCGAGGGCGTACTGACCATTTGGGCTGACGACACCCGCTTCGACGTGGTCAAGGAGGTCTCCGCTGACTTCACCGCGAAGTTCGGCGTAGAGGTCAAGGTGGTTCAGAAGGCCGAAGCCGACATGAACCAAGAGTTCATCGCCCAGGCCCCCACCGGCGAGGGCCCGGACCTGATCGTGCTGGCCCACGACCGCCTCGGCGAGATGGTCGCCAACGGGGTGGTCGGCACCATCGACATCACCTCCGTCAAGGACCAGTTCGCCAAGGCCGCTGTTGACGGCGTGACCTACGACGGGCAGACCTACGGCGTTCCCTACGCCATCGAGAACATCGCGATCGTTCGCAACAACAAGCTCACGCAGGCCACCCCGGCCACCTTCGACGAGATGATCGAGGCTGGCAAGGCTGCGGGCGTCGAGTACCCCTTCGTTGTGCAGCAGGGCGAGAACTCCGACCCCTACCACCTCTACCCCTTCCAGACCTCCTTCGGTGCCCCCGTGTTCAAGCAGGCTGCCGACGGCTCCTACCTGCCTGAGCTGGCCATGGGCGGCGAGGCCGGTGCCAAGTACGCCGAGTGGCTGGCTGCTCAGGGCAAGGCCGGTGTGCTGAACCTGAACATCTCTGGGGACATCGCCACCCAGGCTTTCGTTGACGGCAAGGCCCCGTTCATCTTGACCGGCCCCTGGAACCTGTCCAAGTTCGTGGACGCCGGAATGGACATCGCCGTCCTGCCCGTCCCCGCCGCTGGCGACCAGCCGGCCCAGCCCTTCGTGGGCGTTCAGGGCTTCTTCCCGTCCGCTTACACCAAGAACACCCTGCTGGTGAACCAGTACATGCTTGAGTTCATCGCCACCAAGGACGTCCAGTCCAAGCTGTACGACCTGGGTAAGCGCATCCCGGCTCACACCGAGGCCGCCGCTGGCCTGACCGACGCCAACCTGGCCGAGTTCGCTGCCGCTGGCGCCAACGGCGCGCCGATGCCGGCTCTGCCGCAGATGTCCGCCGTGTGGGACTTCTGGGGCGCCACCGAGGCCAGCATCATCAAGGGTGAAGGCACCCCTGCTGACGCGTGGAAGACGATGGTTGACAACGTTGCTGAGGCAATCAGCAAGTAAACGTCTAGCGGTTGGGGGCGGGGCGAAGGCCCCGCCCCCAACCACATATCCCAGATTAGAGTCTCTATTCAGAAGGTGAACAATGGCGTCCGCAACTGGAGGCAAGGCGGCAGCAAAAAAGCCGCCGAGTAGGGCGAATGGGTTCTTCCTGCGCCCTGAACGGGTGGGCTTTGGGTTCATCGCCAAGCTCGTCGTAATGGCCCTGATCAACGCCCTGGGCCTGTATGGGATCTTCACGGCATGGGCCGTGGAATCTTGGGTCATCGCCGGCACGCTCGTGGTGGGCTTGGTCGTCGTTGACTACATTTACTTCAGTGGAAAGCGCGTGCCAGCCAAGTACCTGGTACCGGGCTTGATCTTCCTGCTGGTCTACCAGGTGTTCGTGATGGCCTACACCGGTTACGTGGCCTTCACCAACTACGGCACCGGCCACAACTCCACCAAAGAGGATGCCATCGCCGCCATCCTGATGCAGAACGAGGTGCGTCAGGATGGAGCCGAGTCCGTACCCGCAGCTGTGGTGGAACGCGACGGAGTGCTGGGCCTGGCGGTGCTGGAGGACGGCAAACTCCTCGTGGGAGACGCGCAGTCCCCCGCCGAGGTAGTTGCCGAGGACGTCACCGCCGAGCGCATCACCGAGGTGCCTGGTGCCCGCATCCTGTCTCCCAAGGAACTATCCCAGCGGCAGACCGAGGTCACCGATTTGCGTGTGCTGATCTCCGCTGACCCCACCGCCCCGCGGTACAAGACCGAGACCGGCTCGGTGGCATACTTGGCGGTCTCCCGCCTGCAGTACGACGCCGACGCGGACACGATCACCAACCCGGAGACCGGCGTGGTCTACTCTCCGAACGAGAACGGCTCCTTCGCAGACCCGGACGGTAACGAACTCAGCCCCGGTTGGCGAGTCACGGTCGGTTTCAAGAACTTCACCGCGATGCTGGCCGACTCCCGCCTGGCCGGTCCGTTCCTCTCCTCGGTGTTATGGACTTTCTCCTTTGCCGTCCTCTCGGTACTCACCACTTTTGCCCTGGGTTTGGTGTTGGCGGTCATCTTTAATGACCCCCGGGTGAAGGGACGCGTCATCTATCGCAGCCTCCTGATCCTGCCGTATGCCTTCCCCGCCTTCCTGTCCGCCCTGGTATGGCGCGGCATGATGAATGAAGAGTTCGGCTTCCTAAACCAGGTGCTGCTGGGCGGGGCCTCTATCCCGTGGCTCTCCGACCCGCTGATGGCTAAGGTCTCGATCCTGCTAGTGAACCTGTGGCTGGGCTTCCCCTACATGTTCCTGGTTTGCACGGGTGCCCTGCAGTCGGTACCGAGCGACATCTACGAGGCCGCCCGCATCGACGGCGCGGGCCCGCTGCGCATGTTCCGCTCCATTACCCTCCCGCTGGTACTGGTTGCCACCACCCCGCTGTTGATCGCGTCCTTCGCGTTCAACTTCAACAACTTCTCGCTGATCTACATGCTGACCGGCGGCGGCCCGCTCTATCAGGGCTTGCCGTACTCGATCGGTAAGACGGACATCCTTATCTCGATGGTCTACGCCATCGCGTTCGAGGGTGGCTCCCAGCAATACGGCCTGGCCTCGGCGTTGTCCATCATGATCTTCATCGTGGTTGGCATCGTTTCCTGGCTGAGCTTCCGCGCGGCACGCACTCTTGAGGAGGTCTGAGCCATGGCTACGCCTGTGGAAGAAAAGATGAGCGCGGGCAAGTGGATTGCCCAGGTGGGTTGGAAGCATGTCGTCGCCCTGCTGATGATCATCGTCTGTGTGGTGCCGCTGCTCTACGTCCTGTCTACCTCGTTGAAGCCCGGCGCTTCGCTGACCGGTTCCAACGAGCTCTTCTCCGAGGTCGGTGGGGCCAACTATCAGGCGCTGGGGGACACCCCGTTCTGGACCTGGGTGGTGAATTCGCTCTTCGTCTCCACCGTGACCGCGATCGGCACGGTGTTGATGGGCGCCAGCGCCGCCTACGCCCTGTCCCGGTTTAGGTTCAAGGGCCGCCAGGCCACGCTGACGTTCTTGCTGCTGGTGCAGATGTTCCCGCAGATGTTGGCGTTCGTGGCGATCTTCTTGCTGCTGTTGGCGCTGCGAGACGTGTTCCCCATCCTGGGATTGAACAGTCAGATCGCTCTGATCGCCATCTATCTGGGAGGTGCGCTCGGTAGCAACACCTTCCTCATGTACGGCTTCTTCAACACCGTCCCGAAGGAGCTGGACGAGGCCGCGATGATCGATGGCGCCTCCCACTCCCGGATCTTCTTCACCATCATTTTGCGTATGGTGGCCCCGATCCTGGCCGTGGTTGGTCTGCTGTCCTTCGTCTCCTCCCTGGGCGAGTTCGTGATCGCCAAGGTGGTGTTGCAGTCGCCGGAGAAGTTCACGCTGGCCGTGGGCCTCTATCAGTGGGCCATTGACGAGCGCAACGCCGACTGGGGTGTGTTTGCCGCCGGCGCGGTGGTTAGTGCCATCCCGGTGATCGCGCTGTTCATGTTCCTGCAGCGCTACATTGTCTCCGGTCTCACCTCCGGAGCTGTCAAGGGCTGACGCGGCCAAGCGAAGGGGCCAGCTTCTCGCTGTGAGGGGAGAAGCTGGCCCCTTCGTGTTGCTACCGCTCGGTTGGGTGGGCGTGATTAGCGGTGGGGGCGGGTGGCCGACGTTTCCTGCGGCCGCGCGCAATAGGCGGCCAGCCTGCGGGCACGTGGGCGGGGCCGACGTTCCTCCGCCCGCCCGGAGCGAGTGGCCCGCCTGCCGGGGTGTCTAGTTGCAGATGCGTAGCCAGGTGGTGGCCTGGGGCGGGATCACCACGGAGCCTGCGGTCTCTTCGCACGGGACGGAGCTGACCAGGACCTGCCAGGCGTGGGGGACTTCTAGGGGCTCCATGCCAAGGTTGGTGACCGCCATGACGTCGCGGTTTTGCAGGGCCAGGCAACGCTCGGTCTGCCAGGACGCTCCTTCCACCACTGCGAGGGGCCCGGTGCCCAGGCGGCGCTCGGCGCGCACGCGCAGGGCGGTACGCATCACGGTGTAGGGGGAGGAGGCCTGGCGGCGCTGCTCCACCAGCAAAGCGGCGATGGCGTCCAGGGTGTCTTGGGCGGTGGCCAACTCTTCGAAGTGTGTGTATGCCACCTCGTCGCCCTGCTGGATGTAGACGGCGCCGGGCAACATGAGGGCCAGGAGGTTGATGGCCTGGGCGCGCCGGGCGATGTGCTCGGGCTCGTTGAACCAGGCCGAGAGCTGGAGGGGCGCAAAGGCGCCCAGGGCGAAGCGGACGTTGGGGAGCCACGCGTTAGTGTGGCCCAGTTTGGTGCGTTCTGCCGCCGTGGTCGTGATGGCGTCCCTCAGCCCCGCAGCGGTCCACGGGCTGAGCTGGAGGCGGTCGTCGCGCAGGTGGTGCATCCAGTCCTCGTTGAGGTGGCGCACGTAAGAATCCGGGAATTGGGCGGAGGCGGTGGCACCTACGGTGGTTTCCTCGCCCTGCAAGCTGACCAACGACTCCAGTTTGTGCACCACCTCAGTGAGGAGACCTGCCTCGCCTTCCGCACCAGTGAGCTCTGGCTCCACTATGAGGCCCAGATCGATGCCGTCCGCGCCGAGTTCTAGGAAGGCTGCGGCGCGGTCCACCAGCGGCAAGCCATCAACCTCCTTGCGGCGGATGGGGGTGGGGATGGGGCCTTGCTCCGGGCTGGCGGGGGCGGGCCTGTTGGCGCCCGATACCTGCACGATCGCGCGCAGTCCCACCTGGTGGGCGCGGTCTATCACCCGCTTGACCAGGGCGGCGTCTTCCTCCACGCACGGGTCGATATGGCTGGGGCGGAAGCGCACAGCCTGGAAACCTAGGCGGGCGGCCTGCATGATCGACGCGTAGGTGGACTCCAGGCCCGGGTCCGGCAACTCGGTGATAGCCATGTCGTAAATGGTCGCGTCGCGCCACCACTGCAAGGGGCCCCGATAGCCGCGCTGCAGCAAGGTCGTGATTAGCGAGCCGACTTTTGCCGTGCCGCCTTGGGTGAAACTCATTTGGCCATTGTCCCCCACGAAGGCGCGGGGCCGCCCGCTACTTAGATGTGTGAAGCTTCTCCCTCCACATGAGTCTTTGGGCCCGGGACAAGAGAAAGGGCCAGGGAGTTGGTCGCAAATTCCTGGAACGCAAAACAGCGAGGTTGGGACCAAATCACCGCGCGATTAAAGGGCGGTTGGTTCCCGACGGCGCTGGGGGCGGCCAGGCCGAGCGTCGGACCGCCTGCCAGGCCGAGCGTCGGACCGCAGGCCAGGGCGCAGCGCCGTCAACTGAGCCGTCGAGTGGGGGGCCGCCGGCGGCCACGAGGGGCAGGGCGGCAGGTGGAGCGTCGGACACCAAATGGGGCGTCGGGAGCACCCGCCGGCGCCGCGAACTTGCGGGCGGAGAAACTGGCGGGGAGAAAACGGCGCTAGATTCCACTCCTCTTTCCACACGCCAAGCGGGAAATCCCAAGGAATTGCAAGGGTTAACGCTATGGTGAGCAGGTGAGTGAAGAAGTTTCGTTCGTGCCCAGGGCGCACTCAAACAAGTACGAGGACGACGCGTTGGAGCGTCGCCTGCCGGAGGCGGATAAGAAACCGGGACGGTCAGCGTTTGAGCGGGACCGGGCGCGAGTGCTGCACTCCTCGGCCCTGCGCCGCCTGGGGGCAAAGACCCAGGTGCTCGGCCCCAACACGGACGACTTTGTGCGCACCCGTCTGACCCACTCCCTGGAGGTGGCGCAGGTGGGCCGCGAGCTGGCCATCGCGCTCGGCACCGACCCGGACGTGGTGGAGGCCGCCTGTCTCAGCCACGACATGGGCCACCCGCCCTTTGGACACAACGGCGAGCGGGCGCTAGCCGAGGTCAGCGCAGCGGCGGGCTCCTTCGAAGGCAACGCCCAGACCTTCCGCCTGCTAACCCGCCTGGAGCCCAAGGTCGTGCAGGGGGAGGACTCCTTCGGGCTGAACCTGACGCGCACCACCCTGGACGCCTGCGTGAAATACCCCTGGACCCTCGAGAACGCCCCGCTGAAGGCGGACGGCTCTCCCGGCACCAAGTTCGGTGTGTACGACGACGACCTGCCGGCCTTCGAGTGGGTGCGCCAGGACGCGCCGGCTGGACGACGCTGCCTCGAGGCCCAGCTGATGGACCTGGCCGACGACATCGCCTACTCGGTGCACGACGTCGAGGACGCCTTCGCCACCGGGCGCGCCCAGCCGGGCTCGGTGGAGTCCAACAGCGAGGGCATCTTGGACCACGTGGAGTCCTGGTACGGCCACGCCCTCAGCCGCGACGAGCTGGGCAGCGCATTAGAACGGCTGCTGTCCTCCACCGGCTGGCCGGCGGCCTGCGCGGGAACGCGCGCCGAGCTTGCCGCGTTGAAGAACTTTGCCTCCCGCCTGATCGGTTCGTTCGTGGCCGCCGCCGTGGAGGGCACCCGCGCCGAGTACGGGCAGGGCCCGCTGGCGCGCTACGACGCTGACCTGGTGATCCCGCGCGCCACGCGCGCTGAGATCGCCGTGTTGAAGGGGATCGCGGTCCACTACGTGATGGCGCCCCGGGAGATCGAGCCCCTCTACCTGGCCCAGCGCTCGCTGCTCTTTGACCTGGTGGACGCGCTCCAGGAAGCCGGCGCGGCGGTGCTGGAGCCGTCCTTTGCGGCCGACTACCGCCGCGCGGACACCGACGGGCAGCGCCTGCGCGCGATCATCGACCAGGTGGCCTCCCTCAGCGACGTGGCCGCCAACCAGTGGCACGCCCGCCACTGCGGCCTCATCGTGGGCTAAAACCGTGGCCGCTTCCCGGGCGCCTGCAGGGCGCCCGGGCCTGTGGAAGCCCTCAACTGGGGCCCTGCGTTGGAACTGGGCGCGAGCGGCCTAGACTGGGGGCATGGCCGGACTCATCAAGCGCGAAGACATCGACGCAGTGCGTGAGCGGGCCGACATCGCCGAAATCGTGGGCGCGCACGTCAGCCTCAAGCCCGCCGGCGTGGGCAGCCTGAAAGGCCTGTGCCCATTCCACGACGAGCGCACTCCGTCCTTCCACGTCCGCCCCCAACTGGGCTACTGGCACTGCTTTGGGTGCAGCGACGGCGGCGACGTCTTCTCCTTCCTGCAGCGCATGGATCGGGTCTCCTTCAGCGAGGCCGTGGAGCTGCTCGCGGCCAAGTACGGGGTGGAGCTGCACTACGAGGACGGCGGCCCTGGTCCCGCCCGCGGGGTGGAGGAACCCGGCCGCAGACAGCGACTCCTGGATGCCAACCGCATTGCCGAGGAGTTCTACCGCGCCCAGCTCGGCTCCCCGCAGGCCCTTGCGGGCCGCAGCTTTCTGGCCTCGCGCGGTTTTGACCGTGCGGCTGCCAGCCACTTTGGCGTGGGCTTCTCCCCGCCGGGCTGGGACGAGCTGCTGCGCGTGCTGCGCTCAAAGGGATTCAGGGATGAGGAGGTCGTGGCCGCCGGCCTGGCCACCCAGGGCACGCGCGGAATCTACGACCGCTTTAGGGGCCGCCTGATGTGGCCCATCCGCGACCTGACGGGCGCCACGATCGGCTTTGGCGCCCGCAAGCTGGGGGAGGAAGAAGGCCCCAAGTATCTCAACACCCCGGAGACCGCGCTCTACAAGAAGAACCAGGTGCTTTACGGCGTGGACCTGGCCAAGCGAGACATCACCACCAAGCGCCAACTGGTGGTGGTAGAGGGCTACACGGACGTGATGGCCGCCCACCTGGCCGGCATCACCACCGCCGTGGCCACCTGCGGCACTGCGTTCGGCGAGGGCCACATCCGGGTGGCGCGTCGCCTGCTGGGTGACTCCTTTGACCCCGCCGCCGGCGTCATGTTCTCCACCGGGACCACCCGCGGAGCCGAGGTAATCTTCACCTTCGACGGCGATGAGGCCGGCCGCAAGGCAGCCTTGCGCGCCTTCGAGCAGGACCAGAAGTTCGCCGCCCAAACCTTCGTGGCGGTCGAGCCCAGCGGCCTGGACCCCTGCGACGTGCGCCGCGAACGCGGGGCCGCCGCGCTGCGCGAACTGATCGACTCGCGCCGCCCCCTGTTTGAGTTCGCCATCGATTCCGTTCTGAGCGGCCTGGATGTCTCCACCGCAGAGGGACGAATCGCTGGGATGCGGGCCGTGGCCCCCGTCATCGCGGACATCCGCGACCGCGCGCTGCGCGCCGAGTATGCCCGGGAGACCGCCGGCAAGCTGGGGCTCGACGAGCGCGCCCTGCGCCAGGCAGTCCAGGCCGCCGGCCGCGAGGCAGCCGCGAGGCGCAACCGCCCCGACCGTTTTAGTCCCCGCCCCGAGCCCGGGGCAGCGGGGGCAAACCGCGAGGGGCACCCTGGAAATGGCAGTGCGGCAACGTCGTCCACCCCAAACCAGGCCGAAGCCGAAGTAGGCGGCCCGGCCGGGGGAATGACCCAGCAGGAACTTCAGGCGCTCGTCTCTAGCTGGGCCACCGACCCCGCCGCCCGCACCGAGCGGCAGGGGATGGAGGCGGTGCTCCTCTCCCCGCTGGCCGCCGCCCAGATGGGCTTTGACGAGCTGCCCGGCAGCGTGTTCACCGTTCCCGCGCTGCGCGGCCTCCACGAGGCCATCCGGGCCGCCGGGGGAGTGGCGAGCGCCGCCGACTACCCCAGCATCGGGCGCTGGATGCAGGAAGTGCGCCAGTGGGTCGAGCCCCACCTCGTCGGACTGCTCGGCATGCTCGCAGTGGCGCCCGTGCCCGTCGCCGATGAGAAGGACACCGACAAGTACGTGCGCGGCGTAGTAGGCGCGCTCATGCGGGTCTGGCTGGTGCGCCGCGTGGGCGACCTGCGCCAACAACTGCGGCGCCTGCCGGCCGACTCCCCGGAGGCCCAGGCAGCCATGGCAGAGCTGATGAAGATGGAAACCAGGCGGCGCCAGCTCATGGAACAAACCTGAGCTGGCGCCGCCTGGCGACCCAATTGGACTATCGACTAGCGAACTAACTGGGCGATCTGGGCGTAGACCGACTCGCTGATCGTCTTCGCGCCACCGGTCACGATCACGAACGAAGGCTTGCCCACGTGGGCAAAGACCTCCCGCGCCGGGGCAGGTAGCTGATCAGCACGAGTCAGCAGCAGGGCGCCGTTGGCGTTGGCGGCCAGGGCAGCCCCACCCAGGGCGTCGGCAAATACCTCACCGGAAGACACCACCAGCGGCGCGTTCGGCTTGGCAAACGCAAGCGCGACGCGGGCCGCAGTGGAGTAGCGGTCCGGGCCCGAGTAGCGGGCGTCGATCGGCAGACCGGCACCGCTCAGCGCGGTAACCGGGGCGCCGCCAATGGCCACCAGTTTCAGCTTGGTGCCGCGCAGGTAGTCGCGCACCACCGGAGGCAGGGTCTTGCCGTTCGTCAGCACCGTGACGGACTGTGCCGGGCCGGACACACCGCCCGCCGCCAGCGCGTCCGGGAAGCTAACACCGGTAGTGACCATGACACGCACGATGCCCGGGTTGATATTCAGCGTCCGCTTGGCGATCTCCACGGAAGTGGAGAACCGGTCCGGACCTGCGATGCGCTCGACCGTCATGCCAGCTTCGCGCAGCGTGGAAGCCACGCGGGCAGGGACCGACTTCTCGCCGCCGATAATCACCACTCGGCGCACGCCCCGCTGCTGCAAGGACGTCAGCACGGAGTCCTCCAGGTTGGTGCCCATGGTTAGGTAGACGGGAGCACGCAGCGCGTTAGCCAGCGGAGTAGAAGCCAGTGCGTCCGGCCAGTTGCGGCCCGTGCACAGTACAGCCACATCGGAGGCCGGCGGCAGCGCGTTAGCCACCTGCACAGAGGTGTTGACGCGGTCCGCGCCAGCCACACGCTTCACCTGGACGGGCTTCGACGGCACCGGGGTGGGCGTCGGGGTCGGCTTGGGGGTGGCCGTGGGCGTCGGAGTCGGAGTTACCGTCGGCTTCGGCGTCACCGTCGGTGTGGGCGTCGGAGTCACCGTGGGCGTCGGCTTGGGCGTGGGGGGAGGGGTCGGCGTGGGCGTCGGCTT
>JAUMWR010000003.1:0-14473 GCA_030529545.1 Buchananella hordeovulneris
CGGGCGACGAGGCCGCAACCTAGGCGACGAGAACGCACTTATTCTCGTCGCCCAACATGCGTTCATGTCGCCCAACATGCGTTGTTGTCGCCGAACTTGGCGGCATGAGCCTGCGATTGGCTAGTCGTGTCGCCGCTGGTCGAAAAGGGAACCACTGGTTGGTGCTGCCTAGGGAGGGACGTCTGTAAACCCCGCTGGAGCACGGCTTCGCGTCTCCGAACGACTTCGTTATCAAATCGTGAGATGAGTTGACTCACTGCTTGGAACGGTTGTGGTGGGGCAGTAGGCTCGCAGAGCGAAGAGAGAGGACATAGTTGCCATGGCAGAAATGGAGCCACCGGCAGAGCTGCCCAAGGGGGCGCTCATCTCCCTGGACAAGGTGCCCAGGGGCTGTTGGGCCACGATCGTGTCGATCGAGACGGGACTGTCCATGCACCTTTCCCAGCGTTTGCTGGACTTGGGCCTGGTGCCCGGGATGAAGGTGCAGCTGGTCAGCCCCGCTGCGTACGGAGGCCCGGCCGTCATCCGGGTGGCCAGCTACGACGTGTGTCTACGCACGGCGGACGCTGCGGCCATCAAGGTGCGAGCCGCCTAAAGAAAAGAGTGTTGGCCCCCGGCGATTCCCCGCCGGGGGCCAACACATGTTTGCGCTACAGCTATCAGTCCTCGCTGCGGTTGCGGCGGGCGGCCTCCACCTGGGCGCGCTGGCGCGCGGCCTTCTTGGACATGCCGGCGGTGTTCAGAGGCTTACCGACCCCAGCGTCGGCATCGGCAGCGGAGTCGGACTTGCCGGCGCCCTTCTTGCCGCGGGCGGGGACGGTGCCACCACGCCAGGAGGGGCGGGGCACGCCGGCGTCGCGGTCGCGGTTCCAGGCGGCGACGATGTCACCGAAGAGGGTCTTGCGCACTCCGCGATGTACATCACGCATGCGGTAGAAGAGGATGAGGCCCAGCAGGAAGCAGCCGACAATGACCACTGCGCCCCAAAACTCGTCAGCTAGCGCGACTAATCCGCCCAAAACGGTGGCCAAAAGAGCGCACGCCGCGATCATCAGAGCAACGGCAACCCGGTAGGTGCGGCGGTTAGACAGATCCATTACCACGTCCTTGCAGTCGAGAGCTGTGCAAAGTCTAGCCGCTGCACGATACGGTTAGACGGTGACTAAGCCCGTGGTGACCTTTGCGACTAGTGCCGATCAGCCCAACCTGGACCCGGAGGAGCGTCCCCTGCTGGACGCTGTCTCTGAGCGCGGTATGGAGCCCCGTGTAGCGGTGTGGGACGACCCCACCGTGAACTGGGAGGACGCCGGTGTGGTGGTGGTGCGCGGGGTGCGTGACTACGCCAAGAAGCGCAGCGAGTTCATCGAGTGGGCCAACTCCATTCCGCGCCTGCTCAACCAGGCACCGGTGCTGGCGTGGAACACGGACAAGCACTACCTGCAGGAGCTGGCTGAGCGTGGCCTGCCCACCATCCCCACTACGTGGCTGGAGCCCAATGTGGGGCTGACCAAGCACCAGGTGCACTGCCGTTTCCCGGCGCAGGGTGACTTCGTGGTCAAGCCCGCCATTTCCTCCGGTGGACGTGGCACGGGCCGTTACACGTCCACGGACGCCAAGAGCCGCATGGAGGCCATCTCTCACGCGATGCGCCAGCTGGGCAAGGGCCGCTCCGTGATGGTGCAGCGGTACCTGGAGACCATCGACACCGCCGGTGAGCTCTCGCTGGTCTTCTTCAACGGCCTGGCCTCCCACGCAGTGTCCAAGCGCGCCATGCTCCACCCCTCCTTCCGGGCGGAGGACGAGGTACAGCGCGAGACCGCCGTGGAGGCCCGCGAGATCACCGAGTCAGAGCGCGTCTTTGGCGAGCACGTGCGCAACGTGCTGCACGGCTACATCAAGGACACCGTGGGCCGTGATATGCAGTTGCTCTTTAACCGCATCGACGTGGTGCCCGACGGCAACGGCTCCTACTACGTCATGGAGATCTCCCTGATCGACGGCTCCCTCTACCTGGGCACCGTCCCGCAGGCCGTGCACAACTTCGCCGACGCGATCGCCCAACGCGTCTTTTGGTGAGCCGCCCGGCAGAAGATCAACTGTCTCCTCTGGCTTTGCCCTCACGGTATTCCCGCGCGGCCGGGTTCGTTGTAGACCGTCTTGCCACTAACCCTGGCTTGCGACTTTCCACGCAGAGTTTGTAAGGCCCCAGTTGTGTTGCTAACACGGGGTTAACAGGAACCCATTCGCGTTGGTGATGGTCATGGTCAGGAACATTCCGTGCTTTCATTGACGTAGGTGATGCCGAAGGCGTAAACCTGGCGGAACTCTTGCCTGCGAGCCCCGAGGTCGTACGGGCTACCGGATCCCTTCTGGAAGATGTCTAGCCCTCGGCCAAGGAGGAGCTTCCAACCGTGGTTGGTGCGGATTGACCGGTCGTGTACGGTTTCGTCCCAGCGAACAGTAAAGTGGATACCGGCGGTGGCAGCACTGTCATGAATGTTCTTGAGCATGAGCAGGTGTTGCTGGGCGAATTCGCCACTTTCGGGCTTAGTGACCAGGGTTACCTTTATTTCATCGGCGGGGTCCTTGGTGGATGCCAGCAGCGCTAGCAAGTCGACGAGGTTGCGTCCTTGATGGGGTAGCCGGATGTAGGGGTCGACGATTGTAATTTCGGTTGCGCCGCGAAGGTAGGGCATGAGTAGGGTCTCGTAGGAGACTCCGCGTTGGTTCTCCTGGAAATCTCGGTGTCCCTCGAATAGTTCAGGCAGCAGCTCTCTCGACGGTTGAGGCTCCGGTTTGTCCTCCCTACTAGCGGCGAACGCCTCAGGGGCCAAATCTGCATCGTCGTCGGCCTGGGGACGTCGCGTTTGGTAGTAGGCGGGGTACTCGTCTTCTTCGAGCGTGCTGACCCCGTGCCAGGTGTCGGCCTTGTCTCTGTAGCCGAAGTTGACAGAGGGCATTGTGGTATCGATCCGAAGGATTTGGTCCTTGACGCGCTTGCGTCCCTCTATGGCGAAGCGGAGCAGTTCCTCGATCTCGGCTGGGTTTGCCTTGCCATCCGGGTAGATGAGCTTCATTAACCGTGATTTGCTCGCCAAGACGGTCGCGTTGCAGCACGTACGACAGCACCTCATCCGCTGGCGCCGCAAGCGTGCGCAATGAGGAGTCGTCAAGCATGGCGGCTTGGTCGGGGTTTGCGAATCCGGCAACCTGTTGCTCGCTGTAGGTGTGTCCACCGAGCAGGCTGAGCTGCGTGTAGGTCCGCGCAATAAGGTCTTGGAACCCCTCGGTGATCCGGTTGACTGGCTCCTGAGACCCGCATGAGAGGTCTGCGGCGTTGATAACCAGATTGGCCTGCCCGACTGCGCGGCGGATTCGCTCTACCAGCTCCTTCTCGCGCTGCGCGTTCTGAGTGGCCTTGGAGCGCAGAATCTGCTCCTCAACCGGGGAGAGTGAGCTGGTCTGCTTAAGTTTGGTGTACTTTTCGGTCTTGATCAGCAGTCGCAGGTCGGCCAGCACCCTGTCGTCTGGGGCGAGGACCACGCGCAGCTCGTCCTTGCCCGCCGAATGCATGCGAATATCTTCCGGCTGGTAGGGGTACTCGGGAGTGATGAAGTGTAGTGAGAGCTCGCGCTGTTGACCGAACACTTGGTCGTCGAGCTTGTATCCAAATGGGAAGTCTTGCCCGTTCTTCGCGTACCGGAGCTTGGCCGTCTTGACCACTTCGCCGGAGAGAATCTTGTGCAGCCGGCTGGAGACCTCAGAGGAGTCGATTTCGACGTTCTTGATCTCTTCCTCTATCACTTGCTCTTCGTTGGTCAGGTACTCGTAGACGTTTCCGTTACGCTGCACGTACGTTTGAGTTTCCAGGAGCGTGAGTGCTTCCTGCACCTGCTTGGACAACGCGTGCAGGTCGAGCCCGAATCGGTCGTAGACCAGCACGGTTAGGTTGCGCGGAGTGGCTTGGAAGCTATCAACGTACTTCACCAGAAAAAGTGCCTTGAGCAGTCGCACGGCGAGCTTGGTGACCGGGGAAGCGCTGTCGGGCAGATCGCGCTCGGCACGGTCAATCGAGCGTTGAGCTGCGGACTTCAACGACGCGCGGATACCCGCAAACATGGCGTCGAAGGTGGCCAACGTGCCGATCTCTACAGCACCGATGTCCTTGACTACTTGTTGAACGACACCAAGCATCGAGCGCTCACCAACGGAACTGTTGCGGCCCTCGAAGACGTTGTGGTCGGAGATTCCCTCGATCGCGGCTTGGAATAGGGGGAACTGATAGCTTACGAACGGGTAGGTGCCGACAAAGTGGTTTTGGTCGGTGAAGTTGCGGTAGGTCTTTGCCCCATCGACGAAGCCAAACAACGTCTTGAAGTTTGCAGATTCCTGCGCGTAGACGGCTTCGAGCACCTGGGCGCCATGGTCGTTCTTCTCCAGCAGTCGCTTCCGGATGACTTCTTCAACGTCTGCGGAGGTGAGCTTCACCCGAGTTTTGAACCGGGCCTGAATTTTCGAAAAGTCGTTGCCTTGCTGTTTGGTGCGGTCGCCGACGACCTTCTCCATGTCCTCCTGCGAGGTCACGAACACCCAGGCCCGTCCGCCACACTTCGTGTTCAGCGACTCTGCGATCGTCTGAAGGTTCAACATTAGATGCGTGTTCGAGCCGATGAACTGGCCGACCTCGTCCACGAAAAAGTTGAGCCGGTACCCTGCGGGTTGCTTGTCCAACCAGCTGCGGACCTCGGCGGCAAAGTCCTCAATCGAGACCGAGTAGGTGTCTTGGTAGGTCTTCAAGATGTCAGGTGCGGCAGACGCGTCAACGCCAGTTATGCGGGCGTACGCCTCGTTGACTTGTTTACGCACGGTCGGAAGGCCAAAGCTAGGTCGACGTTCCACCCACTCCCGGCCCGCTACTGCTTGGAACGCACTCTTGAACGCATCGAGCTGGCCTTCGTCGTCGAGCTGGCGCTCGAATCGGGCGATGTGGCCCTGATCTCCGTAGTAGCCGCGAGACTCGTCGAAGACCTTCACGAATACACGCAACAGGGCGTCGGTCTGGTCTTTGCTGATCAGGGTTGCCTTCTGATCGATGTTGAACAATAGGCTTTTGGCCGGGATGCGGTCAGCCTTGTCGAGAAGAGGTGGGAGGAAGGCATCAGACGCCTTGGCGCGGAAGCTGTCCGAGACGCGCTGGCGGGGGAAACCGTTGCCATCCACATCGCCAAGGAGATGCGCGAGCATCTTCAGCAAATGCGACTTACCGGAACCGAAGAAGCCTGAAATCCAAACGCCGTTCGCGTTGGTGTAGTTCGTGTATGCCTCAAGGAGTAGTTCTAGTCCTTTGGCGGCTTCATTGGTCAGGACGTACTCGTCGACCTCGGTGCCAAGGTGAGCAACGTCGTCAGCCTTGATGACGCCCTCGATGGGCCGCTGGACGTCCTTGGCGAAAATCTCGGTGAGGGACATAACGGTCACGGCTCCTGTTCCAGAATGTTCTTGGCTCGGTAGTACTGGTCGTCCTTCAACCTGCCGAATAGCACGAGCGACGAGCCCAGAGTGTCGGACTGCTCGTAGCAGCCGGGGAAAAACATGAGCATCGGTTTGCCCACAACGACGCTCTGCAAGTTGTTCAGCACGTTGTGGGAACGAATGTAGGGAAACACCTCACCGATACCGGTAAGGAACACGATGTCGAACCCGCCATCAGCGATCCGTTCACGGATCGCTGGCGCAAGATGCAGCTGTGGGTTGAGCATTGACTGCAGCATCTCGGTGAACTCCGCCTTTTCGAGGTCGGACTCCACTTCGAGAACTTCCTCCCAATCGCCGCGCTCTTTGAGTACGTCGACTGACAGGTCGTAGAGGTTGATCTCGCGTACCTCAATGCCCTTTATGGCCAGTCGGTTTTTTATTCGTTTCTTCGCCTTCTCCACGTCGAGGGCGTGTTCGGGCTCGTAGGGGTAGATGAAGAATGGGACCTCGTTCGACAGGCCCTCCATCTTAAGGAAGCGTTCGCCGCTGAGCACTGCGAATAAGTGCTCTTCCTGGCGAGTGAGTTCGCTCGGCGTCATAGCGCCCCTTCCGTGGTGTCTCGGGTCGGGAGGAACCGCACATCGCTTGGTGTCTGGTTTTCGAACGCCGTGCGGACGCGTGCTGACAGGGGGGCGTGGACAATCTCCTCATTCGCCAGCAGCCCCGCTTCCGTCAGCATCCGGAACACCGTTGAGCGGAGCTTTTGTAACGTGGAGTGCTTCACTTCAGCGAGCTCCGGGTGCCAAAGCGTCTTGCCATGCACAAATCTGTCGAAGTCCCCGTGGCTCAATGAAGGCGTGAACAGGAGGAAGCGCTCCCGTACGACTTCCTCGGCAAATTCGCCAATGAACGCATAGTGGCGACACGCCGCAACCCACATCAGGTGGCCGCGCTCGCTCGGGCTTGCATCCCTTAACAATTCCAATTCGTCCTCTGAGAGTGCAGCTAGGCGCTGAGTCACCTCGCGTGCCAGCCGGAGCCCAGACGAGCTGGTTCGAGCCTGGAGTAGGTTGTCAGTGCGGAGCTGCTTTTGGACTGTTCCCCAGTCTCGAGCTTCTCGGTAAAGAGGGGCGGCGATTGCTGCCTCACGGGTCAGGAGGGCGCCGCAGGTGAACGACAACGCGTAGCGGTCATGCGTTGAGATGCTGTTCAACTGGGCCTCCCTCCGGTTTGGGCAGTGGATCAGGATAAGGGGTGCCACCGACAAAGTGTCGGGAGCGATTCAAATCGTGCGGAAAATCCCCCCGATGGAAATGGGGGCAGAGCCGGTGGCTGCTTCGACTCGACGCGCCCAGTTGTCGATCTTGCTGGCTCGGAACTTCCTGAGTCGGCCGATTTTGTGGCCGGGCAGGTGCCTTCTCGGTGATCCAGGAGAGGCGGCGTCTTTGGTGTCCCCGGGGTTGGAGGCAACATCGTCTGTGGACATCCACAGCTCAGCATCGTTGGCCCTCCTTCGCGCTACTTGACCCCGACAGGGGCGACCACGCGCAAGCATACCGGCCAGGATATAGTTCGATTCGCGTTTGTCCGGCGCGACTGCGGCGAGCTCAGCGGGAGAACCTTCTTGGGTTTGGTTCCTAGGCGGTGCTCATCTTGTGGGTAATACGATGCAAAAACCCAGTCCATACGAACTGGGTTTTGGGGTGAGTGACGGGTCTCGAACCCGCGACCTTCTGGACCACAACCAGACGCTCTACCGACTGAGCTACACCCACCAAGATTGCTTGGCGCAACGTATGGAGATGATAGTAGGAGGCGGCCCGAAAAGAAAAATCCACGGGGTGTAGTCCCTGCCACAGTCCGCCTACCGCAGTTAGTCGGGGCCGCGCCACCCCGCCGGCGCCGCCCCGAGAAAGGTGCCGTTGCGCGCCATTTGCGTGCCCGACGCTCCGCCGACGCCGCCCCAAAAACGGTGCCATTGCGCGCCGTTTGCGTGCCCGACGCTCCTCCGGCCGGCAAGAGCAGCGGCGCCCGATTTGCCGGCCGGCGGGAACGTCGTCCCCCCTTACTCGGCGGCGGGAGCGACGGCGTCCTGCGCGGCATCGGCCCCAGCGGCCCCGGCAGTCTGCGGCTCGCTGTGGGCGGCGATGCGGGCGTCGCGCTCGGCCAGGAGGCGGCGGGCGGTGCGTTTGCAGGTGGTCATGGACGGGCCCGGCGGGTCCGGCAGCAGCACGGCGCGGTAGTAGGCGAGCTCTTGGATGGACTCCAGGATGTCCGCCATGGCGCGGTGGCCGCCCTCCTTCTTGGGGGCGTTGTAGTAGGAGCGCGGGTACCAGCGGCGCGCCAGCTCTTTGATGGAGGAGACGTCGACGATCCGGTAGTGCAGGTGGCTCATCAGCTCCGGCATGTCGCGGTCCAGGAAGGACTTGTCGGTGTGCACGGAGTTACCGGCCAGGATGGCCTTGCGCTCGGTGGGGCAAAACCGTTTGACGTACTCCAACACCTGCGCCTCGGCCTCAGCCAGCGTCATGCCGCTGTCGAGCTCGTGGATCAGCCCGGAGGTGGTGTGCATGTTGACCACGAAATCGTCCATGCCGGCCAGCGCCTCCGCCGGGGGCTTGATGATCAGGTCGATGCCTGCATCGAGCGGGTTCAGTTCGGAATCGGTGACCACAACTGCGATCTCAACGAGCGCGTCGCGCTGCAAATCGAGACCAGTCATCTCGCAGTCGATCCACACCAGCGGGTCGTTTTCGCAATTACTCACCCTTATAGCTTATGCCGTTGGCCCGCGCTCCCCGTCCTGGCGGGCCCGCGGAGGTAGCAACGCAGGGTGGGACGGCTAAGCCCAAGGCGGTCGGCGCCCACTATCCTGTCTATCGCACGGGACGAAAGGGCAGGAATGAGCGAGCTTGATTTCGCTGCTGCGCGCCAGCGGCTAGCCGGGGTCATCAAGGAGACGCCATTGGAGCGCTCCGATCGGCTCAGCGAGGCAGCGGGTTTCCCTGTCCTGCTCAAGCGCGAGGACCTGCAGCGCTGCCGCTCCTTCAAGGTGCGCGGCGCCTACAACGCGATCGCCGCGATGAGCCCCGAGCAGCGCTCTCGCGGCGTCGTGGCCGCCTCCGCAGGCAATCATGCGCAGGGTGTGGCCTTCGCCTGCAACGACCTGGGTGTGGAGGGGCAGATCTTCCTGCCCTCCAACACGCCGCGCCAGAAGCGCAACCGGATCGCCGAGATCGGCGGCCCCTGGGTGGAACAGGTGATCGTCGACGGCAACTTTGACCTGGCCTCCGCGCGCGCCCAGCTGCACGCCATGGAGACCCGCGCCAACTTTGTGCACCCCTTTGACGACCCGCACGTGATCGCCGGGCAGGGCACCGTGGCGCAGGAGATCCTGGCCGCCGCCGGTTCCGAGGGGATCGACACGGTTCTGGTGCCCGTGGGCGGTGGCGGCCTGCTGGCCGGTATCGCCGCCTGGTTTGCGCAGAACGCCCCGCAGACCCGCGTGGTGGGCGTGGAGCCGGCCGGGGCCGCTTCGATGCAGGCGGCGCTCGCGGCCGGGCGCCCGGTGGAGCTGGACCGCGTGGACAACTTCGTGGACGGCACTGCGGTGGCGCGCGTTGGCAGCCGCTCTTACGAGATCGTGGCGGGCCTGGAGATCCCGTTCGTGACTGTGCCGGAGGGCGCGGTGTGCTCGGAGCTGTTGGACCTCTATCACGCGGACGGCGTGATCGCGGAGCCTGCCGGCGCGCTGGCCTCCGCCGCGCTGCGCATCGGCCTGCCCTTCACCCCGCAGGGACCGGTGGTGTGCGTGGTCTCCGGCGGAAACAACGACCTCTCCCGCTACGACGAGATCGCCGAGCGCTCCGCCCGCTACCAGGGCCTGCGCCACTACTTCATCGTGCGCTTCCAGCAGCAGCCGGGCGCCCTGCGCTACTTCCTGGACGAGGTCCTGGGCCCGGACGACGACATCGTCTTGTTCGAGTACACCAAGAAGAACAACCGCGAGACCGGCCCCGCCCTGGTGGGCATCGAACTGGCCGACCCCGCGGACATTCACGGCCTGCGCAAGCGCATCGACGCCTCGCCCGTGCACGTGGAGGAGATCCCCGGCGAGTCCGACCTCTTCCGCCTGCTCATCTGAGCACCGGTCGCCCGGCGTGTTGTCCTGGTTGGCCGACGCTTCCGCCCGGCACGTTGTCCCGGTTGGCCGACGCTTCCGCTCGCCGCCCGGAGGAAAACCGCCCGCTAACGCTGTGAGTCGGTGGTCCGCCGGACGGCGCGTTTTTGCGGCGTGGCCGGTTTCCCTGCCGGACGGGTTTTCCTGCACGGGAGGGCTCTCTTGCCGGGGAGGGACGCGCTGCGGGCGCTTAACCGGCCGGGCTCCCTTACCAGGATGAGGGCGCTGCAGGCGCGCTTAACCGACCGGTCGGCAGGAACGTCGGCCACCCAAAGCCACTACTGGGGGCGGCGGCCCTGGTTGTTCGTAAAGTAATCCACTAGGTCCTGGGGCGGGGCCGGCACGTCCAGCGGCTGGCTGTCGGCGCGCAGGGAGTCGGTGGCGGCGATGCCCGTGGCCACGGCGTGATAGGCCGCGAGCGGGGAGGTGTCCGTGGGGGCGCCAAAGCGCAGGAAGCGCAGGAACTCGGCCACAGTGAGCGCGTCGGCCTCGCCGTGCCCCTCGGCCTCCTCCTGCAGCTCAAAGACCTCATCCCCGTCCGGGTTGTAGCCGGTGCGGTGGTTGTAGAGCACCACGCGGCCCCCAGCGCCGTCCCCCAAGTTCTCCAGGCGCCCCTCGGTGCCAATCACCGTGTAGTTGCGCCAGTAGTCCGGGGAGAAGTGACACTGCTGGTAGGAGGCGTAGACGTCGCCCGGCAGGCGCATCAGCACCTGGGAGAGGTCCTCCACGTCGATCACCGGGTTCAGGCCGCGCTGCTTGGCCGGCGGGTAGACGTCGCGGTCAAACCAGTCGCCCATCAACTGGTCCGAGTTGTCCGCGCGGGAGGCGATCGCCCCGTACACCGTCAGCCCGCCCATGGCCGTGACCCGCTCCGTGTAGGCGTCCGCCAGCCAGTGCATCACGTCGATGTCGTGGGCCGCCTTCTGCAGCAGCAGCGAGGTGGTGTAGCGGCGCTCGGCGTGCCAGTCTTTGAAGTAGAAATCGCCGCCGTGCCCCACAAAGTGCCGGCACCAGATCGCCTTGACCTGGCCCACGCGGCCCTCCTGGATCAGACGGCGCAGCGTGCGCACCACCGCCATGTGGCGCATGTTGTGGCCCACGTAGAGCGCGGTGCCAGACTCCTTAGCGGCCCGCAGGATCTCCAGCGCCCCCGGCAGCGTGATCGCCAGCGGCTTCTCCAAGTAGACCGCTACGCCGGCGCGCAGGAGGGCCGGGGCCAGCTCCTCGTGGGTGTGGTCCGGGGAGGTGACGAAGGCCAGGTCCAGGCCGTGGGCCAGGAAACCCTCCAGGGTGGTGGCCACCGGCACCTGCGCGCGCAGGCGGGTGGCGGCGCGCTGCGGCGCCAGCGGATGCGGGTCCAGCGCGGCCACCAAGTCCACACCGTGCGGGCAGCTCAACGCCTCCAGCGCCAGGGGAGCACGGGCCCCCACCCCGACCACGCCCATGCGCAGCCGGCGCTCGCCCAGCGGAGCGGCCGCAGGCGACGCGGCGGTGGGCGCGATGGCGGTCGCGGCGGTGGGCGCGGTGGGTGCGATGGCGGTCGCGGGCGCAACCGTCGAGGAGGATGCAGAGCAGGACTGAGCGGGGGCGGAGTCCGCCGGGGCGGGAAGGGGCAGTTGAGCATCCATAGGCAAAATTGTGAGACGTACCGCCAACCCCTTCCGTGCGTGCCACGCTGGTTGCTGGTAGAACTGTGCTTCAACACACCCCGTGTTAAGCCTCCATAGCTCAGTGGATAGAGCAAGGGCCTTCTAATCCCTTGGTCGCAGGTTCGAATCCTGCTGGGGGCGCTTAGCCAGGTGCCGCGCCATCGCTCGATGCCGCGGCGCCTTTTTGCGTGCCAGGGGAGTGGAGCGCCTGGGCCGGTTTGGTGGCGCGGGCGGCTGCACGCCGAGCCGGGCTCGGCACGGGTGCGAAGCAGGCAGCGGGGGCCAGCAGGGGGCAGCTGGGCGAGCACGGGCGAGCCGGGGACAGCAAAGGGGCATGCGGGCGCTGCCCCTGGCGCGGCGATACCCGGGCCGGCCCCGGGTGCTCGGCCCTCGCTTCGTCCGGGCGGTGGGCGTCCTCCCCTGTGGATAGCGCTCTTTCGGCGCGGCGCGGGGAGCGGGTTGGAAGACGTCGGCCCAGCAAGGAGGGTGGTGAGGGCGGCAGAAGCCGCTGGCAAGAAAAGGAGACCATCATGGCAAACCCGCTCGAGATCACCGTCCTGGGCTACGCGGCCACCCACGCCTCGCTCTACCGCGCGGAGGGGAAACCCGACGTAGCTGAGTTCCGCATCGCCGCCACCCCTCGCTACCGCGCCGCCGACGGCTGGCGCGACCTAGACACCGAATTCATCACCGTCAAGGCCTGGCGCGAGCTGGCGCAGGACGTGGCCTCCAGCGTGCGCAAGGGCATTCCGCTCATGGTGATCGGGCGCCTGGCCACTGAGCGCTGGGAACGCAACGGGACGACGCATATGAGCGTCGTCATCCATGCCACGAGCGTCGGGGTGGAGGTGCGGCGCGGCGTGGTCACCTACGCGCGGGTGGTGGACCAGTCCCAGCGCCCTACCGCCCCCAGCCTGCAGTCGGTGCCTGCCGGGCAGGGCACGGGGGACGACGTTGCCGCCGGCGCCGCCTCTGCGACGCCTGGCTCCGCAGCGTCCGGGGAGAACCAGCAGGCGCTCGCGGCAGCGGGGGCCGGCACCGGGCTGGCGGACGGGCTGACGCCGGGGGAGGCAGTGGACCCCGCAACCGGGGAGATCACGCCCGCTGGCAGCAGCGATGAGGAGAACGTCGGCAATGTGACCACCCTGGACCCGGCCGGGGCGGGCTCTACCACGGGGCAGGAGACCCCCGCCAAGGACGAGTTCGCCGAGGCGGACCTGCGCTTTGAGCTCAAGAGCGCATAGGGGCGTGACTAAAGGCTCTGTCCACTGCCAGCCTGGGTAGCGAACTTCCCGGCTAGGATTTAGGCGGAAATAGACATACCTGGGAGGGTAAGTGGCTGAGTACATCTACTCGATGATTAAGGCGCGCAAGGCGCACGGGGATAAGGTGATCCTCGACGACGTGACCATGATGTTCCTGCCGGGCGCCAAGATCGGCATGGTGGGCCCCAACGGCGCCGGTAAGTCCACGATTCTGAAGATCATGGCCGGCTTGGAGACCCCCTCGAACGGCGAGGCCCGCCTCACTCCCGGTTACACGGTGGGCATCCTGCTGCAGGAGCCGCCGCTCAACGAGGAAAAGACCGTGCTGGGCAACGTCCAGGAGGGCGTGGCCGAGCTCAAGGGCGCGCTAGACCGTTACAACGAGATCTCCGAGCAGATGGCGGACCCGGACGCGGACTTCGACGCTCTGATGGAGGAGATGGGCAAGCTCCAGGAGTACATCGACGCCAACGACGGCTGGGAGCTGGACTCTCGCCTGGAGCAGGCGATGGACGCGCTGCGCTGCCCGCCGCCGGACGCCGACGTCAAGGTGCTCTCCGGTGGTGAGCGCCGCCGCGTGGCCCTGTGCAAGCTGCTGCTCGAGGCCCCGGACCTGCTGCTGCTCGACGAGCCCACCAACCACCTGGACGCCGAGAGCGTGCTGTGGCTGGAGCAGCACCTGGCCTCCTACCCGGGCGCCGTCATCGCCGTGACCCACGACCGTTACTTCCTGGACCACGTGGCCGGCTGGATCGCGGAAGTGGACCGCGGCCGCCTCTACCCGTACGAGGGCAACTACTCCACTTACCTGGAGAAGAAGGCTGCTCGCCTGGAGATTCAGGGCAAGAAGGACGCCAAGCTCGCCAAGCGACTGGCTGAGGAACTGGACTGGGTTCGCCAGTCCGCCAAGGGCCGCCAGGCCAAGTCCAAGGCCCGTCTGGCCCGCTACGAGGAGATGGCGGCGGAGGCCGAGCGCACCCGCAAGCTCGACTTCGAAGAGATCCAGATTCCGCCGGGCCCGCGTCTGGGCAACGTCGTGCTGGAAGCCACCGACCTCACCAAGGGCTTTGGCGACCGCGTCCTGATCGACGGCCTGTCCTTCACCCTGCCGCGCAACGGCATCGTCGGAGTGATCGGCCCCAACGGTGTCGGTAAGACCACCCTGTTCAAGACCATGGTGGGACTGGAGCCGCTGGATTCCGGCAACCTGAAGGTGGGCGAGACCGTCAAGATCTCCTACGTGGACCAGACCCGCGGCGGCATCGACCCCAACAAGACCCTGTGGGAGGTCGTCTCCGACGGTCTGGACCACATCCAGGTCGGCAACGTGGAAATGCCCTCCCGTGCGTACGTGAGCGCCTTCGGTTTCAAGGGCGCGGACCAGCAGAAGCCGGCCGGCGTGCTCTCCGGTGGTGAGCGCAACCGCCTGAACCTGGCCTTGACCCTGAAGCAGGGCGGCAACCTGCTGCTGCTGGACGAGCCCACCAACGACCTCGACGTCGAGACCCTGGGCTCTCTGGAGAACGCCCTCCTGGAGTTCCCCGGCTGCGCCGTGGTCGTCACCCACGACCGTTGGTTCCTGGACCGCGTCGCCACCCACATCCTGGCTTGGGAGGGGGACGACGAGAACCCGGCCAAGTGGTACTGGTTCGAGGGTAACTTCGAGGCCTACGAGGCCAACAAGATCGAGCGCCTTGGCCCGGAGGCGGCGCGCCCGCACCGCGTTACTCACCGTCGCCTCACCCGCGACTGATCCACCCGCCCGCAAAGCACCGCGTCCCGGCGCCGCAGGTGCGGTGGGGTGAGGTAAGGGTGTGGGGGGGGGGCCGGGCAGGGCGCGGGCCCCCCCCCCCGTGCCCGGGGTGGCGGGGGGGGGGGCGGGGCCGCGGGGGCGGGGGCGGGTT
>JAUMWR010000003.1:14483-32683 GCA_030529545.1 Buchananella hordeovulneris
CCCCGCCGGCCCCCCCCCCCCCCCACCCACCGCGCCCCGGCCCCGCTGGGGGGGGGGGGTGGGGAAGGGGGGGGGGCCCGCGGCCTACCCGCCAGCGGACCCACACCCTTTTCCCGTTGTAGCCGGGCTTGAGGCCGGGCAGCGGGCTCAGCGTCCTTCTGCCCTCTCCCGGGGTCCCGGGCCCTTCCGCGCGGCTAAGCGGCGGTAGCCGCCCGGTTGAGTAGTTGTTGTTCTAGCCCGTCGGGGGAGTAGCCAGGAAGGACTCGCGCCCCTCCTGCTGCGGGTCAGTGCTAGGGACGCGAATCATCCCCTCCTGCGTAGCCGAGGCCACCAGCTCCCCGGCGGGGGAGAAGATGTTTGCGCGCGCCAGTCCGCGGCCCCCGCTCGCAGCGGGCGCGTCCTGCTGGTAGAGGTACCAGCCCGTGGGGTCCACGTCGTGGTGGAACCACATCGAGTGGTCCAGCGTCGCCAAAGACAGCCCCGGCTCCAGCCAATGAATCCCGTGGCCGCGCAGAACCGGCTCCAACATCACCTGATCGCAGGTGTAGAGCAGCAGGGCGCGCGCCACCGTCTGGCACAGCGAGGGCGGCACCCCGCCGCGCGTTCGCATCCACAGCCGCTGCTCGTTGCTGGCCACCTCCGGCCTAGCCACGTAGATAGGCGGATCCACGTTGCGCACGTCCATCGCAATCGTCTTGCCCAGGAACTTGGCTACCGGGTGATCCACCGTGCGCAGCAGCTCCAAAGCACTGGGCAACTCTTGCGGCCCGGGCACCCCAACGGGAGCACTCGCAGCGAACTCCAGCCCGCTCTGGCGCACCTGGAAGGAGGAGACCATCGTCATGATCACCTCTCCGCTCTGGAAAACAGCGGTGCGGCGGCGGGAGAAAGAACGCCCGTCGTGCAGCCGCTCCACCCGAAACTCCAGCGGCACGTCCAAGACGCCAGGGCGCAAAAAGACCGCGTGAATCGAATGCGGCAGACGGGCAGCGTCGTCCAAATCGGGGCACTGCCCGTCACGCGTCTCCACCGGCAGGGTGGCGGCGGCCGCAAGGAGGGCCTGCGCCATCACCTGGCCGCCGTAAACGCGCCCGCCGAGCTGCGGCAGGGAAGCACCCACGAACACGTCCGGACCGCCGCCGGCCTCCAGCTGCAAAATGCGCAATACAGAGGCCAGCGGCTCAGACGAGGCCGGCGGAATCTGGAGGGGAGTAGCGCCCTCCAGAATCACAGGCCCAGTTCCTCCAGAATCGGCAGGCGGCTGCGCACGGCCTCCCGCGCGGAGTCGGCGTCAACGGCAGCCAGCGCAAGCTGGGCCAGCTCCTGGCACTCCTCCAGGGTCACGGAGGCCAGTACCTCGGCAACGTCGGCCAGCGCGCGGGAAGTCATCGACAGGCTCTTAACACCCAGCCCGGTCAGCACCACGGCCAGCGCCGGGTCAGCCGCAGCCTCACCACAGACGCCCACCGGGGCGTCGTTGGCCGCGCCGCCCTTGCAAGTGACCTCGATCAGGGCCAGCACGCCCGGCTGCCACACGGTGGAGAGCTGCGCTAGCGAGCCGAGCATGCGGTCGGCAGCCATCGTGTACTGGGTCAGGTCGTTGGTGCCGATCGAGGCGAACTTGGCGCGCGAGAGCAGGCGGTCAGCGGTGAGCGCGGCGGAGGGCACCTCCACCATGATGCCGGCCGTCTTCAGGCCAACGGCCTCACACTGGGAGACAAAGGCCTCCGCCTCCGGCATGGTGGCGATCATGGGGGCCATGACCCACACATCGGCGGTCTCCTGCGCGGCAGCGTCGGCCAGCGCCTTGAGCTGGTTGGTTAGCACGTGCGGGAACTTGAAGGAGGTGCGGAAGCCGCGCACGCCCAGGGCGGGGTTCTCCTCGCTCATATCCGTCACGAACGGCAGCGGCTTGTCGGCGCCGGCGTCCAGGGTGCGCACAACCACCTTCTTGCCCGGGAATGCAGCCAGCACCGCGCGGTAGGCGGCCACCTGCTTCTCGTGGCTCGGCTCCACGGCCTCGTCCAGGAACGCGAACTCGGTGCGGAAGAGGCCAACGCCCTCGGCGCCGGCGGCGGCAGCGGCCATCGCGCTGGCTGCGTCACCCACGTTGCCGAGCAGCTGCACGCGGTGACCGCACTTGGTCTGGCCGGTGCCGTTGAAGACGGCCTTGCGGCGAGAAAGGGCGGCCACGCGCTCCATGTCCTCCACCGACGGGTTCAGGCTCACCTTGCCCTTGGAACCGTCCAGCAGCACAAAGGCACCCGCCTCCAAGTTCTTCAGGACGGCGTTGCCGGCGCCTACGATGGCCGGGATGCCCAGGTCGCGGGCCAGGATCGCGGTGTGGGAGGTCGGGCCACCCTCGGCGGTGATGATGCCAACCACCTTGGCCGGGTCCAGCAGCGCGGTGTCCGCCGGGGCCAGGTCGCGGGCGATCAAGATGAATGGCTCGGGACGCTCGGGAATGCCCGGCAGGTCCTGGCCGGTCAGGCGAGCCACGATGCGGTCACGCACGTCCGCCACATCGCGGGTGCGCTCGGCCATGTAGCCGCCCAGGGCCTCCAACTGCGCGGCGATGCCTGCTGCTGCCTGCCACACGGCGCGAGCCGGCGTGATGCCCTCGGAGGCCACCAGCTTGGCAGCCTGCTTAACCAGGGTCTTGTCTGCGGCCATCTGCGCGGTCATGGTTAGGACCTCGCGGCCTTCGCCCTGCGCAGAGGCGGCCTTGAACTCCAGATCTGCCTTGGTGGCCGCCGCAGCGGCCTGGATTAGTTCCTTGGCGTCCGCCGGGTCACCCGTGAACCGCTCGTTCGGGTTGGGCTCCTCAATCCCGGCTCCCATGTGAGCTACGGGGCCGGCCACCAGGCCGGGGCTGACTGCAATACCTTCAAAGCTGACGTTGCTAGCGGACACCCGTTCCTCCTTTGTTGAAGCTCTGTGACAATTGTCCCTGATTCCGGTGGGAACCGGAGGGCAAACGCCGTGCGCGAACACGTGTGAAGTCCGTCCGGCGCCGTCTACGCAACCAGAGATGTGACGCGGGCCACCAAATGTGCTACGCTCTTGTCGTTTGTGTTCTCAAGGCGGATACGGGGGGAGAGCCATGAGTGATCGCGCGCAAGTGATTCTTGCTGCCCTCGGAGGTGCAGAAAACCTCATCAACGTGGAGGCCTGTGTGACGCGCATGCGCGTTGAAGTGCACGATGTTCGTCACGTTTCTACCGCTGCGCTGAAGGCGGCAGGGGCGCTGGCCGCAATTGTCTCCGCCACCGGCAACGTAGTGCAGGTGGTGCTGGGCGTCGAGACCGACGCGGTGGTCGACGAGATCGCCGCCCTCGGGGTGGCGCGCCGCTTCGAATCTCGCTAGCTAGGGGTGCCCGTCCGCATTCTGGCCTGCCGCTTCCGGCACGTGGACTTGTCTGCAAGTTTTGTAAATCTGTTTGCAAGAAACTGGTAGATTTGGCGTAAACCCGACTGAAACAACCTGCAAGTCGGTCCAGCCAATGAAGGATGGAGACCATGCCTGGCGCAGTACCCGGCAACACAGATGCGCTGCGAAGTTTGGCAGCAAAGTGCGGCGTAGCAACTGAGTACTGGGATTATTCCGGCACTCACCGAGTGGTGTCCGAGCACACCCTGGTGGCCGTCTTGGGGGCGCTGGGCGTGGCCGCAACCACCGACGAGGAAACGGCGCACTCCCATTACCAGGTGGACATTGCGCCGTGGCGTGATCCGCTGCCGCCGAGCGTAGTCATGCGTTCCGGCTTCGGTTACGAGCTGCCGGTCCACGTCCACCACGGCGAGCCCGTGCGCGTGCGCGTCGAGCTGGAGCGCGGCGGCCACTGGCAGCTCTCCCAGCTGGATCACTACGTGCCCCCGTGCGAGGTGGACGGTGTACTGATTGGCCGGGCCACGTTCTATCTGCCGGAGAACCTGCCGCTGGGCTGGCACGAAATCGTTGCAGAGATCGGTGAGGGCGAGAACTGGCGCGTGGAGCGCTCGCCGCTGGCGGTGACCCCGTTCCGGTTGGAGGCCCTGCCGGGCCGTAACTGGCGCGGCTGGGGCGTCATGGCCCAGGTCTACTCCACCCTCTCCCAGGAATCCTGGGGCATGGGCGACTACGGCGACTTGGCCGACCTGGCCCAGGTGAGCGGAGAGCAGGGCGCAGACTTCCTGCTCATTAACCCCACCCACGCCGGTGAGCCGCTACCGCCGATCACCCCTTCCCCCTACCTGCCCGTCACCCGCCAGTTCGTCAGTCCGCTCTACGTGCGGCCGCAACTGATTGAGGAGTACGGCCGCATCTCCGCCGCCGCGCGCACCCGCGCCGAGGAGGCCCAGCGCCAGTGGCAGGCCGCCAGCCGCAACCTCACCAAGGTGGATCGCGATGCGGCCTGGGCCAGCAAGCTGGAGGTCCTGGAGGAGATCTTCCACGCCCCGCGCAGGTTTGGGCGGCAGACCGCCTTCGAGCGCTTCCGCCGCCGCGGCGGGCAGAGCCTGGAGAACTGGGGCCTGTGGTGCGCCCTGGTAGAGGAGCTCAGCCCCGAGTACGGCTGCGCCAAGGACGGCATCGACTGGCCCACCGGTCTGGAGGACGTACACGGCGCCGACGTGGCCCAGGCGCGCGAACGCCTTGCGGCCCGTATCGACTTCTACGTCTGGCTGCAGTGGGTGGCCGACGACCAGTTGGCCGCCGCGCAGAGCGCCGCGAAGGGCGCCGGCATGCATCTGGGGGTTATGGCGGATCTGGCGGTCGGCGTGTCCAAGCACGGAGCCGACATGTGGACCATGCCCGAGGCCTTCGCTCGCGGCATGGGCGTGGGTGCCCCGCCGGACATGTACAACCAACAGGGGCAGAACTGGGACCAGCCGCCGTGGCGTCCCGACGCCCTGGCGCGCATGGCCTACCTCCCCCTGCGGGAAATGGCCCGCACCGTCATGGCCCACTCCGGTGCCCTGCGGATTGACCACATCCTTGGCCTGTTCCGCCTCTGGTGGGTGCCCACGGGCCAGTCCCCGGCGGACGGCACCTACGTTCGCTACAACCACGAGGCGATGCTGGGCGTGCTGCTACTGGAGGCTCACCGAGCCGGCGCGGTGCTGATCGGTGAGGATCTGGGCACCGTGGAGCCGTGGGTGCGGGACTATCTGGCGGACCGCGGGGTGCTGGGCACCTCGATCATGTGGTTCGAGAAGAACGAGCACGGTGGCTTCCTGGCCCCGCAGGACTACCGCCGCTTGGCGCTGTCTACGGTGAACACGCACGACCTGCCGCCCACGGCCGGTTATCTGGACGGCGAGCACGTGGAGCTGCGCAACCGGCTGGGCTTGTTGGAGGACGACGTTGAGCACGCCCGCGCTGAGGCCCGCGCCGAGCGCGCCGCGATGGTGGGAGAGCTCGTAGAGCGCGGCTACCTGGGAAGCCACGACGCCGGCCCGCAGGACATCATCGCCGGCATGCACCGCTTCGTCGCGGCCACTCCCTCCCAGCTGATTGGGGTGGCCCTGGTGGACGCGGTGGGGGAGAAGCGCGCACAGAACCAGCCCGGCACCGACAACGAGTACCCCAACTGGCGCGTGCCGCTGGGTGACGCCGAGGGGCGCGCAGTGCTGTTGGAGGACATCCCGGCCAGTGCTTCGGCCCAGTCTCTCTTCGCGGTGATGCGCGAGGCTATGGGAACCCGCCCGCGTTCTTAACCGCTGGGCTCGCAGGGAAGTGGCCGGCACGTCTGGGGACGTGCCGGCCACTTGCTTTTGCCAGGGGACGGTTGGCTACCTGCTAACTCGGGTGTCTGCGCAGCCAGCAGCGAGGCGCCAGAGTGCCGGCGGACAACAAAGAGGTGTGGGGCCAAGCGATTGCTTGGCCCCACACCCTAGAGCAAGTTTGCTAGGAACTCGCTAACGCGTCAGCGCTTGCGCTCTTCCTCAGCAGCCTTACCGGTGCGAACGGCAGCCTCGGCCTGAGCGGCCTCGAAACCGTCGCCGTCCTCCTCACGGCCCGGGGTCGGGAAGTTGAACGCCGGGATCATGAAGCGGAACACGAAGAAGTAGATGACAGCGTAGACGAGACCGATCAGGACGATCATGATCGGGCCCTGGAACACGCCACCGGACAGCTCAGCGGACTTACCGAAGTTGATCAGGTAGTCGATGGCACCAGCGGAGAAGGAGAAGCCGTCCTTAGCACCGAGCAGGTTGGTCACAGCCAGAGCGGAACCGGTCAGGACTGCGTGCACGGCGTACAGCGGGAAGGCAACGTAAGCGAAGGCGTACTCCAGGGGCTCGGTGATACCGGTCAGGAACGCGGTCAGAGCGACGGAGAACATGAGAGCACCGGTGGCCTTCTTGCGCTCCGGCTTGGCGGTCTGCCAGATGGCCAGAGCGGCGGCGGGCAGAGCGAACATCATGATCGGGAAGAAGCCGGTCATGTAGCCACCGGTCCAAGCGTTGGTGCCGTCAACACCGTTGAAGAAGCAGGTCAGGTCACCGTGCAGGGTCTCGCCAGCGGCGTTGGTGCACTCACCCAGGGTGAACCACGGGATGGAGTTGATCAGGTGGTGCAGACCGAACGGGATGAGCAGGCGGTTGATGGTACCGAAGACGAATCCACCGAGGACGTTGTTGCCCTCGCCCATGAGCCAGCCACCGAGCTTCTCGTTAACGAGCCAGTTGAAGGCCGGGAAGATGAAGGACATGACAACAGCCATCAGAACCGCAACGGCGGAGGTGATGATCGGAACGAAGCGGCGACCACCGAAGAAGGCCAGCCAGTCCGGCAGCTTGGTGCGGTAGTACTTCTGCCACAGCAGAGCGGCCACGATACCGACGAGGATACCGCCGAGCACGCCGTAGTTAACGGTCTTCACGGCCTCGCCAGCCTCGTCGACGCCCATGACGAACTTGGACATCGGCTTGAGGGTCTCAGCGAAGACCAGGTAACCGATCAGACCGGCAACACCGGTGGAACCGTCAGACTTCTTGGCGAAACCGATAGCAACACCAACGGCGAAGATCAGCGGCAGGTTACCGAAGACGGCGCCACCAGCGGCGCCAACGACGTCAGCGACCTTGTTCATGAATTCGAGGTGCTTACCGAGGCCGTCAGCGCCCAGCATGTCAGCCTGGCCGAAGCGCAGGAGCAGACCAGCTGCAGGCAGGGTGGCGATCGGAAGCATCAAGGAACGACCGAGTCGCTGTGCGACGGCCATGAAGCCGCCGGAGCGAGAGGATGAAGTAGCCAATTGAGCTCCTGTTTGACGTGCGGCACCATCGCCGCAAATCCGTCCACTCCCGTTTTAGAAGTGGGCCCGTCCTTCGGTGCACGGATCGCGCAGGTCTGGACCAGCTTGTCTAACTCAACATTGCCGTGTGGCTTGTGTCAAGTTTTCTCCCAGGGTTTTTGCAGAGTGTCGCCGGATTGTTGCCCGCGATTGGCTTGAAGCTCGCAGAAGTTGGGGGCTGGGCCCAGTCAGCGCCCAGCTTCCTTCCAGGTTCGGGGCGGTTCACGCTCACGGATAGCCCCAAGTGTTTGGCAATCGCGGGTCAGCGCGCGCAGGACTGGGGCGGACCAGGGCCGGCCACGCATCCAGCCACCTACCACGGGTCAGCGCGCGCAGGAGTGGGGCGCTAGGCGGGCGTCTGGTTGAGCGTAAAGATGCGGAGGGGAGCCATCGCTCGGCTCGGCGCGTCGCGTACCGGCGGCGCCTCCCGGCGGCCGCCGGCTGGCGGTGGAGGGCCGGGCAGGTCCTCCGCCATCTGAAAAATGGGTGCGCTAGCTGCCGCTGTCAGTGGCCCGTTATTGTATAGGAAAATTGAGTCCTTCGATCACTTGCCCTTATAGAAAGGGGTAATCTGGTGGTTCGGGCTTGTCGAGGGGGATGAGAAGTGGCGGTGGTTAAGCACAAGGCGGTGCGGGATTACCTGTCCTCCCTGATCTCCACTGAGCTATCTCCGGGGGATGCCATCCCGTCGGAGCGCGTGCTGTGCAATCTCTTTGGTGTCTCCCGTATGACGGTGCGGCAGGCGGTCGATTCGTTGGTTAATGAGCGGCGGCTGGAGCGGGTGCAGGGGAGCGGCACTTTCGTGGCACAGCCCAACCGGCGCGCGCAGGTACGCCTGACTTCGTTCACGCAGGAGATGAAGCGGCGCGGTCTGGAGCCGGAGAAGGTCGTGCTTTCCTTCGAGACGGTGACGGTCAAGGGGCAGTTGGCCTCCGACCTGGAGGTGGAGGCGGGAGCCGCGGCCTATTACGTGCGCCGCCTGCTTCTGGCGGACGGGGAGAGTATTGCGCTGGAGGAGATCTGGCTCCCGCGCTCCCTTGTAGCGCTGGATCCGTCGGACGTCGGCAATGGTTCTTTGTACGACGCTCTTGCCGGCGCCGGCTATGAACCGACGTGGGGCGAGGACACGATCGAGGGCGCCATTTTCGATCAGATCGAGTGCAAGGTGCTGCGCGTGCAATGCCCCCACCCGGCCTTGCAGATCACGCGGCGGGTATTTTCCGGGGCCAAAAGCGTGGCCAAAACGATCACGACTTTTAGGGCTGACCGCTATGCGGTGACGGTCCCCGTGGTGGCTTTTGAGCGCAAGGCATCGTCGCCTGGAGGGGGCATTTGACAAACTTCTTGCGCTGGAGGTTTGACAGCAGTGCAAAAGAAGAGAAAACTGGTGGTCTGGACCAGCGGTTTGGTCCAGACGGATCACAAAGGAGTGTGCATATGTCTCAGGCAGAGCAGATCCTCGCGGCCCTCGGTGGCAGCGACAACATCATTGAGCTGGAGCCCTGCATTACCCGTCTGCGCGTCGAGCTGGAAGACGGCTCTGTCGTTGACGAGGCTGCTCTGAAGGCCGCCGGCGCCCACGGCGTCATGCGTGCAGGCAACGTCGTGCAGGTCATCGTTGGCCCCAATGCCGACACCATCGCAGAGGACATCGAGGACATCCGGTGACCTTGCAGATTACGGCCCCGCTGGTGGGAAAGGTTGTGTCCCTGGACGAGGTCCCGGACGCAGTGTTCTCCCAGCGCATCGTCGGCCCTGGCATTGCGATCCAGCCGGCGATTGATGGTGCTGAGAGCCGCGTGGTAGCCCCCGTGGCCGGCACCATCGTGAAGTTCCACCCCCACGCTTTCGTCATCGCTTGCCCCGACGGCAAGGGAGTCCTGGTGCACCTGGGTCTGGACACCGTCCAGCTCAAGGGCGAGGGCTTCACGCTCCACGCCGCAGAGAAGTCCGCGGTGGAGGAGGGCCAGCTTCTGGTCACGTGGAACCCCAAGGAGATCGAGGACGGCGGCCGCCGCACGGTCTGCCCGATCATCGCTCTGGACGGCAAGGACGCCATCAGCGTTCTGGCCGAGGAGGGCACTGAGGTCGAGGTCGGCGCACCGCTGTTGTCCTGGGAGTGACTTCTTAACAGGTGGAGGGGCGCGAGCGTAGGCTCGCGCCCCTCTCCTCTTATGGGAGAGTGGATACTCCCGCGCAGGATCAGGGTGCGCGAGCACCCCGAGTAGGTTAGGAAGGACCCGCCATGTCCTGGAGTCAAGTAGTGAGCTTTCTGCGCACCTCCACCACCGAGGGCGGGCTGCTCATCGATATGGACGGGACGCTGGTGAACTCCGAGCCGGCCAACCAGGCCGCCTACCGGGACTTCTTCGCGGACCGGGGCTGGCATCTCACGCCCCAGATGCTGCGGTCCTTTACCGGCCGCACGGGTGCCGACTCCTTCCGGGACACCCCGGGGCCGTGGCACGAGGAGGGATTGGACTACAGCGAGCTGGCGCAGACGGCCTACAGTTACGTGGACTTGGAGAAGTACCCGCCCATTCCGGTGGCCGGGGCCAAGGAGTTCGTGGCGAGCTTTTCCCGTGCCTGCGTGGTCACCTCCGCGATGCGCTGGTGGGCGCGCTCCGGGGTGGAGCTGGCCGGGCTGAGCTGGGAGGGGCTGCACCTGGTGAGCGCCGAGGACGTCACCGTCGGCAAGCCGCACCCCGAGCCCTACCAGCAGGGCGCCAAGAAGCTAGAGCTGGCCCCCGTCGTGTGCGTGGCGGTGGAGGACACCCCGCCGGGTGTGAAATCAGCGCGAGCCGCCGGCGTGGGCCTGGTGCTGGGGGTGACCACTAGCTTCACTGCCGCCGACCTGGTGGACGCGGGCGCGCACGCCACCATCCCCGACTTCGTCCAGATCGCCGCTGCCCTTTAAGCGCTGGGCGGCAGCAAAAAAGTTAGGGCGCGGGAGGTAAAACCTCCCGCGCCCCACTAGTTTCGGTTAGCTCAGCGGGCCAGATCCGCCTGCTGCGCCCTGTATGCGCGCTCGGCGTCGTCCAAGCCCTCGGAGACCAGGCGGCGCAGGGCGGCCGGGGCCGCCGGGTTGTCCGCGAGCCACTGCTTGCCGGCACCGATCGGGTCGATGCCGGTGGCCTCCTCCAGGCCCACCAGGGCGATCGGGTACAGCGCCGGGATCAGGGTCTGGGCCACCTGGCCACCACGCTCCTCCCACCAGGTGAGCAGGCGAGAGAAGTACTGCGCAGCGCCGCCCACCAGCAGGGAACGGTTCAGGCAGCGCTGGTAGCCGTAGATCTTGTGGAAGATCATGCCGTTGGGCAGCGAGGCGTCGTCGGCCAGGGAATCGAAGGCGGCCTGCTTGGCCTCGGCCGTCGGCAGGGCTGCGCGGGCCTCGGCGGCGTTCTGGCGGCCCGTGACCGTCTGGTCCTCGGCCTCGAAGCGCGCGATCTCCTCCTCACCCAGCGCGCCGTAGGCGGCCAGGCCAATGGCCAGCGCCCAGCGACGGTCCACGTCCAGCACCAGGCCGTTGAGGGTCTCTGTGCCTTCCAGTAGCGCGCGGATCGCGGCGGCCTGCTCGTCGGAAGCGATGTGGCGGGCGGCAGCAGACACGAACTGCAGCTGAGCATCGGAGTCCGCAGGGGCAGTGCGGGCCAGGCGCAGCAGGCGCTCGCCCACCTCCACCTCGCTCGCTGCGCGGTTGGCCGGGTGCACGTAGTTCTCCAGCGCGCGGCGCACGCAGTTGAGCAGCATGGCCAAAATGGAGGAGTGGGTCTCCGTACCCAGCGCGGTGAGCGCCAGGTCCAGGAAGTCACGGGCACTCCACTCGCCGTCGCGGGTCATGTCCCACGCGCCGGAGAGAATCAGGGCGCGCGCCATCGAGTCCTGCAAAGAGGAAACGTGCAGGCGGGCGGTCTCCAGGCTCTGCGCGTCCAGGCGCACCTTGGCGTAGGCCAGGTCCTCGTCGTTCACCAACACCAACGCGGGGCGCGGCTTGCCAATCAGCTCGGTGATCTCGGTGGAACCGCCGGTCACGTCCATCTCGATGCGGCTGGTGCGGCGCAGCTCGCCGTCCACCAGGTCGTAGCCGCCCACCACCAGGCGGTGGGGGCGCAGGGACGAACCGGGCGAGAAACTCTCCTGCGTGATGGACGCGGCGGTAACCAGGCCAGCGTCGTCCACCTCAATCACCGGACGCAACAGGGTGATGCCGGACTCCTCCAGCCACACCTTGCTCCACTCCTTCAGATCGCGGCCGCTGGTCTCCTCCAGCTCCGTTAGTAGGTCGGTGAGGACAGTGTTGCCCCACGCGTGCTTCTTAAAGTAGGTGCGCACGCCGGCCATGAACTCCTCGCGGCCCACGTAGGCAACCAGCTGACGCAGCACGGAGGCGCCCTTGGCGTAAGTGATGCCGTCGAAGTTGACCTCCACGTCCTCCAGGTCATTCATCGTGGCGACGATCGGGTGGGTGGAGGAGAGCTGGTCTTGGCCGTACGCCCACGCCTTCTCCGCCATCGCGAAGGTGGTCCAGGCCTCTTCCCAGCGGGTGGCCTCAGCGGTGGCCAAAGTGGAGGCGAACTCGGCGAACGACTCGTTCAGCCACAGGTCGTTCCACCACTTCATCGTCACCAGGTCGCCAAACCACATGTGGGCCAACTCGTGCAGGATCGTCACCGCGCGGCGCTCCACCTTGGCCTCCGCCGCCTTGGAACGGAACACGTACTCGTCGCGGAAGGTCACGCAGCCGGCGTTCTCCATCGCGCCAGCGTTGAACTCCGGCACAAAAAGCTGGTCGTACTTCTCGAACGGGTAGGGATAGTCAAACTCGCGCTCGAAGAAGGCAAAACCGGCGCGGGTGATGTCCATGATCTCTTCGGCGTCCAGGTGCTCTGCCAGAGAGGCACGGGCCCACACACCCAGCGGGATCTCGCGGCCATCGGAGCTGGTCAGGCTGCCGGTGGCACCCTCGAACGGGCCACCGCAGATGGCGGTGATGTAGCTGGACATGCGGGCGGTGGGGGCGAACTCCCAGCGCAGGGCCTGCCCGCCGCGCCCCTCAGTCTCGATGGGCTGGGGGGTGGGGGAGTTGGAGAACATCTTCCAGCCGCGCGGGCTGACCACCGTGAACTGGTAAGTGGCCTTCAGGTCCGGCTGCTCGAACACCGCGAACACGCGGCGGGAGTCAGCAACCTCGAACTGGGAGTAAACGTAGGCCTGGTCGTCGGCCGGGTCCACAAAGCGGTGCAGGCCCTCACCGGTGTGGGAGTAGGCGCATTCGGCCTCAACCACTAGCTCGTTGGCCTCGGCTAGTCCCTCCAGCGCGATCCGCGAGTCCTGGTGCACAACCGGGTCCAGCGCCTGACCGTTCAGGGTAATGGAGTGCACGTGGGGGGAGATGAGGTCCACGAAGGTGGAGGCCCCCTCTTGCCCAGCAAAGTTCACGACCGTGCGAGACCAGAAGGTAGCGCCATCCTGCGTAAGGTCCAGCTCAACGCGGTAAACGGCATCGCTAACCACCGCCACGCGCTGGGCCGCTTCTACCTGAGTCAGGTTCTCTCCGGGCATCTACACACTCCTCATAAAGGGCTCATTGTTTGTGCCAGTCAGCTCGATTCTGCCAGGCACAGCCGCCTACTGTACAAAAAACGGCGCCGTAAAGCCGATTTACATAGAAGCGATAAACAAAGGGAGCCGGGTGGAAAACCCGGCCCCCTTTGCGGTAGTGCTACCAGATGCGCACCCGCTTCGCGGGGTCAATCCAGAGCTTGTCGCCCGGCTGAACGTCGAAAGCCTGCGCGAACTCATCGACGTTGGCCACGATCCCGTTCGCGCGGAACTCGGCCGGAGAGTGCGGGTCGGTGGCGACCTGCTGGATCAGGGCCTCATCCCGCGCCTTGGAGCCCCAAACGCGGGCGTAGGAGAGGAAGAAGCGCTGGGTGCCAGTCATGCCGTCGATGACCGGGGCATTCTCCAGCCCCTCCACACCGGCCTTGGCAAGGGCCAGGCGGTAGGCCTTCAGGGCGATCGTAGCGCCGCCCAGGTCACCGATGTTCTCGCCGATCGTCAGTGCGCCGTTGACGTGGTGCTCGTCGCCGTACTTCTCCACCAACTGCTGGGGCACGAACTTGTTGTACTGCTCGATCAGGGCGCGAGTGCGCTCCTCGAAGGCGGCGCGGTCCTCCGCAGTCCACCAGTCGCTCAGCGAGCCGTCGCCGGCAAACTTGGAGCCCTGGTCGTCAAAACCGTGGCCGATCTCGTGGCCGATCACCGCGCCAATCGCACCGTAGTTAATAGCGTCGTCCGCCTCCGGGGAGAAGAACGGCGGGCGCAGAATCGCGGCCGGGAACACGATCTCGTTGCGGATCGGGTGGTAGTAGGCGTTGACCGTCTGCGGGGTCATCAGCCACTCGGTCGGGTCGATCTCCTTGCCGACCTTGCTCAGCATGTAGTCGGTCTCAAAGGCGCTGGCCACGCGCACGTTTGCCAGCAGCGAGGAGCCGAAGTGCAGCGCGGAGAAGTCGCGCCACTTGTCCGGGTAGCCCACCTTGGAGACGAAGGTGCCCAGCTTCTCCAGGGCGCGGGCCTTGGTCTCCTCTCCCATCCAATCGAGCCCGGAAATGGACTCGCGGTAGGCCTCGATCAGGTTGGAAACAAGCTCCTGCATGGCCGCCTTGTAGGACGGCGGGAAGTGCTTGGCCACGTAAACCTGGGCCACGTCCTCCCCGATCGCGCCCTCCACCAGGGCCACGCCGCGCTTCCAGCGGGCGCGCAGCTCCTGGGTGCCGGCCAGGGTCTTGCCGTAGAACTCGAAGTTCTCCTGCACAAAGGTCTGGTTCAGGTAGGGGGAGCGCGAGCGCACCACGTGCCACGTGGCGTAGTCCAGCAGCAGGCTCAGCTCGGTCTGTTCCCACGTCTTGCCCAGGTGGGAGATGTACTCCGGCTCCATCACCAGGAGGTCGGGCACCTCCTTGCCGTCGATGTAGGCGTCGAAGAAGGCCACCCAGTCGAAGCCGGCGCCGACCTCCTGCAACTGGGCAAAGGTCATCGGGTTGTTCATTAGCTCGGCCTCGCGCGCCTTGACCGCGTCGCGGTGGCCCTTGGCCAGCTCGATCTCGAAGTCCACCACGCGGTTGCTGCGGCGGGCGGCCTCATCGTCGGAGGCGGCCAGGCCGCAGTTGCGCAGCTGACGGGCCACGTGCCCGCGGTAGGCGGCCAGGGTTTCGGCGTGCTTCTCCTCGCGGTAGTAGGCCTCGTCGGGCAGGCCCAGGCCGGCCTGGCTCGTGAAGAGCGTGTAGTTGTTGGGGTTGTCGAAGCCGCCCTCGGCGTCGAAGCCAACGAGACCGGCGGTACCGGTGCGCTGGAGGGCGCCGATGGCGCGCGCCAGCTCGGAGTGGTTGGTGACACCGCACAGGAGGTCCAGGTCGGCGGCCAGGGCGCCGGCACCGGTCTTCTCCACCACGGCCTCGTCCATGAAGGAGGCGTACAGCTTGCCCACGCGCTCCTGCGCGTCCGTGGCGGTGCCGGCGGCAACCAGGTCCGCGCACTCCTCGATGATCGCGCGCACCTCCTCCTCGGACTGGTCACGCAGCGCGTAGAAGACGCCATCCATCGGGCGGTCGGCGGGAATCTCGTGTTCCCGCAGCCACGTGCCGTGCACGTAACGGTAGAGGTCGTCCTGCGGGCGAACCGCTTCATCCATACGGGCCGGGTCCAGCACCCCGGCGATCAGGTCAGTCATGCGCAAAAGTGTAAGTGCCCAGCGCGGGCGGCGCGTCCCGGGCAGCTTCTGCTTGGAAGGAACGAGGTGTCCAACTGCCGCCCGGCTCGCGGCGATGCGCCAAAGACGCTGGATAAATGGCAACATAGAGGCCATGCGTATTCACATTGCGGCGGACCACGCCGGCTTCGAGGCCAAGGAATTCGTCACCGCTCACTTGCGTGAAAACGGGCACGAGGTCGTGGACCACGGCGCCCACGTCTACGACGCCCTCGACGACTACCCGCCGTTTTGTGCCGACGCCGCCCGCGCTGTGGTGGCGGACCCGGGCAGCCTGGGCATCGTCCTGGGGGGATCCGGCAACGGCGAGCAGATTGCCGCCAATAAGGTGGCCGGCGTGCGTGCCGCGCTGGCCTGGAACGTGGACACCGCGCTCCTGGCCCGCCAGCACAACGACGCCAACGTGGTTGGCATCGGCGCCCGCCAGCACTCCCGGGAGGAGCTGCTGGCCATTGTGGACGCCTTCGTATCCGAGCCGTTCAGCGGCGACGAGCGCCACTCCCGCCGCATCGCGCTACTGGCGGAGCTGGAGAAGTAAGAGCAGGTCTTTTCCCCTAGTTAGGGCCGGGAGCGGGCGGGCTATTCCTAGTCCTCTTCCGGCTCTACTACTTGGAAGCCCAGCCACTCGTAGAGGCGCACGGCCGGCGCCGCGCTCTTCATGGACACGCGCAGGGAGATGGCCTTCAGGCCTTGGTTGTGGCAGTGCGCGGCGGCTGCGCTGAGCAGGGCGGTGGCCACGCCCTTGCCGCGAAACTCCGGGTGCACAAACAGCTCGATGATGAACGGGCCCGTCGGGATGTCGTCCCACGGCGGGTTGGAGACGGTCTGGATGGCTCCCACGAGCGTGCCGTCGATCTCCGCGCCCAGGGTGGCGCCCGTGATGACCTGCCCAAAGGCACCCTGGAACGTCATATTCATCTCCTCGCGCGCCTCGGTGAGAGAGTCCACGGCCACGCCGGGGGCGTAGGAGTCGAGGTAGAGCTGGGCCAGTTCTTCCACGTCCGCTTTGGTCAACCGTCGCAACTTGATTTGGCTAAGTGCGGCCGATTCTTCGATGTCAGCTAGGTGGCGAGCCCCAATGCTCATTGTCAACGTGCCCATGCCCAATTGTTGCATGGGTCACGAAGCTGGTGGGTTTGTGTTTGTCTAGATAAACAAAGCCGGGTCGTAGTTCACCCACGTCTCGGTGCGCAGCGCGGGGTCCAGTGGCGTGTTCTTGGCGGGAATCCCGATCGCGGAGTGCGAGGGCGGGACCGGCTTGACCACGATGGCGTTGGCCCCCACGCGCGATCCGTCTCCCACGGTGATGGGGCCCAGTACCTTGGCGCCGGCGCCGATCACCACCCGATTGCCGATGGTGGGGTGGCGCTTGCCCCTGCTCATGGAGGTGCCGCCCAGGGTGACGCCGTGGAAGATGATGACGTCCTGGCCTACCTCTGTGGTCTCGCCGATCACCACACCCATGCCGTGGTCGATGAATAGGCGCCGCCCCAGGCTGGCGCCCGGGTGGATCTCGATGCCGGTGGCGCGCCGGGTGAACTGGGAGAGGGCTAACGCCCAGAACTTGCCCCACTTGCGGTGCCACCAGCGGTGGGCCACGCGGTGGGCCCAGATGGCGTGCACGCCGGGGTAGAGCAGCGCCACCTCGAACCGGGAGCGGGCCGCCGGGTCCGCGCCAACGGCAGCGTCCAGGTCCTCTCGCAAGAGGGTGCGGAGGGGAACCTTGGAGTCGTGCATGGTGCTTCCTTTCGGCCTGGGCGGGGCTTTGCTAGCCGAGGTAGTTAACGTCGCAAGTAGATGCTTTATTCCGGCCTGTTGGTGGGCAATTGGGTGGACGACGTTCCCGCCGGCCACCCCGCCCAAATTGGCCAGTGCAAACCGGCCCGCCAAAACCGGTCCGAGTAGGTGGCGGCGGGAGCTTGGGGCGGCGCCGAGGGGCGTCGGTCACAGCTCCCGCCGTGTCACCTAGCTAACGAGCTCAGACCACAGGGGGGTGGAGATATAGCGCTCGCCGGTGTCCGGCAGGACGGTGACGATGGTCTTGCCCTGGTTCTCCGGGCGGGCGGCGAGCTGCAGGGCGGCCCACACGTTGGCGCCGGCGGAGATGCCCACCAGGATGCCCTCGTTGGCGGCCAGGGAGCGAGAAGTGGCGAAGGCGTCCTCGTTGCTCACCTGCACGATCTCGTCATAAACCTCGCGGTCAAGGACGTCGGGCACAAAGTTGGCGCCGATGCCCTGGATCTTGTGCGGGCCGGCGGTGCCGGTGGAGAGCAGCGGGGAGTCCTTGGGCTCCACAGCGGCCACATGCACGCCGGGCTTGCGCTCCTTGAGGACCTGGCCCACGCCGGAGAGTGTGCCGCCGGTGCCCACGCCGGCCACGAAGACGTCCACGGCGCCTTCGGTGTCCGACCAGATCTCCTCGGCTGTGGTCTTGCGGTGGATTGCCAAGTTGGCGGCGTTGGAGAACTGGCGTGCCTTGACGACGCCCGGGTTCTCTGCGGCGTAGGCGTCGATGGCCGCCACCGCGCCGCGCATTCCCTCGGCCGGGTCGGTGAGCAGCAGCTCGGCACCGTAGGCGCGGGCCAGAGCGCGGCGCTCGATGGACATGGACTGCGGCATGGCCAGGACCACCTTGTAGCCACGGGCCGCGCCGATCATCGCCAGCGCGACGCCCGTGTTGCCGGATGTGGCCTCCACGATGGTTCCCCCGGGCTGGAGTTCGCCGCTTTCCTCGGCCGCCTCGACGATCGCCTTGGCGATGCGGTCCTTGACGGAGAAGGCGGGGTTACGGGATTCGAGCTTGACCAGCACGGTGGTGCCGGCGGGGGCAAGGCGGTTCAGGCGCACCAGCGGGGTGGAGCCAACTAGGTCGGTGATGTTTGCGGCGATGGCCACGGTAGTCCCTAACTACGACAAAACTTGTTCAACGGTTAATCACCTTAGGGGAAAGTAGTTCAATTCGCTACTACTTTTGGTGTTGCGTAGGTCTCAGGTCCTAAATGCGCGGGGTGTGTGTGAGCGGGGTGTGTGCGGCGAAGGTCGTGGGCGCGCGGCGGGCGGGGTGGATAACTCGGGCGACGAGGTCACTCCAGGTGCGACCAGTGCGCCACCAGAGAGACGGAGAGCGGCGTTTGGGGCGCGACCCT
>JAUMWR010000003.1:32693-61837 GCA_030529545.1 Buchananella hordeovulneris
GGGCGACGAGGACTCAACTTGGGCGACGAGGGCGCCACCTGGGCGACGGGTATCGGCGAATTCTTGTCGCCCAACTCCCGGTCTTGTCGCCGAACATGTGTCCTTGTCGCCCAACTGGCGCCCGGGTTTGGGGCAGGTGGGTGGTGGTCAGGGAGCCAGGGACGTGCGGGGGAGTGTGGCTGCGCTCGCGGCGTCGTGAGGGCTCCTTGCCTGGCGCCCCGGCGACGCGCTGGCCGCTCCGCTAGACCCTGTTGTCCGACGTTCCGCCGGCCGCCCGGTCCCTCCCGCCCGCCTGCAGTTGGCTTGCGGTGCGCGGCGATCCTGCCTGGTTGGTGGGGCGGGGTGGGCGGGAACGTCGGCCAAGAAGTGGTGGCTAGTCGAGGCGCACCCAGTCAGTCTCGCCCCAAACGGGGGCGTACTCCCCGGCGCTCAGGGAGGAAACCAGATCGGTGAGGAAGTCGGTGCGCTCGGGGGTGATCGCCAGGTGCAGTACGGCGCGGGCGCCGTACTCCGTGCCGGTCACCGCTACGTCGCGCGAACGCAGATCCGCCTCCAGGCGGCCGGCCACCGCGTGCGGCACCGCCACCGTGGCGCGGCGCAACTGCCCCCACGTGGTCACCGGCGTCTGCGCCAAGGCGGCCTCCACCGCCCCCGCGTAGGCGCGCACCAAGCCGCCCCGCCCCAGCAGGGTTCCGCCAAAGTAGCGGGTCACCACCGCGGCCACGTTGTTAAGCCCCGCCCCGCGCAGCGTGTCCAGCATTGGGGTGCCGGCGGTGCCGGCGGGCTCGCCGTCGTCGGAGGAGCGCTCAATGTTCACAGAGCCCTGCCCCGGCAGGATGAAAGCGCTGCAATGGTGACGGGCGTCCGGGTAGGTGGAGCGCACCGCCGCGATCAGCGACCTGGCCGCAGACTCGTCCTCCACGAACGTGAGCGCAGTAATGAAGCGAGAACGCTTCTCCTCGATCTCCGCGCACACCATCTGCCCCGGAGTCGGGGTGCGGCGAATAGTGGCTGAAGAAGGCGGTAGACTCACGGTGGTCATCCTCCCACAGCGGCGCGGCACAACCGCAAAGCGTGGGACAAACCACGTCAGGCGGGCTAGCCCACCGCTGTGCGCCTGATAAAATGTTCTGGTTTGCCGCGCAGGGTGCGACTCGCCCCCTAGCCCAGTCCACTGGGCAGTGGCTTAGATAGTCCCCCGATAACGGAAGGAGCGGCAGGGCTCATGGCAGTTCCGAAGCGCAAGATGTCCCGTAGCAACACCCGCTCTCGTCGGTCCCAGTGGAAGGCCGAGCTCACCACGCTCGACGCCGTTCGCGTCCAGGGCCGCGAGGTGCGTATCCCGCGTCGCCTGCACAAGGCGTACCAGGCTGGTCTGATCTCCGTCGACTGACCTCACGCAGAGTAAACAGGCCGGGTCGCTCCCAACAGGGGGGCGGCCCGGCCTTCGTTTTACCCAAGTTCCCCGTCGGGATGGGCGGTGGGGCGTGGGCCCACTCGATTCACCGACCCGCACATAAGCGAGGATCCCGGCAGTGTTCCTGCCGGGATCCTCACTAAGAGCGGGTATGAGCAGCAGCTGCGCTGCTCTCATACCCTTCTCGCTCGCCGAGCACTCGCGCCAGCGCGGTGCTCTGCTCACTTCGAGCGGGTGACGGGATCCCCACTGACACTGCGTGTCAGCGTGGGCCCACTCGATTCACCGACCCGCACATAAGCGAAGATCCCGGCAGTGTTGCTGCCGGGATCTTCCCTAAGAGCGGGTGACGGGAATCGAACCCGCGCAATCTGCTTGGAAGGCAGAGGCTCTACCATTGAGCTACACCCGCGTGCCGCCATTAAGGCTGCCGGATCATTATAGCCGCGCTCCGTGGCGAGCGACAAAACCAGGCCAGCGGCATGCGCCACACGCGGTTTCTGACGCGGCGAGACCAAGCGGCCACATCCCCTTTTATTCCCCTCACATCCACTCGGAAAGCGCCTCCGACCGGGACTAGTGTTGCCGCGTGAGTGAAGCCCCGCAGCAGCCCGCTGCTCCAGTTCGGTCCCAAAGCGGCCCCGCTAGTGGCACCGCTCCCAAGGTCGCAGGCGCCGGCACGCAGGTCCGCGTCGTCCTCCTCGTGGTCCTCCTGGCCAACCTGGGTCAGTTCATCCTCAGCCCGGTTATCGCGCCGCTGGCCCGCGAAGTTCACCTGGACGAATGGAAGATCGGCCTGACTATCTCTCTCGCGGCCCTGATGGTCTTCACCACCTCAAAGTCCTGGGGTCGCCGCTCCCAGTCCTGGGGGCGCCGCGCAGTCCTCCGCCTGGCGTTAGTGGGCGCCTTCGTGGTCTCCACTGCTTTCGCTTTTGTCGCCAGCGCCGGCATGACCGGAGCAATCGGGGTCACCGTCCTTTTCCTTCTCTTCCTGCTGCTGCGTGGCGTTGGCTTCGGCGCCTCCCTCTCCGCGATCACCCCGACCACGCAGGCCTTCATCGTGGACGTCACCCCTCCCGGCCCCGCCCGCGTCAAGGGCCTGGCCGGGCTGGGCGCTGTGCAGGGCATCTCCATGGTCCTGGGTGCCCTTGTCGGTGGTGTCCTGGCGGGAACGCTCGGGCTGCGCGCCCCGCTCTTCGCGCTGCCTATCATGCTCGTCGCGGCGTTCCTGCTGGTTCAGTTTGTGCTGAAGGATCAGCCCAAGAGCGAGCTGGTGGCCGCCCCCGCCAAGGTCTCCTGGCGCGACCCGCGCGTCTTCCCCTTCCTAGCCGCCGGATTCGCCATGTTCACCGGCCTGGGCTTCATTCAGTTGATCTCCGGCTTCATGGTGCAAGACCGTGCGGGCGTGGCCGGTGCCGCCGCCTCCATGTACACCGGCGCGGTACTGCTGGCGGCCGGCCTGGCGATCGCCGTGGCGCAGGCCGTGATCGTGCCGCGCTCGGGCTGGGCACCGCCCCAGTTGCTGCGCAACGGCATGTCCCTGGCGCTGCTCGGCCTGCTGGGCATGGTGCCCAACCTGGGCTGGGTAGGGCTGGTCGTGGCCGCCGGCGTGATGGGGCTGGGCATGGGAATCGCCATGCCCGGCTACACCTCCGGCCCCACCATGCTGGTCAGGCGCGACGAGCAGGGCGACCTGGCCGGACTCTCCAACGCCACCTCTGGCCTGACCTTCGTGATCTCTCCGGCCCTTTCCAGCGCCCTCTACCAGGTGTGGCACACCCTGCCCGTCGTGGTGGGCGCCGTCATGATGGCCTGCGGCCTGGCCGTGGTGATCTTCCACCCGCGCATTCGCTCCTACGCCCCGCTGCACGGCCACTAGTTGGCCGACGTTCCCGCCCGCTGCTCCTAACACCCAGGCCGGTCCGCCGCGCGCCGGCAGGCCAAACGCGGGTGGGCGGGAAGAGCCGGGCGGACGGCGGAACGTCGGGCAGAAAACCCTAGCGGCGCGGCCGGCGCACCCGCACGGTCTCCCCGCGCGTGGGCACCACCGCCACTAGCGACAGCTCCTTACCAATCCGGTCGGCCAGGGCGCGGGCCGAGTCCTGCTCGCCGTGCACGCAAAACACCTGTTGCGGGGCGGGGGAGAGGGCGGCCACCCAACCCACCAGCTCGGAGCCGTCGGCGTGGACGGAGAACTCCTCGTCGCGCACAATCTCCGCCCGCACGGGCACGTAGGTGCCGTGCATCTTCAGCTGAGGAGTGCCCTCGGCCAGCGCCCGCCCGCGCGTGCCCACCGCCTGGTAGCCGGTCAGGACCACGCAGTTGCGTTTGTCCGGCAGCATGTACTCCAGGTGGTGCAGCACCCGCCCGCCCGTGGCCATGCCGGAGGCGGAGATGACGATGCAGGGCTGCTCGGGGCGGTTGAGGCGCTCGGACTCCTCCGGGGTGCGCACCTCCCGCAGGTCGAGCTCCGGCAGGCGCAGCCCGTGCGCCTCCTTGTTCAGCTCGGCCGCGTTCTCCACAGCCTGGTAGACCCGCAGGCTGGCCAGCGCCATCGGGGAGTCGATGAACACCGGCACCGCTGGGATGCGGCCCGCCGTCTGTAAATCCGCCAGGGTGCGCAGCACTACCTCCGTGCGGTCCACCGCGAAGGCCGGGATGAGCACGGTACCGCCGCGTTCGATGGTGCGGCGGATGGCATCGGCTAACCCCTCGTGCGGCGGGTCCTCGCTCTCGAAGTGCTCCCGGTCTCCGTAGGTGGACTCCACCAGCACGACGTCCGCCCCCGGTGGGATCTGGCGCGGGCGCAGCACGGGGTGCGTGTGGCGACCCAGGTCCCCGGAGAACAGGGCGCTGCCTGACGGGGTGGTCACGTGGATCGAGGCGGAGCCCAGAATGTGGCCCGCCCGCGTCCAGCTCGCCGTGATCCCGTCCCCCAAATCCAGCGGGGTGTCGAAGTCGATCGGGCGCAGCAGCGGCAGCGTCTTGGCCACGTCGTCGCTGTTGTAGAGCGGCTCCGGGCGGGCGTGCTTGGAGTAGCCCCGGCTGCGGGCCAGCTCCGCGTCCCGCTCCTGCAGGTAGGCCGAATCCCGCAGCACGATCGCGGTTAGCTCCAGCGTGGACGGCGTGCCCCAGATCCGCCCCGCAAAGCCCAGGCGGACCAGCCGGGGCAACATCCCCGTGTGGTCCATGTGCGCGTGGGTGAGCAGGACGTCGGAGATCGAGGCCGGGTCGAACGGGAATTCCGCCCAGTTGCGCAGCCGCAACTCCTTCTGCCCCTGGTACATGCCGCAGTCCACCAGGAGGCGGCGCAGGCGCTTGTTGCCCGTGTCCACCGTCAGCAGGTGCTTAGAGCCGGTGACCGTGCCGGCGGCGCCAATGAAAGTGAGCGTCGTCTGTCCCATACCCAAAGTCTGCCCCGAATCACTATCGGGCGGGGCGGGAATGGGGACTCAGTTCAGGGCGGCCTCGATCGCCTGGGCCACCGTGCGGTGCTCGAACACGAAGCCCGCATCCTCCAGGGCGGTGGGGCGCACGTCCGCATCGGCCAGCAGCAGGCATTGCGCAGCGTCGTGCCCCAAGACCAGGCGCAAGCCCAGCGCGGGGGCGGGCAGCCAGAAGGGGCGGCGCAACTGCTTGGCCACCTCCCGCCCGATCGCGTTGGCGGTGACCGGGGTGGGGCCGCACAGGTTGACCGGGCCGGTTAGGCGGTGGTCGATCACGTGGATGATCGCATTGACCTCGTCGCTCAGGGAGATCCACGGCCACACCTGAGCGCCGCCCGCCAGCGGCCCGGCCAGGCCCAGCTTGGTCAAGGCGATGAGCGGGCGCAGGAAGGCGCCAGTGTCCACCACCGGGGCGGTGCGCAGCAGCGCCACCGGGGCGAAGTCCTGCGCTTGCAGGGCCTGCTCCTCCCAACGCTGACAGAGGCGCGCCAGGAAGGTTTGCCCCGGGGCGCCGGACTCGTCCAACACCACGCCCGGTTGGTCGCCGTAGAAGCCCACTGCGGAGGCGCTTACCAGCATGGGGGCGGCACCCGAGGCCAGCTTGGACAGGGCGAGGGCCACCGTGGCCACCGGGTTCACGCGGGAGCTGATGAGCTCCTGCCGGTAGGCCTCCGTCCAGGGCAGCTTGCCGATGCTCGCGCCGTTCAGCACCACCACCGCGTCCGCCCCGGCCAGCACCTGCGGGTCCAGGCCGCCGTGGGAAGGCTCCCACTGTGCCTCCAGCGGGGAGGCGGGCGCGCGGCGCACCAAACTAATGACGGTGTCGCCGCGCTCGCGCAGCGCCGTAGTGAGGGACGCGCCGATCAGCCCGGAGGCCCCGGCGATGACAATCCGTTTGCTCATGTGCGCTCCCAATGCTTCACCTCGCCTACCACCACCCGAAACAGCGGGTGGGGCGTGGGGCTAGTCTCCTCCCACTGGCGGCGAAACTCCGGGCTGCGCGCCGCCAGCTTGGCCCCCAAGTGGGCCCACTCGTAGTCCAACTGTCCGGCCGTGACGTCGATCGGGGTCACCTGTGCCTCCGGGTGCAGGATCTTGCTGGCGTCAAAACGGTAGCCGCGCGCGGTTGCCTCCCGCTGCAGCCCCACCAGGAACGCGCCCATCGCCTCCAGGGGTTGAGGGTGTTGCTGGAAGCGCCAGAGTTGCGGGTGGTGCTGGTAGCCCTTGGTCTTGCCGGCCATCACGGCCTGCGCCAGCAGGGCCTCGCGCCACCCGGCCACCAGACCGGCCCGGTCCAGGTGACTGGGGTGCAGCGACCACAACCTCACCGCTCAGCCCTCCGCCCCGGTGCCAGTGCGACCGGCTCCGCCGCCATTGCGACCGGCTCCGCCGCCGGCGGCCACGGCGCCCGCAGCCTCAGCCCCGGCCGCCTCCCGCACGCTGGCCGTAATCTGGGCGGCGCCGGCGGCAACGTCGGCCAACTCAAGACGCGGCTGGTCGGCCAACTTGGAGGGCCACCAGATCTTGGGGCCAATGTCCAAACCGAGGGCCGGCACCAGGAGCGTGCGCACCACGAAGGTGTCCAGCAGCACGCCGAAGGCCACGATGAACGCCAGCTGCGCCAAGAACAGAATCGGAATGACAAAGAGCGCCGCGAACGTCGCCGCCAACACCAGGCCGGCGGAGGTGATCACCCCGCCGGTGATGGCCAGGCCGCGCGTGATACCCGCGTAGGTGCCGTGGGCCAGCGTCTCCTCCCGCACGCGCGCCATGAGGAAGATGTTGTAGTCGATGCCCAGCGCCACCAGGAAAACGAAGCCAAAGAGCGGCACAGAGGCGTCGGCGCCGGGGAAGGCCAACACGTGGTTGAAGATCAGCGCGGAAACGCCCATCGCGGTGGCAAAGGAGAGCACCGTGGTGGCGATCAACAGCACCGGAGCAATCACCGAGCGCAGCAGCAGCATCAGGATCAGCATGATGACCAGCAACACCACCGGCAGGATCAGGTTGCGGTCGTGGATGGAGGCGGCCGTGGTGTCCACGGCGATGGCCGTGACGCCGCCGATCATGGAGCCCGGCACCTCCCGGTGCAGCATGGAGCGCAGGCCCTGCACGGCCTTGCCCGCCTCGTCGGAGTCCGCCGAGTAGACCAGGGTGGCCTGGAGCAGCACGTCGCCGCCGGAGACGGTGGGGGAAACGGGCGGGGTGCCGGGCGGGCCCAGCGGCACGATCCCCTCCGGGGTGATGGGGGCGCTGCCGGCGGGGGAGGCGGCGCTCGCGATGGAGAGCCCGTCGACGTTAGAGTCGACGCTCAGCCACTTCACCGCCGTCTCCAGGCCATCCGCCGGGACGATGATCTGCAGCGGGCTGCCGGAGCCGCCCGGGAAGTGCTTGCCGAGCGCCACCTGGCCGTCGCGGGCCTGGGAGGTGCCCAGCACGAGCTCGGACTGCGGCACGCCGCCCACCTTCAGCTGGGGCACCCCGATGGCGCCGATCAGCAGCACCACGGTGGTGACGATCCAGATGGTGCGCGGCTTGCGCTGGACCCACTTGGACAGGCGTGCCCACAGGCCCCTGCTGGGCAGGCCGCCCTCGGACGCCACCACCTCCGGCTCGAAGCGCGGCGGGTTGGGCCAAAACGACACGCGGCCCAGCAGGAACAGGGCCGCAGGCAGCATGGTCAGGGCCGCCAGCATGGCAAAGGCGATGCCGATCGAGGCCACCGGCCCCAGCGCGGCGTTGGACTTCAGGTCAGAGAGCAGCAGGCACATCAGGCCCGCGATCACGGTGCCGCCGGAGGCCAGGATGGGCTCGAAGGAGCCGCGCAGCGCCGCCCGGGTGGCCGCGCCGCGATCGCGCGTGACGCGCAGCTCCTCGCGGAAACGCGAGACGTAGAGCAGCGAGTAGTCGGTGGCCGCGCCGATCACCAGGATGAACAAGATGCCCTGGGTCTGGCCGTTGAGCAGCAGCACCTCCCACTTGGCCAGCCACCACACGGTCAGCAGCGCCGCACACAGCGCAAACAGGCTCGTGGCCAGCACCGCGATCGGCAGGAGCGCAGAGCGGTAGACCAGCACCAGGATCACCAGCACGGCGATCAGCGCCACGATCAGCAGGATGCCGTCGATGCCGCCAAACGCCGTCACCAGGTCAGCGGTGAATCCGGCTGGGCCGGTGACGTAGACGGTGAAGCCGTCCGGCACGTGCTGCTGCAGTGAGGACAGCAGCTCTGTGACGGTGTCCTTGACGTCTGCGTCGCTCTTGACTCCCATGAACGCCTGCGCCGCCAGGCCGTCCTGCGAGACCAGGGCGGGGGAGAAGCCCTCCGCGACGCCCTCGGTCTGCGCGGCCTTGCCGATCGCCTCGAATAGCGCGCCCTGCTCCGCCTTGCCGATCGGGCTGCCGCTGGTGAACACCACGATGGCCGGGATCGCCTCCGACGAGCGGAACTCGCTTAGGCGCTCCTGCACCTGCGTGGCCTCCGCCGAGGACGGCAGGAACGCCGCCTGACTGTTGGACGCCACCTCTCCCACGCGGCCAAAGTAGGGACCGCCGATCGCCGCTGCGGCCAGCCAGGCCAACAGCAGGAGGATCGAGACGATGGTTCGCCTGGCCCTTTGCCCGCGCGTGCTGGACGACGCTCCCGCCCGCAGGGCAGTTGCCGGTGCCGCCTTGCTTTGCCCGCCAGCGGGGGACGACGTTGCCGCGCCCGTCCCCCTGCCAGCCGGCCGGTTCGCTGCTTGGGCCGTTTCCAGGCCGGGGTCGGTGGGGGTCAGGGGGTTTTCCACGCCAGGCTCCGATCGTTGTGGCGGGCGACGAGACCAAAGCAGTGTGCCCCCGGTCTCAAATATGGCTTCAGTCTTTCACCGCTGGGGGCCCGCAACAATTAGGAGTGACGGATTTGCGGCAATCGTCGTAAAAGGCGGCGGCGCGGCTGTAAGTCTCCCGTCAGCGTGCGGGCCAACGAGAGGAAACGACACGGGCCCCGTAGGCAGATCTTATGGCTGGTGGCAACGCGCGCCAGGACCCAAGCGGCAAAGAGACAGGGCCGCTGGCTATGTTTTGCTGGCCGTGGGAGCAAGAGGCGACGGACGGGAACGTCGACTCATCAACACCGCTTCGGGGCGCGGTCGGGGCGGTGCGGAGGCTGGGTGGGCGGTGCGGAGCTGCGGGCGGGACGTCGTTCAATCAATGTCGGTGAGGCGCGGGCCGGGCGGACGCCGGGCAGGCATGACAAATGTCAGTGCGCAGGCCCCTCCAGGTTTACCTTCCAGGCCGGGGCGGGCGCTGGCAGGCTGGTTGGTATGAACGAGGTACTCCCCGCCGCCATTGAGATTTCGGCAGTAACAAAGAAGTTTGGGTCCACCACGGCGGTGGACCACCTGAGCCTGACGATCCCCACGGGCCAGATCGTGGCCCTGCTGGGCAAGAACGGTGCGGGCAAGACCACGCTGATCGACATCGTGCTCGGGCTGCAAAACGCCGACTCCGGCCAGGTGAAGCTGTGGGGCGCCACCCCACGCGCCGCGTTCAAGCGGGCGCTGGTGGGCGTGGTGCACCAGACCGGCGCGCTGCTCACCGACTACACCGTGGGCCAGACCCTGGAGCAGTTCGCCGGCACTTACGCAACCAGCCTGCCGATGGACCAGGTGCTCGAGGCGACCAGACTCACCCATCTGTGCAAGCGCCGCGTGGGCAAGCTCTCCGGCGGTGAGCAGCAGCGCCTGCGCCTGGCGCTGGCCCTGCTGCCCGACCCACTGCTGCTGATCCTGGACGAGCCCACCGCCGGCATGGACGCCAGCGCCCGCCGCGAATTCTGGGACCTCATGGCCGCCCAGGCCGCCAGCGGCAAGACCATCGTGTTCGCCACCCACTACCTGGCCGAGGCCGAGGAGTTCGCCCAGCGCACCGTGATCATGAAGGACGGCGCGGTGATCGCCGACGCCCCCACCGGCGAGCTGCGCCGCATGGCCTCCTCCCGCACCCTGCGCGCCGTGGTCCCGGCCGGTAAGCGCGCCGAGGTCGAGGCCGCGCTCGCGGTCCTGCCCGGGGCGGAAGTCGCCTGGAGCGAGGCCCCCGCCGGCGTGGGCGAGAACGGTGGCGGGCAGCTGGACGGGCAGCTGGAGGGGCGGGGAGCCGGGCAGGGGCTCGCGGAGCGCGAGCTGCTGCACGTGCACACCGAGCAGACCGACGCGCTGGCCCGCGCCTTGCTAGCCATCCCCGGGGTGCGCGACCTGGAGATCGAGGCCGCCTCCCTGGAAGAGGCGTTCACGCGCCTGACGGACTGAAGCTGAGAAAAGAGAAGACCGATGACCCCCGCAGCAAACCGCAAACTGATCGACCTGCCCACCCCGGCCCCGGCCCACACCGATGCCTACGTGCAAAACGTGCGCGCCCAACTCCAGCGCCCGGCCACCTCCGGGTGGAAGGGCACCGGCTGGGCCTTCTGGTACAGCTTCGTCAAGCTCATCACCAACCCGTTCTCCCTCGCCTTCGCGATCGGCATGCCCATCTTGATGTACATGATGTTCGGCACCGGGCAGGAGTACTCTTCTGAGTGGATGGTGCACGGAAACGTGGCCGCCATGATCCTGATCAACATGGCGCTCTACGGCACCATCATGACCACCTCCTCGATGGGCACCGTGGTGGCCCTGGAGCGCACCAACGGCGTCACGCGCCTCTACGCCACCACCCCGCTCAGTCCGCTGGCCGCCATCTTTGCCCGCATCGGCTCGGCCATGCTCACCTCCGCGATCATCATCGCGATCGTCTTCGCGGTCGGCGCGCTCACCGGTTCCCGCATGGACGCTTCCGCCTGGCTACAGGCGGCGGTAATGATCGTGGCGCTCTCCGCCCTGCCCGCCGCGCTCGGCCTGGCCGCCGCTTTCACCGTGCGCTCCGACGGCGCCTTTGCGCTCAACTCCATTGTCACCGTGGTGGGCTCCTTTGCCGCCGGCATGTTCATCCCGCTGGAGCAGATGGGGCCCTTCTGGGCGCGCATCGCCCCCTGGAGCCCCTTCTACGGCGCGGCCAACCTGGCCCAGCTCCCCACCTTCGGCTTTGACCAGTTTGAGTGGAAGTGGCTGGTCAACTACCTTGCCTGGACCGCGTTCTTTGCCGCCCTGGCCGTGTGGGGCACCCGCCGCAACACCGGCCGTTAAGCCTTCGAGGGTGGCGCGTTGCTCTCCGGTGCAGCGCGCCACCCGGCATAATCCGGTGGGACGACGTAGAAAGCAGCAGCACGTGGAGAACAAGCACAGCGCCGGCCCCCGCCCCGGGCTTTGGCAGCGGCTCCCGGCCGAGAGGCGAGAGTCGATCAAGTGGGTCTCGCCCTCCCTGATCTTCATGGGCTTTGGCTTCTACGGCGCCTTCCAAAGCGGGGCAGCCACGCTGAAGGGCGGGCTCACGCTGGCGATGATGCTGGCCTTCCTGGCCATCTACATGGCCTCCTGGCTGGTGGTGGACACCGCCCCGCGCACGGTGGCGCAGAAGGGACGGTTCGTTGCCTTCGCCGTGGCCCTGACCCTCCTGCAACTGGCGATGCTGGCCTGGACCGAGCTTTACGTGGATGGCACCGGCATGGCGTTCATGCTCACCTACGTGGCCGCCCAGGTGATCTTCCAGTCCCCGCGCAGTTGGATGTGGATGGCAACGCTGGCGGTGTTCGCGGTCGCCGTAGGCGAGTACCTGCTCTTCCCGCAAGAAACCCTGTTCCCGGTCCTGATCGTGGTGGTTACCTCCGGCACCTGCATCCTCTCCCGCGCGGCGGTGGAGGGCGAACGCCGCCGGGAGGTGGAGCACAGCCAGGCCCTGGACATCGCCCAGGAGCGCGAGCGCAACCGCATGAGCGCTGACCTGCACGACATCCTGGGGCAGACCCTGACCGGCATCACCATGAAGGCGGACCTGGCCAGTCGCCTGCTGGACGCCGGCCGCGTGGACGACGCCCGCGCGCAACTGGACGACATCCTGGGGCAGACCCTGACCGGCATCACCATGAAGGCGGACCTGGCCAGTCGCCTGCTGGACGCCGGCCGCGTGGACGACGCCCGCGCGCAACTGGACGACCTCACCGAGATGTCCCGCACCGCGCTGACCGAGGTGCGCCAGGTGGTCAGCGCCAACCGCACGCTGCTCCCGGAGACCGAACTGGCCAGCGCCCAGCGCCTGGTGGAGAGCATCGGCGCCAGCTTCGAGCTGGTCACCCAGGCCCAGCCGGCCCCCGGCATCGACTCCACGCTCGTGGCCCACACGATCCGGGAAGCCACCACCAACGCCGTGCGCCACTCCACCCCCTCCTCCGTCCGCGTCACCCTCCGCGCCGACGGGGTGAGCGTGGAAAACGACCTGGGAGGGGTGGCCGTCCTGGACATCTTCACCAGGGGAGTGGGCCTCAAGGAGCGCGCGGCCGCCCCACGGGACACTGCGGGCATCGCTCCCCAGGGCAGCGGCCTAGAGGGGCTGCGCCAGCGCGTGGGCCAGCGCGGCGCCCTCACCTGGGGGCCGCAGGCCGGCAAGTGGGTAGTGAAACTGGAGCTAAACCATGACTGAACCAATCCGCCTGCTGGTAGTGGACGACCAATCGATGGTGCGCGGCGCGCTCGCGGCCCTCCTCAGCCTGGAAAGAGACATGGAAGTGGTGGGGCAGGCCGGCGACGGTCGCCAGGCCGTGGCCCAGCTGGCCGCCCTGGCCGAGCAGACGGGCCGGCGCGCCAACCCCGTGGACGTGGTGCTGATGGACGTGGAGATGCCGGGCGGCGACGGGATCAGCGCCTGCGCCAAGCTGCGCGCCGCCCACCCCCGCACCCGCGTGCTCATGCTGACCACCTTTGGGCGCCCCGGTTACGTGCAGCGCTCCCTGGACGCAGGGGCAACCGGGTTCGTGGTGAAGGACGCCCCCTCCGAGCAACTCGCCGACGCGGTGCGCCGCGTGGCCGCCGGGCTGCGCGTGATCGACCCGACGCTGGCCGTGGAGACGCTCTCGCGCGGCACCTGCCCGTTGACCGAGCGCGAGCAGGAGGTGCTGCGCGCGGTGGCGGAGGGAGGGACAATCGCCGACGTCGCCGCCGCCCTCTCCCTGGGGCAGGGCACCGTGCGCAACCACGTCAGCGCCGCCATGCTCAAGACCGGCGCGCGCACCCGCGCCGAGGCCGCCAAGATCGCGCTCGAGGCCGGCTGGCTCTAGTAGTTGGCCGACGTGCCCGCGCGCCGCGCCCCTAGGTTGACCGCCCGGCGTGGCGGCGGGGCGAGCAGACGGGGTAGTCGGCTTTTCTGGGCCCAGCATGGTCTTACGGCACGGTGGCGGGGCGAGCACGGGAAAGCAGCGGCCGGCGGCAACGTCGGGCACTAAGAATCAGCGGGAGGCGTTGGCGCGCTCCAGCACCTCGACGGAGCGGGCAGCGGAGGTCAGGCTCTCGGCGCGCACGCGCTCGGCCACCTCCTGGCACTTCTGGCGCATGCCGGCGTCCGCGATCATCTCCGTCAGCTCCTCGGCCAGAGCCTCGGCGTGGTACTCGCGCGGCAGCAGCTCGCGCGCTACCCCCAGCTTCACGGCGGACTCGGAGTTGTCGAACTGGTCGTAGCCAACCGGACGAATCAACTGCGGCACGCCGCTGTACATAGCCTGGGCCATCGTGCCGATGCCGCCGTGGTGCACAAAGGCCGCCGCGCGGGGCAGGAGCTCCGAGTAGGGGGCGTACTGCACGGTGATCACGTTCCCCGGCAGGGTGGAGGGCAGCAGCTCCGGGTACTGGCACATCAGCACCCCGCGCAGGCCGGTGCGGCGGCAGGCCGCCACGGACTCCGCGAAGAACGGCAGCGCCTTCATGTTCGGGGTGCCGGCCGTGAACACCACGGGCGGGTCGCCCGCCGCCAGGAACTCTTCCAGGTCCGCCGGCAGCTTCTGGTCGCTGCGCTTGTCGTTGAGGATGAAGCTGGTCTGGGTCAACTGCTCGGGCCAGTCCGGGGCGGAGGAGAACCACTGCGGGAACAGGCCCAGCATCGCGTGCGCCTGGTTGTGCCAGTCCAACACGTCGCACTCAAAGGGGGCCAGGCCAAAGCCGGCGCGCACGTCGTTCAAAGGCTTGGTGAAGGACCGCTGGATAAAGAAGCGGTCCGCGCCGCGCCACAGCAGGCGGTTGACCCGCCGCGACTTGATCAGCTTGCGCGGGGTGTCCAGCTGGGTGGCGTAACGCGGGGGAGTGGCAAACGACCCGATGGAGGCCGCCGCCAGGTGCACCGTCACGTCCAGGGTGTCAGTCAGCTCCGCCAATACCCGGTGGGCGGGCATGAACAGGCCACCCAGCGCCAGGGTCTCGCCCGGGACCACGTCCGGGCGCATCGCGGTAACAAACGTCTCCACGCCCTCCACCTGGCGCTCCAACGCCACGCGCAGCGACTGCAGCGGATTGGTCTTCTGCACCTCCCGCACCACCGAGCGGTAGACGTCGTCAGAAGAGAGCGAAACGTACTGCGCTCCTACCGACCTGGCCCACTCCTCAAACATCGGAAAGCCGTAAACAATGGCCTCGTGGCCGCAGGCCACCGCCTCCTTGGCGATCGCAATGTACGGCAGCATGTCGCCATAGCTACCCATGGGGCTCAGCAGTAGTCGCATAGAGAAGACATCTCCTTCCGAATGCCATTGTTCCCTATAAACGAAACTAAACTCGTCCGCCATTTGGAGGATATGGCCTCCCTAGGGCGGACGACGCTCGGCCCGGCCAGACCGGACAGCGGCGCCTATTTTGCCAAGCGCGCGGGGTGGCAGGCCGCGCCGCTGGTCCCACACGGCAGTGGCGGGTGCGCGGCGGAAAACCAGGCGGCGGGCGGCAGCAGAAAGGCAATCGAGGAGCGTCGGCCACCCGCAGGCAAAGCCCATGTATTGTGTACCCTGCTTAAGGCAGCCGGGATAATCCCGGCCATACGGGCTGTAGCGCAGGTGGTAGCGCGTCCGCTTTGGGAGCGGAAGGCCGCGAGTTCGAGTCTCGCCAGCCCGACCAAGTGCGCCTAGCGCGGTCAAAACCCACCCGGCATGCCCCGCGCGGCGCTCCCCGCCTACGGCGAAAACCACAGTTTGGGCGGCACAGCTACACAGGCTTAGCCCCTAGACTGGTCAAGTTGACCTGGGCACACCGCCCGCAAAGTCCCCAGTCATTGGAGAACTAGAAGTGAAGTCCGAAATCGAGAAGCTCTCTTCCACGCGCGTCAAGCTGACGGTGACCGTGCCCGAGGCCGAGCTGGCCCCGCACCTGAAGGCCGCCTACGAGGAGATCAGCTCCCAGATCTCGGTCCCCGGTTTCCGCAAGGGCAAGGTGCCCGCTCGCATCGTGGACCAGCGCGTCGGCCGCGGCTACGTCATCCAGGAAGCCGTCAACGCCGCCCTGCCGGGCGCCTACGACGCCGCCATTGTGGAGAACGAGCTGTTCCCGATGTCCCGCCCCGAGGTTGAGGTCACCGCAGTCCCCGGCGTCGAGGACGGCACTGACCTGGTCTTCACCGCCGAGCTGGACGTTCGCCCCGAGATCACGCTGCCCGAGCTGGACGGCATCGAAGTCACCGTCGACGCCGTCAAGGTGGACGACGAGGCCGTGGAGGCCGAGCTCACCGAGCTGCGCAAGCGCTTTGGCACCCTCAAGCCCGTCAAGCGCAAGGCCAAGAAGGGCGACTTCGTTGAGATGGACCTCAAGGCCGTGATTGACGGCGAGACCATCGACGAGGTCTCTGGCACCTCCTACGAGATCGGCTCCGGCGCCCTGCTCGAGGGCCTGGACAAGGCCATCACCGGCATCAAGGGCGAAGAGTCCGTCACCTTCACCACCAAGCTGGCCGGTGGCGAGCGCGCTGGTGAGGAGGCCGAGGTCACCGTCACCGCTCTGGGGGTTAAGCAGCGCGAGCTGCCCGAGGCCGACGACGACTTTGCTCAGCTCGCCTCCGAGTTCGACACCATTGCCGAGCTGCGCGAGTCCCTGGCCGAGAACGTCAAGGAGCGCGCCGCCGCCCAGCAGGCCGTGGCCGCTCGCGACAAGCTCCTCGAGGTGCTGGTGGAGCGCGTCGAGTTCGACCTGCCCGCCGCCCCGGTGGAGGAGGAGATCGCCCGCGTGCTCGAGCGCGAGGGCAAGCAGGACGACAAGAAGCGCGCCAAGGCCGTCCGCAAGGACGTCGAGGAGGCCCTGCGCATCCAGATCCTGCTGGACGTGCTGGCTGAGCAGCGCGAGGTCCAGGTGGAGCAGAACGAGCTCATCGAGTTCCTGCTGCAGACCGCCCAGACCTACCGCGTTGACCCGCGCGAGTTCATCTCCGGCGCCGACCGCGCCGGCCAGATCCCGGCCTTCGCTGCCGAGGTGCGCCGCAACAAGGCCATCGCCCTGTCCCTGCGCTCCGTGACCGTGAAGGACTCCGAGGGCAACGATGTTGACCTGACCAAGTTCGTTGGCTCCGACGAGGCCGACGCCCAGGCCCAGGTAGAGGCCCTGGCTGCCCAGGCCGCCGCCATGGTGGAGAACGGCGAGGACGGTGGCGTCGACGCCGAGATCGAGCGCCTGGCCGCGCAGGCCGCCGCCGACATCGAGGCGGGCGACGTGGAGGAGACCGAGGCCGAGCAGGCCTGATAGGTAACCCGTGTAGGTGGCGGGGCCGGCTTTTTTGCCGGCCCCGCCACCTTTTTGCGCTGCCACATGCGCCTACCGCGAAACCGAGGCCAACTGGACGGCTGACCGCCCCGCTAGCCGTTAACCTCGAGGAAGCGAAAGGGGAGTGACTATGAACATGCCCGTGGCAGAAGCACGGACCGGGGGCCTGGCCCTTAACGACCACATCTACAACCGCCTCCTGAAGGAGCGCATCATCTGGCTTGGTTCCGAGGTGCGTGACGAGAACGCCAACGCCATCTGTGCGCAGATGCTGCTGCTGGCGGCGGAGGACCCGACGCGGGACATCTACCTCTACATCAACTCCCCGGGTGGCTCCATCACCGCCGGCATGGCCATCTACGACACCATGCAGTACGTGACCCCCGACGTGGCCACCGTCGCCACCGGTATGGCAGCCTCCATGGGCCAGTTCCTGCTTTCCTCCGGCGCGCCCGGCAAGCGCTTTGCCACGCCGCACGCCCGCGTGATGATGCACCAGCCCTCCGGCGGCATTGGCGGTACCGCCACCGACATCCGCATCAACGCCCAGTTGATCCTGCACATGAAGCGCGTGCTGGCCGAGCTCACCGCCGCCCAGACCGGCAAGAGCGTGGAGCAGATCAACGCCGACGCCGACCGCGACCGCTGGTTCACCGCCGATGAGGCGCTTGAGTACGGCTTCATTGACCACGTCGTTTCCTCCTCTGCTGCCGTGCAGGGCGTAGGCGAGAAGCACTGAGTAGGGAAGGGAACAGTTCTATGACCACTCCGTTCATGGGAATGGCCGGCGCTGCCGCCGCCGGAATCGCGCTGCCGCCGCGCTCGCGCTACGTGGTGCCCCAGTTTGAGGAGCGCACCGCCTACGGGCACAAGCGCCAGGACCCCTACGCCAAGCTGTTCGAGGACCGCATCATCTTCCTGGGCGTGCAGGTGGATGACACCAGCGCCGACGACGTCATGGCCCAGCTCCTGGTGCTGGAGTCGATGGACCCGGACGGGCTGATCACCATGTACATCAACTCCCCGGGCGGCTCCTTCACGGCGCTGACGGCGATCTACGACACGATGCAGTACATAAAGCCGCAGATCCAGACCGTGTGTCTGGGCCAGGCGGCCTCCGCCGCCGCCGTGCTGCTGGCCGCCGGATCCCCGGGCAAGCGCCTGGCGCTGCCCAACGCCCGCGTGATGATCCACCAGCCCTCCATGGAGGGCGGCGGCTACGCCCAGGCCTCCGACATCGAGATCCAGGCCAACGAGGTGCTGCGCATGCGCGAGTGGCTGGAGGAGACCATCGCGGCCCACTCCGGCCAGGACGTGGAACGCGTGCGCCAGGACATCGAGCGCGACAAGATCCTGACCGCCGAGCAGGCCCGCGAATACGGCCTGGTGGACCAGGTGTTGACCTCCCGCAAGTCCCCGGTCCGCGCCTGATTGCTTGACCGCGCGGCCCTCGCCGATTGGCCCGAGTAGGCCGGTCCGAGCAGGCCGGATTGAGCAATCTGGCCCGCTCCAGCCGGACTCAGCGCTTTGCTCTGGGTGGCCGACGTTCCGCCGGCCGCAGCGCGAGCGCGCCGCCCGGAGCTGGGGTCTGGATTCTGGCCGGGCGAGGCCGGCGCTAGATAGCAGTGCTCCCTGGGAGCGGTGAATCACCGCTCCCAGGGAGCAACTTTGTGCTGCGGGGCGCGCCGGCGGTGTGGAGGCGCGCTGTCGCTAGGGAATCTGGTCGGGGAGGGGGCGGCGGCTTGGCGCGTTGCGCGGGCGGAGCGTCGGCCGGCACGCTCTGGCGGTTACCGGCGGTGGCCGTGGCGGGGCGCGGGCGGAACATCGGGCAACGGGCTGGGCGCACCGCTGCGGTGGGTTTCGCGCGGGGTAGCGGCGCTACTCACCGGCGGGTGTGGTGTGAAGTGGCAGTCGGCGAGTTCTTCGGCGCGAACGGCATGCAGGGGATAGGCTGGCAGAGGTCAATGGAGCAAACACTCAGGAGGGCCCACGATGGCGCGCAGCCCGGAAGGCGTCGATCTGCTCAAATGCTCGTTCTGCGGAAAGAGCCAGAAGCAGGTGGTCAAGCTAATCGCCGGGCCGTCTGTATACATCTGCGACGAGTGCATCGAGCTCTGCAACGAGATCATGGAAGAGGAGCGCGCCGCCAAGGCGAGCCCGGCGGAGATCGACCTGCCCAAGCCCCGTGAGATCTTCGAGATCCTCCAGTCCCACGTGGTGGGGCAGGAGTCCGCCAAACGGGCGCTGGCAATCGCCGTCTACAACCACTACAAGCGCGTCAAGGTCAAGGAAAGCCTGGGCATCGGCGGCACCGAGGTGGAGATCGCCAAGTCCAACATCCTGCTCCTGGGCCCCACCGGTACCGGCAAGACCCACCTGGCCCGCTCGCTGGCCCGCCTGCTGGACGTGCCCTTCGTGATCGTGGACGCAACGGCCCTGACCGAGGCAGGCTACGTGGGCGAGGACGTGGAGAACATCCTGGTCAAGCTCATCCAGGCCGCCGATGGGGACATCGAGCGTGCCCAGCGCGGCATTATCTACGTCGATGAGATCGACAAGATCAGCCGCAAGAGCGAGAACCCCTCCATCACGCGCGACGTCTCCGGTGAGGGCGTGCAGCAGGCCCTGCTGAAGATCATCGAGGGCACGGTGGCATCCGTGCCGCCCACTGGTGGGCGCAAACACCCCCACCAGGAGTTCATGCAGATCGACACCAGCGACATCCTCTTCATCGCCGCCGGCGCCTTCGCAGGCCTGGACGAGATCGTGAAGAACCGCCTGGGCCACCGCTCCACCGGATTCGGCTCCGACCTGAAGAGTAAGGAAGAGATGGGCGACCTCTTTGCGCAGGTCACCCCGGAGGACCTGCACAAGTTTGGCCTCATCCCCGAGTTCATTGGCCGTCTGCCCGTGATCGCCACCGTGGCGGAGCTGGAAACGGGCGACCTGGTGCGGGTGCTGACCGAGCCCAAGAACGCCTTGGTGGAGCAGTACAAGTACATGTTCTCCATTGACGGCGTGGAGCTCTGCTTTGACGACGACGCCATCAGCGCGGTGGCGGAGAAAGCCCAGGCCCTGGGCACCGGCGCGCGCGGCCTGGCTTCCATCCTGGAAAAGACCCTGGCCGGGGCCATGTTCGACGTGCCCAGCTTCCCGGACGTGACCAAGGTGGTCATCACCCGCGAGGTGGTGGAGGGCGGCGTCCAGCCGCTGCTGGTCCGCGAGGGCGAGGCGCAGTCCGCCTGACCCTGCGCGGCAGGCGCCAAGGTGGACGGCAAGGCGGGCGCGGGTTTAGAGCCCGCCCGCCGGGGTGGTTCGGCGCGTTAAGGCCGTTTTGCGGGGCGCTGACTTGGGCCGCCACTTCGGCTTGAGAGCTGCAGACGGATTTTGCGCTGGGAGCCTTTGGTTGTGCCTGCGCGTTGCGGTAGGCGGCCCGGTTGGCCCCAGGGCGGGGCCTGGATGCCGGTGGCGCCGGTTGTTCACCAGGCGGTCGCTCGGTGGGCGGCGGTTGGGCAGCGATTGGGCAGCGGGCGGCCCGTGCGGTACGTTGGCGCCAGCCCGGCATGGGACAGGACCCTAGTGAGAGGGAAACATGAGCGAGCAGAGCCAGAGCGGCGAGCAGGTTGCAAGCGCTGCGCCCGTGAGCACCGCAGCCGGTGCACGGGGCGAGATCCCCCAGGAGCTCCTGGAGGCGCGGCGGGCCATCGACAACATCGACGCCGCCCTCATCCACATCCTGGCCGAGCGTTTCCGCTACACCCAGCGCGTGGGCTACATCAAGGCCACTGCGGGCCTGCCGCCGTCGGACCCAGCCCGCGAGGCCGTGCAGGTGGAGCGCCTGCGCCGCCTGGCCACCGAGGCCGGCCTGGATCCCGTCTTCGCCGCCAAGTTCCTGGCCTTCGTGGTGGCGGAGGTAATCCACCACCACGAGCGCATTCGTGAGGAGCACGTGGGACAAATGGAGGATTAAAGTGTTCTCCTGGCGAGTAAATGTGTCCTACGGTGGGAAGTTCCCGGCGCGTTAGCCGCGACGCGCGGAGAGCTTGCTGAAGTAGGAGACACATCATGCTCAAGCGCCTCAAACAGTCCTTGTCCACGTTCTCAGGCTGGCTGGTCTGGGGCATGTTCGTTGTCTCGACGGCGCTGGTGGGAACATCGGGCGTGCTGTGGCTGACCGTGGGGAGGCGCGGAGATTCGTCCTCGCCGTGGTGGGACGCGTGGAACACGTTCAACGTAGGCAGCGAGTACAACGTGTCGAGCTGGTGGGCGGCCTCGCAGTGGGTGATCCTGGCGATGAGCGCGGCGTTTGTAGCGTTTGTGTCCAGCAGATTCCGGGGCATGTGGCTGCTGATCGCGGTGGTGGCGCTGTATGGATCTGCCGACGAGGCCACCGAAATCCACGAAGAGTTCTGGTCCTACGGTGACGCCATCACGCCCTATCTGGCCTACGACTTCTTCTCCTACCGGTGGGCCGTATTCGGCACGGTATTGGTGATATTAGTGCCGCTGCTACTAGCGCCGCTGCTGTTCCGGCTGCCCAGGGACGTGCTGTGGCGCCTGGTGGCCGCCGGCGCGATCTTTGTGGGCGGCGCGGTGGGAGTCGAGACGCTGTCCGGGCACTTGGACCCGATACTGGGACCGATGACCTCCAAGATGCTAGCGATCATCCACGTCGAGGAGTACCTAGAACTGCTCGGGGTAATCGCGGCGGTGTGGGCGGTGCTCTCGATGTGTGAGGGGAAGCGGGCGGAGGCGGGGCTGGAGGTCCGGTGCCGGGAGTATCGGGGTGAAGCGGGGACGGGGTCGGGCCTGGAAGATTCGGGAGGTAGCTGAGGGTTAGCAGTTCAGGGAAACTCCATTGGGCACCCTGGCCGCGCTGCGGATCGCGCCGGTGAACATGAGCGCGATCCGGCTCGCCTAGCGGATCTACCTCCCCTTGCACGACGTTGCCTCCCGCCTGTTTTCCTCCCGCCGCTGCGCTTCGTGGTTCTTGCTGGCGCGTGGGCGGTGCCGGCCTGGCGGCGCGGCTTTAGCGCGGGCGCGGTCTGGACCTCGGAATGGGGCGGCGGGTGGGATGCTTCGCAAGCCCCTTCTCCGCGCCGGTACGCCTACGGTAGGATCGCGGTATGACCGTCAAGATCAGCATTAGCCTAGCCGACGAGTCCCTGGCCGCCCTGGACAAGTACATCCAGGAGAAGAGGATCCCGTCGCGCTCTGCGGCCATCCAGCTGTCGATCCAACAGCTGACCGCTCCCGACCTGCGCACAGCGTATTTCGCCGCAGCAGAGGAGTGGGAAAACAGCGCCGATGCTGGACTTTGGGAGACCGTCTCAGGAGAGGGGCTGCGGTGAGGCGCGGCGACCTCTACTGGGTCAACTTTGAGCCAACACAGGGCAGTGAAGCCAACATGAGGCGTCCCGCTGCAATCGTCAGTCGCAACGATGCCAACTTTGTTGCACAGGAAACCGGGCGCGGCACGGTCACCGTCGTGCCGCTGACCATCAACACGAAACACGTTGCAGCTTTTCAAGTCCTAGTCTCGGCGGACGAGAGCGGACTACGCCAGGAATCCAAGCTTCAAGCCGAGCAGGTCAGAACCGTTTCAGTCAGCCGCATCGGCGACTACATTGGGACACTCAGTTTCCAGACGGTGCTCAAGCTCAACGACGCTCTTCGCCTCCACTTGGACCTTTAGAGGCATGTATGGGGGGCGTCACTTTGCACCGCTCCCCGGAAGTTGGACTTGGCGATCGGGTTCCTTCTGTCCCGCGTCAGACTTAGTGGCAGGGCCGTTATGTAGGTCTTGAAGGAGAGCCTGTCATGGGAAGACCACCAGTGCTCCCGGTGGAGAAGAAGGCCAGAATTGTGTTGAGTGTGCTGGCGGGAGCGATGGCGATTTGGCGAGGCCGCCAGGCGTGAGAGAGTCAGCGAGCAGTGGCTTGGTCAGTGGAACCTGAGTTTTGACACTGTTAGTGACCCGTTTTGGTGGTGATGTCCGGCGTCAAGCATTTCGGCAAGCCCGTTTACTGCTGCGCCTCTGTGGACATCAGGACGAGCTGCACCCTGTCCCGTGCCGCCAGCTTCAGGAGCAGGTGACCGATATGCGCCTTCAAGGTGCCCCTGGAGATGAACAGCTCCCGCTCAATTTCCGCGTTCGTTAGGCCCTGCCCGATGAGGGCCAGGACCTCCCTCTCCCGGGGCGTGAGCCGCTCAAGCCAAGCTGGGGTGGCGGGAGCGGCTGTGCCGGTCCCGCCACCTGCCCCGCCCTGGGGAACCTGCTGATGCCCGTGGCGCGCGTTTTGCGGCGCCCCCAAACCCGGAGGCTGGGGAGCCTGCACCGCCTGAGCCCCAAGGGCACGCTGCACTACGGATGCCAGCACGCTGGGGGAGAGGATCTGTTCCCCACGCGCCAAGCAGCGCACTGCCCTCGTCAACTCCTCCGGCTGCGCGTCCTTCAACAGGAAACCTGCCGCCCCGGCCCGCAGCGCACCGTAAGGGTAGTCGTCCAGCTCGAACATCGTCAGCACGCACACCCGCACCCCCGCCAGCGCCGGATCCGCCACGATCCGTCGCGTCGCTTCCAATCCATCCATCACCGGCATACGGATGTCCAACAACGCCACGTCCGGCACCAACTCCCGGCACAGTTGAACGGCTTCCCGCCCATCGGAGGCCAACCCCACCACCTCGATGCCGTCCTGCGCCCCCAGCAGGTGCGCCAGGCTATCGCGCACCAAACGCTGATCGTCAGCGATCAACACCCTAACCGCGCACTCCTCCACCCGGGATCACCGCCTCCACCATGAACCCGTGCTCGCTTGGCCCGCAACATAACTCGCCCCCGGCTGCCGCCACCAGCTGGGCCAACAGACCAAGGCCGTGCCCGCTGCCCGCCTGACCTCGATTACCCGCGCCGCCACCCGCCTGGCGTCCGCCGCCGGCGGCGCCAACTCCCGGCCCGCCACCCGCGGCGCCGTCAGCACTCAGCCCGACACCTGCGCCGCCGGCCGCCGGCCCGGCACCCCACGGCCCGCTGCCCACGGCATCGCCCCCGGCAGCGGCACCATAAGCTTCGCCGCCTTCGCCGCATTCGCCTTCAGTCCCGCGCCAATCGCCAACACGAACACCCGTCCCGGCGCTCCCGGCTCGCCCGCAGCGCGGCCCGTCGTCCGCCACTACCACGTGCACCAGCTCGCCGTCGCTCTCGATCCGACACCGCACCGCCGTAGGACCCGCGTGCTTCAGCGCGTTCTTCAGGGCCTCGCGCACCACCTGGTAGACCAGCAGCTCGGCCCCGGCCTCCGCGCGCACCTCCAGGCCCGCTACGTCCACCTCCAGTCCGGCTGCGCGCATCTGCTCCGCCAGCTCGCCCACATCCGCGATACCCACGGCGGGACGCAGCGGGCTGGCTGCCTCCGGATTCCGCAACACCAGCAGCAGCCGGCGCAGCTCGCTAGTGGCGGCACTACTCAAAGCGGCGATCTCATCCAGGACGCCAGCGGCAACGTCGTCCACCACACCAATCGTCCCCGCTCGCGCTCGCAACGTGATCGCACCCAGGCCGTGGGAAAGCACGTCGTGCAACTCGCTGGCAATCAACAGGCGCTCCCGCAACACCGCCGCCCGCTCCTGCGCCGACGCCACCTCCCGCGCCGCCCGCCTTCTGACCAGTACTGCCTGCCACGCGAACCACGCCGCCAGGATTGCCAGCCCCACCACACAGGCCCCGAGCACCCACAGCGCGTCCGGCGAATACGGGTCCACGCCCGTGAGGGAAGCCAGTGCGGCCACCACGAAAAGCGTTGCGGCGCTGAGAGAAAACCAAAAGGACTGCGGACGCGACTCGGGCACAGGCAAATCCTAGAAGCACCGCCCGGCCTGCCGCATCGGACCACGGTCCGATGCCCGCCGTCCGATGCGCCCGCGCCTCACCACACCCAACACTTCCCCCATGATCACCTTCGACAACGTCAGCAAGCAGCGTGGAGGAACAGAGATTCTCAGCGCGGTTAGCTTCACCGCCGCCCCCGGACGTATCACCGGGTTTCTAGGGAAGAACGGGGCAGGCAAATCCTCGGCCATGCGCATCTTGCTCGGCATGGACAAGGCCACCGGCGGCGCCGCGCTCATAGACGGGTATCCCTACGCCAAACTGAAGAACCCCTTGCGCACTGTGGGCTCCAGCCTGGGAGGCGCCAGCGCCCACCCCGCCCGCAGCGCCCGCTCCCACCTGCGGTGGCTGGCCGCCAGCAACCAGATCCCGCACGCAGAGGTGGACCGCGTGCTCGCCACCGTGGAGCTCACCAAGCACGCACGCCGTCCCGCCGGGCAGTTCAGCCTGGGCATGGCCCAACGCCTGGGGCTGGCCGCCGCCCTCCTGGGCTCCCCGCGGACGCTAGTACTGGACGAGCCGCTCAACGGTCTAGATCCCGAGGGCATCGCTTGGCTGCGGGCCACCATCCGCTCCCACGCAGATGGCGGCGGGACCGTACTGCTCTCCAGCCACGTCATCAGCGAACTGGCTGTTGTGGCCGACGACATCGTGGTGATCGACCACGGCCGCATCCTGGCTGCGGGCACCGCTGCGGACCTGACACGCGGCCACGCCAGCTTGGAGAGCGCCTACTTCTCCCTAGTGGGCGGAGAGCAGTGATGAAGCATCTGCACGCGGAAATCCTGAAGGCGGGCGGGCTACGCTCGGTGTGGGTGGCCGCTCTGGCCGGGGCGCTGGCCGCCCCCGCGCTGGCCGCCCTAAACGCCCGGACTCTGGTTGCCAGTGGCGACCTTTCCGGTGTGGGGCAGTTGGAGGAGACGATCATCGCGGTGGCTGCGGTGGCCTTCATCGCCTCCACCATCATGGGGCAGGAGTGGCAGCCCATGCCCGCTGAGGCCGGGGGAGGGCGCCAGTCCATCGCCACCCGCAGCGCCGCCCCACAGGTGGCGAGCTGGCTGGCCGCCAAGTTCGTGGTCACCCTGACCCTGAGCGCGGCGGTCCTGGCCGCAGCCCTGGGTGGGGCGTTGGCAGCCAGCGCGGCGATTCATCACGTTTTCATAGAGAGCGTAGAGCCGCGCACCGTGGCCGCTATCTTCCTCTACGGGCTACTCACCGCTCAGTTCTGTGCCGGCCTGACCCTGTTGCTGCGCAACAGCCTCATCCCCACCGTGTGGATGGTCGCCAACTCCACCGTCATCTCCGTCGGCTACCTGGTGGCCAAGCGCTTCGCCCCCGCCTGGTTCCTTCCAGACGCCATCGGCACCGCCATCATCCGCTTAACCCCCGAACCAAACATGCCCTCGCCCGCCGTGGCTACCGCTGCTTACGTCGGGTGGGTGGTGTTGGTGTGGGCCGCCGGGCTGGTACGCGAGTGGAGGGGCGACGAATGAAAGCTGCCCTCCACGCCAACTTCATCAAGTTGACCACGCTGCCCTTGAACTGGGCCGCCGGCATAGGTGCGCTCCTCTGGGCCGGCCTGCTGGGGTGGGTGGCCGCCGCCAACTCCCGCAGCACCCCCGCCGAGCCCGCCGCCCTGCTGCCCATCCTGCTTCCCCTCCTGCCCGCCTGCGTGGTGGTGGCTACCGCTACGATCCTGGGCACCGAGTTTGGGCCAGTGCTGCGCTCCACCCTGGCGGCCACCCCCGACCGGCGCGTCCTGACCACCGCCCGCGCGGTGAGCACCGGAGCGGTGGCCGGCTTGCTGTCAGTCGGGAGTGCCGTGGCCGCCTGGAGTGCAGCCCGCCTGGCCGGCCACATGGTTGGGCGCGGATTCGCACTGCGGCTGGCGCTCTACCTACTGGTCTGCGCTGCGCTGGCCGGCCTGCTCACCGACGCCACCCGCTCCTTGCCGCGAGGCGCCCTGCTCACGCTTGGGGCGTTGTGGATCGCGCCTGTGGCTATGAACGCGTTCAGACCGCAGTGGCGGGGCCTCCTACCGATGCACGACGTTGCCGCCCGCCTGTTTTCTTCTTCCGCCGCCTTGCCCTGGGCCACCATCGCGTGCCTCGTCCTCGCGGGAGGGTGGGCGGTGCTTTCCTGGCGGCGCGACCCGTAGCGCGGGCGCTTGCCTCTGGGCCGAAGTGGGCGGCGGCCGTGCGGAGCCAGCGCCAGGACCTCCCGCGCGGACGTCTTTGGTCGGGGCGGGTGGAGTATGCGCCACTGATGCCGAGCAGAGCGAAGGGTGGGCCCGCTTTCCGCGGGCCCACCCTGGCTTGGGACCGGACGGAGCTAGTCCAGCAGCTCGACGCCGTTAGCATCCCGGTGCCACTCAGTGCCGGGCTGCGAGGTGAGGATGAGGATTCCCTCCACCACGCCCCAGATCACGGACACGAAGGACAGGATGCCAAAGGAGAGCACCGAGATTAGCAGCTGAGCCAGCGCCTTCCCGGTGTGACCGAGGTAGAAGTTGTGGATACCCAGACCGCCCAGGAGGATGCCGAGGACGCCCGCGGCCACCTTGGACTTCGCGCCGGGCACCGGGGCGCCCTGGTAGCCGCCGTAGGGGGCCGGGCCAGGCTGCCCGTAACCACTCTGCCCGTAGCCGGGCTGACCGTAGCCCTGCGGCGGCTGGTTGTACGCGGGCTGTCCCTGCTGACCACCCTGCGCAGGTCCAGGCGGGAAGTTAGCGCTCATGTGTCCTCCAGTTTCCGAAAAGCCATACGGGGCCAGAGTCTATCGCTCGCGCGGTGAGCGCGAGCTATAAAAGGACGCTGCCGACGCCCGCTCAGCCCTCGGCCGGGCCCGTGGTAACGCCCGCGTACAGCTCCTCGATCTCCGCCTCGAAACGCTTGGTCACGATGGCGCGACGCACCTTCAGGGACGGGGTGAGCAGGCCGTTGGCCTCCGTGAAGTCGGTGGTCAGGACCGTGATCTTGCGGATGGACTCGGCCCGGGAAACCGCCTTGTTGGCGCGCTCCACCGCGCGGTCCAGGGCCTCCAGCACCTTCGGGTGCTTGGCGGCCTCCTCCACGCCCATGCCCGGCAGGCCGTGGTTGGTCAGCCAGCCCGGCAGCATCTCCTTGTCCAGCGTCACCAGCGCCGCGATGAACGGGCGGTTGTCGCCCACCACCACCACCTGGCTCACCAGCGGGTGGCCGCGCAGCCGGTCCTCGAGCACGGCCGGGGCGACGTTCTTGCCGCCCGCCGTGACGATCAGTTCCTTGGCGCGGCCGGTGATGCGCAGGTAGCCGTCGGAGTCCAACTGGCCGATGTCGCCCGTGTTGAACCAACCGTCGGCGTCGATCACCTCAGCGGTGGCCTCCGGGTTGTTGTGGTAGTACTCGAAGACCTGGTCGCCCTTCACAAAGATCTCGCCGTTCTCCCCGATGCGGATGGCGGCGCCGGGCACCGGCGGGCCCACCGTGCCCAGCTTGTTGAGCTGCGGGCTGTTGACGGAGATGGGCGCGGTGGTCTCGGTCAGGCCGTAGCCCTCCAGGATGGACAGACCCATGCCGCGGTAGAAGTGGCCCAGGCGGTCGCCCAGCGGGCCGCCACCGGAGATCGCGTACTTGGCGTTGGGGCCCAGCAGGCGGGTTAGCTTGTTGAGCACCAGGCGGCTGGCCAGCCTGTGCTGGGCCCTCAGTGCGCGCGAGGGTCCGCCCGGCTTGTCCAGCGCCCGTGAGTAGGTGATGGCCACCTTCGCCGCCCAGCGGAACAGCTTCAGCTTCACGCCGCTACCGGCCTTGGCGTCGGCGGAGTTGTAGATCTTCTCGAACACACGCGGCACCGCCAGCACGTAGGACGGCGCGAACACCGCCAGGTCGTCCAGCAGGGTGGCCGGCCCGGGGGCGTGGCCCAGCACGCCGGGGCCCAGCAGGCTCAGCACGTTTAGCAGGCGCGCATAAGAGTGGGCCAGCGGCAAGAACAGCAGCAGGCGCGTCTGGGGGGTGTTGATGACCTCCGCCAGCCACGGCAGGCCGTTTTGCACCAGTGTGGAGAACTGGCGGTGCTTGAGCACCACGCCCTTGGGGCGCCCCGTGGTGCCGGAGGTGTAGATGATCGTCATGACGTCGTTCAAGGTGACCGCCGCAGTGCGCGCGTCCAGCTCCTCGTCCGTCACCGACGCGCCACGCTTAACCAGCGTCTCCAGCCCGTCCTGGCTCAGGGTTAGCACCTCGGTAAGCGTCGGGATGGAGGGGCGCACCTTCTCCACCACGGCTGCCGTACCCGCGTCGGAGGTGATCATCAGCTTGATCGCCGCGTCCTGTCCCATCCACTCGACCTGCTCAGCCGAGGAGGTCTCATAAACCGGCACCAGCACCGCGCCCGCATACCAGGTGGCCGCGTCCACGATGCTCCACTCATAAGAGGTGGCCGCCATGATGCCAACCGACTCGCCGTGGGCAATACCGGAGGCGATCAGGCCCTTGGCCACCGCGCGCACCTGCCGACGGAATTCTTGCGCACTGATTTTCTGCCATTGGCCGCCGACGTCGCTCTTGCGCTCCACCATCGTGGCGCCCGGATTGCGCTCCACCCTTCGATCCAGCAGGCGGGCAAGCGTCTCATCATCCGTGGGCACCACCTGAATCGGGGTGGAGTACTCACGCAGTTGGCCAGTCAGGTCAGTCATGCCCCCAATTCTCCCAGCAACCGGCAGGCGGGCAGGTCCAGTGCGTCAACCAAGACCAGGCGGCCGGTTTGGAGGCTTCCTC
>JAUMWR010000003.1:61847-64845 GCA_030529545.1 Buchananella hordeovulneris
GGGGGGGGGGGGGGGGGCCTAGCACACACCCCCCCCGGGGGGGGGTTTTTGGGGGCACCCCCCACCCCCCCCGCCTGAATCAGAGCCGTTTTTGCGCCGAACCTACTTGGCCGGGCTCTCTTCCAGCTCGAAGTCGACCACGGAGGCGCGCTCGGCGGCGTCGTTCTCCTCCACGATCAGCTGGCCGCGCAGCTTCCCGGCCTCACGCAGATCCGCCAGGCACGCCTCAACAGCCGCGCCCATGCCCGCCGGCACCTCCAGGGTGGCGTGAGCGTACGGAGTGCGCTGGGAAACCTTGGCCTCACTCTTGACCTTACGCAGCGCCGCCAAAGCCTGCCCGGCGGCCGGAAGCAGCGCAACGTCTCCGTCCACGCCGCCAAGAGCGTCGGCCACCGGCCAAGAAGCCTGGTGCACGGACCCGGTGCGGTACCAAGACCACACCTCCTCGGTGGCGTACGGCAGCACCGGGGCCAGCAGACGCAGCACCGTGTCCACCACAACGGCCAGCGTGGTGCGCGCGGAAACGGCGCCGGCGCTCACCTCGGTGGCATCCTGCTCGCCGTAAGCGCGCTCCTTGACCAGCTCCAGGTAATCGTCGCAGAACGTCCAGAAGAACGTCTCCGTCAGCTCCAGCGCGCGAGTGTGGTCGTAGCGCTCAAACGCAGCGGTGGCCTCAGCCACCACGCCACGCAGCGTAGCCAGGATCGAGGCATCGATCGGCTCGGTCACGTTGGTCAGGTCCAGGCTCAGGCCCGCGTCCCCACCCATCGTCAGGGCGAACTTGGAGGCGTTCAGCAGCTTGATCGCCAGGCGACGGCCCACCTTCATCTGGCCCTCGTCGAAAGCGGCGTCCGTGCCCAGGCGGGCAGAAGCCGCCCAGTAGCGCACCGCGTCAGAGCCGTACTGCTCCAGCAGACCCATCGGGGTAACGACGTTGCCCTTGGACTTGCTCATCTTCTTGCGGTCCGGGTCCAGGATCCAGCCGGAGATAGCGGCGTTCTTCCACGGAGAGCAGTCGAACTCCAGGTGAGAGCGAACCATCGTCGAGAACAGCCAGGTACGGATGATGTCCTGGCCCTGCGGGCGCACGTCCATCGGGAAGGTGCGCGCAAACAGGTCCTCGTCAGTCAGCCAGCCGCAAGCAATCTGCGGAGTCAGAGAGGAGGTGGCCCAGGTGTCCATGATGTCCACCTCGCCCACAAAACCACCAGCCTTGCCACGCTGCTCCTCGGTGAAACCGGCGGGAACGTCGATCGACGGGTCAACCGGCAGCGCCTCCAGCGCCGGAGTGATCACGTCCTCGTAGTTCGGCTCGCCGTTCTCATCCACGCGGTACCAAACCGGGATCGGCACACCAAAGAAACGCTGGCGGGAAATCAGCCAGTCAGAGTTCAGGCCACCCACCCAGTTCTCGTAACGAACCTTCATGAAGTCTGGGTGGAAAGCCAAATCGCTGGCGCGGTCCAGCAGCTCCTGGCGCAGCTGCGGGCCACCCTCGGTGCGCGCAAACTCGCGGCCACCGTTGCGGATGTACCACTGGCGAGAGGTAACGATCTCCAGCGGCTTGTCGCCCTTCTCAAAGAAGTTCGTGTTACGCACAGTCGCGACCGGCTCGCCCAGCATCTCGCCGGAAGCAGAGGCGGCCTCAACAACAGTCTTGCGGGCGCTGAACGTCGTCATCCCCGTAATCTGGTCAGCCAACGCGCGGCCACGCTCAGAAGTAATCCACTCCTGCTCGCCAGTAATACGGCCGTCGTGGCCAATAATCGAACGGATCGGCAGGTCCAGCTCGCGCCACCACTGAACGTCGGTCAAGTCACCGAACGTACAGCACATGGCGATACCGGCGCCCTTGTCCATCTCGGCGGCCGGGTGGGCCAGCACCGGCACCTCCACGTCAAACAGCGGAGAGGTGACCGTCGTGCCAAAGAGGTGCTGGTAGCGCTCGTCATCCGGGTGCGCAATCAGCGCCACACACGCGCCCAACAGCTCCGGTCGGGTGGTCTCGATGACCACGTCGCGCTCCTCAGCCGGGGCGTCAGCCGCAACGCCAGTGCGGTGGAAAGCCAGCTTGTGGTAGTGACCCGGGTACTCGCGGGCCTCCAGCTCAGCCTGGGCCACAGCCGTGCGGAACGTGACGTCCCACAGGCCCGGGGCCTGCGCCTGGTAAGCCTCACCGCGCTCCAGGTTGCGCAGGAAAGCAGCCTGCGCCACCTTCTGCGCCTTAGCGCCGATGGTCTGGTAGTGCTGGCTCCAGTCAACCGACAGGCCCAGGTAACGCCACAGCGCCTCGAACTGCTTCTCGTCTTCCTCAGTCAGACGCTCACACAGCTCAATGAAGTTACGGCGCGAAATCGGCTTCTGGTCAGCAGCCTTAATCGACTTGCCCTCGCCACCCTCGTGCGGAGGAACAAAATCCTCCACGTACGGAAGCGACGGGTCACAACGCACGCCGTAGTAGTTCTGCACGCGGCGCTCGGTGGGCAGACCGTTGTCGTCCCAACCCATCGGGTAGAACACCTGCTTGCCGATCATGCGCTGGTAACGCGCCAAAACATCCGTGTGCGTGTAGCTGAACACGTGACCCACGTGCAGCGAGCCAGAAACCGTCGGCGGCGGGGTGTCAATGGAGAACACCTGCTCACGGGTGGCGCTGCGGTCAAAGGCGTAAGTGCCCTGCTCGGCCCACGCGGCACCCCAACGAGCCTCAAGGCCGTCGGTGCTCACCTTGTCCGGTGCCTGTGCGGGGGGCAGGGAAGTGCTGTCGCTCTGGCTAGTCATGGGCGCAATTCTCCCACGCCCCCCGCGCCACCTCCCAGGCCAAGCGGGGCCCGGCGGCTATGGTGCCCGTCACCCGCGCGGGAGAGCGGGAGGCGGTCCGTCCTTGTAGATCCACTCTCCGTTGTCAAACCGTCACCCGCGAGGGGGAGCGGGCGGCTGGTGGGGTGCTGAGGGCGGTTTGGGCGTTGGGCGCGGGTGGCTGGTGGGGTGCTGAGGG
>JAUMWR010000054.1 GCA_030529545.1 Buchananella hordeovulneris
GGGCGGTGGAGGTGGGGAAAACCCGCCCCCGGCTGCCCTCCTGCCCTCGGCTTTTGCCGCCCGGGGGTGCCTTGGAAGCGTTGGGAGCGCGGAAGAAACCGCACTAAGCCCAAGGCGAAGGAGAGAGAAATGAACACGCTAATGAGGTGGCGCAACCGGTTGGAGCAGGAGGAGGGAATGGCCACCGCCGAGTACGCGATCGTCACGCTGGCTGCGGCGGCGTTCGGCAGCCTGCTCCTGGCGCTGATGCGCTCCGGCGAGCTACGCGAGGCCCTGCTGGCGATCATCAAGCAAGCCCTGAGCATCTCCTAGGCGTATGGGATGGGAGAGAGACCCCGCCAGGCCGGTGGCGCGCACCGCAAGCCAGGCGCAGCGGGCAGCCTGGGCGGAGGCGGGCTCGGTCACCGCAGAGTTCGCGTTCGGATTCGTCGCCCTGGCGGCCGTGCTGGTGATGAGCCTGTCCTCGTTCGCGCTTGCCTCCGCTCACCTGCGGGTCACGGATGCCGCCCGGGTAGCCGCCCGGCTCTGCGCCACCGGCGCCACCCCGGCGCAGGCCCAGGTGGCGGCCCAACGCGCCGCCCCGGGGTCCACCGCGCAGGTGGTGGAGCAAGGCGAGTGGGTGATGGTTACGGTGAGTGCGCCCGCACTGGCACCCGCCCGTTGGATAGGGGCAGAGGTCAGCGCCACGAGCTGGGCGATGAGGGAGGAAGCGCTACGCCAGCAATGGTGGCTGCCCTAGCCCTTCTGCTGGGAGTGTGGGTGGTGGGCCTGGGGCAAGGGGCGCTGACCCTGGCCTCGGCGCGGGCGGCCACGGCGGCAGACCTTGCCGCAGTGGCCGCCGCCACCGCCCTCCACAGCGGCGGGGGAGAGCCGTGCGCGCTCGCGGCCACGGTGGCCACCAAGAACGGCACGGCTCTCTCCTCCTGCCAGGTTATGGGGGTGGACGTTCTGCTCACGGTCACCGCCGCCCCTGCCGCTCCCTTCGCGCTGCTGGGGGAGGTGGCTGCCAGGGCCCGGGCGGGCCCGGTGGAGCGTTGAGCGGCGCGGGGGGAACAGAAGAGGCTTGGGACGGGATGTCTGTTGGCTGCAGGGCACCAAATGTTGGTGCCAGGAGGTCATATATCTCCAGGCGGATGCCGCCTTTCAGGCCAGGGCCTTCTGCCCGGAATGAATTGACAAGATCGGTAGGGTTGCAAAAGTGCGCAGTGTCGAGTTATTTGCGGGCGGCGGGGGGCTTGCCCTTGGCACACACCTGGCTGGGTTCAGTACGGAAGTAGTTGCTGAGTGGGACAAGTGGGCTTGTGACACCGTCCGGGAGAACAAACGGCTCGGGCATCCGCTGGTGGCTGGAGCAACCGTCGTGGAGGATGATGTCCGGAACATCGATTGGTCCAGCGTTCCCGCTGGTATTGATCTTGTTTCGGGTGGTCCGCCGTGCCAACCTTTCAGCGCTGGCGGGAGGGGAAGAGCCGCTGATGATGAGCGGGACATGTTCCCGGTTACTGCAGAGGTAATCAGGCAGCTGCGGCCCCGTGCCTTCATCATCGAAAACGTCCGCGGTCTGCTGCGCCCTGCCTTCGCGGATTACTTCTCTTACATTCAGTTGCGGCTGGCTCACCCCGAGCTGGTTTCACGGGTAGGTGAGAGCTGGGGAGACCACTATGCCAGGCTGCAGGCCGAGCACACGAGCGTGCGCGACGATCTCCAGTACAACGTCCTGCCCACTCTTGTGAACGCTGCCGACTACGGCGTACCCCAGCAGCGGTGGCGCGTTTTCTTTGTCGGGTTCAGATCTGACATTGACGCAGAGTGGTCCTTCCCTCCCCCGACACACTCCGCCGGAGCATTGCGCGCCGCGCAAGAGGACGGTTCTTACTGGGAACGCCACCAGGTCGCGAAGGACAAACGCAGGATTATTCGAGCCAGGCGTACCGAGAGCGATGCGGAGATGAAGCCCTGGCGGACCGTACGCGACGCCACCTATGATCTTCCGCGCCCGGGTAGCAAGTTCGTTCTTAACCACGTCATACAACCCGGAGCTCGCTCCTACCCTGGTCACACGGGCTCCTACATCGACGCCCCCGCTAAAGCCCTGAAGGCCGGTGTGCATGGGGTGCCAGGTGGCGAGAACATGCTGCGGCGGGTGGACGGCTCCGTCCGTTACTTCACCGTCAGGGAGGCAGCGCGCTTGCAAACGTTCCCCGATACTTATTCACTGCACGGACCCTGGAGCGAAGCCATGCGGCAGCTGGGCAATGCCGTTCCAGTAAAGCTAGCTGAGGATGTCGCACTTTCTGTTCGTGAGCACCTGAACCTAGCCGATGCGCGGAATAAAACTAAGCAGGCGGTGTCTGCGCGAAAGCACTTGCGGGCGGTTTCATGAACGACGAGCCATTCAACCCGTTGGCGATGGATTCTTTGGCGGAATCCGTGGTGAGGAAGTTGATGCAGACCACGCCCGTTCCCTTGCAGGGAATCCCGCGCTTTTACGGGGCGGGCGTCTATGCGATCTACTACACCGGCGACTTCCCGGCGTACAGGGTGGTGAAACGCGAGAACCAGGACGGACGCTGGGGACTGCCCATCTATGTGGGCAAGGCCGTGCCCAAGGGAGGAAGGCAGGGCCTGAACTCGGGACAAGCCTCCACGAACACTGCCCTGTGGAGCAGGTTGAGGGAGCATGCCAAGAGCATCGAGGCAGTAACCAACCTGAACATAGAGGACTTCATGGTCCGCTGGATTGTGGTGGACGAGATCTGGATTCCCCTCGGGGAGTCAACGCTGATCCGCAGTGCCCGGCCCGTCTGGAACGCCGCAGTAGACGGCTTCGGAAACCATGACCCTGGCAGGGGCCGCTACAAGGGCTCGGTGCCGCAGTGGGACACCCTCCATCCTGGGCGGCCATGGGCGGAGCGACTAGCGCCTAGGGAGCCCGGCGAGGACCGTCGTATCGCTGCATATGCGGCGAAATACTTGGAAGAGCGGCACTGCTAGGCGGCGCGAGGTTCCCTGGCGCTACGGCTTGATGTAGGCCAGGGGCCCTCGGCCTGGAACTGGCGCTCAGCCGGTAGGGCCGCCGGGACCAGCTCCAGCCAGGTCGGTAGCAAGTCGAGGCTGAACGAGTGGTTGGTGAGCGCCCGCTGGCAGGCGTAGATGGTTACCCCGCCCTCGACCGCCTGGTGCATCGCCTGCGTCCAGTCGTTTTCGCCCTGCAGCGCGTAGATGGCGGTGCCGTTGACCAGCACCACCACCTGCTCGCCCTCCCCGAGCGTAACCAGGTTGCCCAGGTTGCTCAGGGCGGCGGGCCAGCGCGCGACGTCGGTTACGTGGAGCAGGTACTGCTTGGAGCACATGCCCCGAGACTAGGCGAGCAGGGCGCGCAGTACCCGCACCGCCCCTGTCTTGGAGAGCGGCTCGTTGCCGTTGCCGCACTTGGGGGACTGGACGCACATGGGGCAGCCGGCGGCGCAGGGGCACTGCTCGATCAGATCGAGGGTGGCCTCCACCCACTCCTGACGGTGGTGGTAGGCGTGGCGGGCGAAGCCCGCGCCCCCGTCCAGGGAGTCGTAGACGAACACCGTGGCGCTCTGCGTCTCCGGGTGAAGGCGGGTGGAGAGCCCGCCCAGGTCCCAGCGGTCGCAGTTGGCCAGCAGGGGCAGCATCGCGATCTGCGCGTGCTCGGCGGCATGGAGGGCGCCGGGCAGCTCCTCCCAGGTCAGCCCGGCCTCCTGCCAGACCGCAGTGGGCATGGTCCACCACACACCCTGGGTGGAGAGGGGGCGCTCGGGCATGTCCAGGTTGTGGTGGGAGAGCACCATCGCGTCGGTGGCGCTAAGCCGGTCGTACCCGGTCACGCGCCCGGTGACCTCGACGTAGCCGAAGTTCCACTCGCAGCGCGAGTCGGCGGCCCTACTCCAGTCGCCAGCGGACGCCGCGGTGGTGTCGAGCAGTTCGAGCGGGGCTACCAGCGACGTGGAGGATGCCCGGGTGCGGTAGCCGGGCTCGCGGCGCGGGGTGACCACCACGGTGTCGTCGCGCAGCTCCAGCACACCGTACAGACGCCCCTGGTGCACGTAGAGAGCGCCGGGGTGCACGGTGGAATCAGCGCGCGCCCCGCCCTCGATCAGTGCGATCACCGCCCCGGTGTCCTTGTCCACCACATGCAACTGGTCCATTTCCCCGCGCAGCGTGGTCAGCTCGTGGGCCGGGTGAGCGATGGCCGCGTTCCAGTACCAGCCGGTGGGCCGCTGCCGCAGCAGCCCCTCCACCCCGAGCTGTTCCACCAGCTCCCAGCCGGTGAGGCCAAAGAGGTCCAGGTCCTCGGCCTGCAGGGGAGACTCGGCCGCCGCAGCGCACAGGTGCGGGCGCAAAACGTGCGGGTTGGTGGGGTCGAAAGTGGTGGCCTCGGGCTGCCCCAACACAAACTCCGGGTGGTGCAGCAGGTACTGGTCCAGCGGGTTGGCGGAGGCCACGAATACCGCGAGCCCGGGCGCGCCGGCCCGGCCGGCGCGCCCGGCCTGCTGCTGGATGGAGGCCCGCGATCCGGGCCACCCAGCGGTGATGACCGCGTCCAGCCCGGAGACATCGATCCCCAGCTCCAGTGCACTGGTGGTCACCAGCAGTCGCAGCTTGCGCGCGCGCAGGTCCGCCTCTAGCGCCCGACGTTCCTCCGGCAGGTAGCCGCCCCGGTAGGCCGCCACGCCCTCCGCCAACTGCGAGGCCCCGCCGCGCGTCAACTGGTGGCGGACGTGCTCCGCGATGCCCTCCACTCCCGCACGGGAGCGGGCAAACACCAGGCACTGGGCGTCCAACGCGGCAAAGCGCGCCGCCAGCCACGCGGCCTCCGCAGAGGCCGAGATGCGCGGCCGCTGCGCCACCTCCTGCCCGCCGGCGCCGCTCTCACCAGCGGCCTCGGCACGCCCGGCAGCCCCCGCCGGCGCGGACTCACCTTGCCCCTGCGCCTGCCTCGCCTCCTCCGCCCGCCTGACCGGCTGGCTCTCCTGTTCGTTCCCCTGCCCATCTCCGTTCGCAGGCTGCACCCCGCCGGCAGGTGCACCGGCCCCGGCCGGCGGCATCTTCACGTAGGCCGGCTGCCAGAGCGCCAACAATTGGGGGCCGCGCGGGGAGGCGTCGTCGTCTACCACAACCACCTGGGTGGGCTCCACCCCAATTAAGCGCGCGGCCGCCACGGCGGGATCGGCGGCGGTGGCGGAGGCGCACAAGACCCGAGGATTGGCCCCGGCCAGGCGCGCCAAGCGCAGCAGGCGGCGCAAAACGAGCGCCACGTGCGCCCCAAAGACGCCCCGGTAGGTGTGGCACTCGTCCACGATCACCGTCTCCAGCCCGCGCAGCAGGCGGGTCCAGCCCTGGTGGCGCGGCAGCAGCGCGTGGTGCAGGAAGTCGGGGTTGGTCAGGAGCACGTCGGCGTTGCCGCGCGCCCACAGCTTCTGGGCGCGGTCGGCGTCCCCGTCGGCGGTGGCCACCTGCGCGTCCAGGCCGGCGGCCGCCACCACGCGCCCCAGCGCGGCAGCCTGATCTGCCGCCAAGGCCTTGGTGGGGGCCAGGTAGAGGGCGGTGGGGCGCTGACGCAGGGCGGCGATGGAGTTGGTGGACATGGCGGCGTCCTGGGCGTCGGCCAGCGCGCTGAGCACGGGCAGCCAGGCGGGGAGCGACTTCCCAGAGCCGGTTCCGGTGGAGAGCACGGTGTGGTGCCCGGAGTACAGGGCCGTGGCGGCCTCCACCTGGTGCTGCCAGGGCAGCTCCACCCCCAGGCGCCGGTAGCCGGCCACCACGCGAGGGTTGGCCCACTGCGGCCAGGGCGCGGTGCGCTCGGGCCGCGCGGCGGTGCTGTGCAGGTGCACCAGACGCTCGTCGCGGCTGCCGGCCGACCCCAGGAACGACAACAGCTTGTCGATCACCTGCGGCTGCGCCGAATCGCCGAGCAGCGCCGAATCGCCGGGCAATGCCGACGGCTGGGCGGGAGCGGAGCTGGGGGAGGCGGGCACGTCCCTAGTGTGCCGCTCGGGTCTGACAATTGGTACTTTCGCCTTGCTCGGCGCGAGACTTTCGCGGCGGGCACGTATCGTGGAAACGTGCATCAGCCTCACGCCCCCTTCCCCAACGCGCCCGGCCGCCCGCCGCGGCAGCCGGTGGGGGCAACGCGGGAAGAGCGTTTGGACGCTGCCCGCCCGGCGAGGGTGCGCCCGGACGGCTTGGGCGCTTCTGCCGTGCGTCGCCCGGTGGGGCTGCCACCCGGCGAGCAGAGCCCGCCCGCGTCCGGCTCTTTGCGGGCCGACGTTCCGCTCATCCTCCTTGCCATTGGTTGGCTGGCGGTGTTCTTTGCCCTCCACTTCGTGTTCGTGCGCACCACTTGGGGGCAGGCGGTTGACGCGGTGGCGATGTACGACGCTGCCTCCCTGCCGCTCCTAGAAACCTTGGGCAACGCGCTGAACGCCCGTGCCTTTGAGCTGCTGCTGGTGGCGATGGGGGCGGGGGCTGTGCTGGGCCTGCTGCGCCGGCGCCCCTGGCTGGCGCTCGGCAGTGTGGCGGCAGTGGGTGGGGCGATGGGTTTCTCCCAGGTGGCCAAGTACCTGCTGCTGTCGCGCCCGGACCTGGGCGCGGGTTGGGCGCTGCCTAACTCCTTCCCCTCCGGGCACGGCACCGCGATCACGGTGATCTGCCTGGTGGCGCTGATTTCTGCCCCCAGGAACTGGCGCGTGTACCTGGTGCCCGTGGCGGTGGCGCTGCCGCTGGTGAACGGTGCGGCGCTCATGGCGATGCTGTGGCACCGCTCCTCCGACGTGCTGGGTGCGGTGTGCGTGGCGGTGGTCGCCGTGTTGGCGAGCATGGCGCTGCTGCGCGGGGTGAGCCTGCGCCGCTTGATGCGGTTGGAGCGGGGCGGGGTGGCCGCCCCGGCGGCTGCGGCGATGGAGCCCGACCCGCGCCTGCTGCGGGCCGAGGGTGTTTTGTGGGTTGGCGCCGGGATCAGTGCCCCGGTGGCGGTGCTCTCCGCGTGCGCCACCTGGCTTTTCTGGCAGGACGGCTTCCTTGAGTTCATGCAGGGGGACCTCTCCCATTCCAGCCTGGGCTTTGGCGACGTTTTCGTGGCCCTGATGTTCCTCAGCCTCTACGCCAGCGTGGCCCTGGGGGCGGTGGCCTCCACGCTGCTCGCCGCCCGCCGCCTGGGGGCCTAAATCCGCCCCGTTTTATCCCGTCGGCCATCCCGTCACCCCAATAGGCGACCTACATTCCTGGGACCTGAGTCCCGCCCGCTCGCTAAAGGCGATCACAACATCTAGGGGTCTGGGCGTGTCGCACGCACTACATCTTGTGGTCGGAAGTAGGTTTGAACTTGCCGCATACTAGGCATAGTCAATCGAGACCGGGAGAACCACCATGCCCGCCCCCACCGCCCCCCAAGAAACTCTCCGCCCCAACGAAAACGCCGCCCCCGCTGCGGGCGCCGCCACGCTAAAGCAGCAACGGGCGCAGGAACGGCGCGTGGGCAACGTCGGCCACAAGCAACTGCACGCACCGGCGCGGGGAGCTGCAGAGCGCGTGGAGGTAGACGCCATCTCCACCGTCGAGGAGTACCTGGCGCGCTCGGACTGGCGCGTGAACGCAAACGCCAACCAGGGCTACTCCCTGGGCGGGATGATGCTCAACACGCAGGGCAAGATGATCGCCAACTACTGGCTCTCCCGCGTCTACAGCCCCGCCGCTGGGCAGGCCCACCGCGACGGCGACATCCACATTCACGACCTGGACATGTTTGCTGGCTACTGCGCGGGCTGGTCCCTGAAGTCCCTCCTGCAGCAGGGCTTCAACGGCGTGCCCGGCGCGATCGCCTCCGGCCCCGCCAAGCACTTCACCAGTGCCGTGGGGCAGATCGTCAACTTCCTCGGGACGCTGCAAAACGAGTGGGCCGGCGCGCAGGCATTCTCCAGCTTCGACACCTACATGGCCCCCTTCGTGCGCCTGGACAACATGAGCTACGAGCAGGTCTACCAGTGCATGCAGGAGCTCATCTACAACCTCAACGTCCCCTCCCGCTGGGGCACCCAGACCCCGTTTACCAACCTCACCTTTGACCTGACCTGCCCGGCGGACCTGCGCGACGAGGTTCCGCTCATTGGCGGAGAGCTGTGCGACTTCACCTACGGGGACCTGGCCAAGGAAATGGCGATGATCAACCGCGCCTACATGGAGGTGATGACCGCCGGAGACGCCGAGGGACGCGTGTTCACCTTCCCCATCCCCACCTACAACATGACCCGTGACTTCAACTGGGAGAGCGAGGAGGCCGACCGCCTCTTTGAAATGACGGCCAAGTACGGCCTGCCCTACTTCCAGAACTTCATCAACTCCGAGCTGGACCCGGGCATGATCCGCTCCATGTGCTGCCGTCTGCAACTGGACCTGCGCGAGCTCCTTAAGCGCGGCAACGGCCTGTTCGGCTCCGCAGAGCAGACCGGTTCGGTGGGAGTGGTGACGGTCAACTGCGCGCGCCTGGGCTACCTGTTCCCGGGGGACGAGGCCGCGTTGCTGGCTCGCCTGGACCAGTTGATCGAGCTGGCCGTGGGGACGCTGGAGCGCAAGCGGGAGGTCATCCAGTACCACATCGACGGCGGGCTCTTCCCGTTCACTAAGCGCTACCTGGGCACACTGGAGAACCACTTCTCCACCCTGGGTGTGAACGGCATGAACGAGATGGTGCGCAACTTCAGCGGCGATGAGTACGACATCACCGACCCGCGCGGGCACGCCCTGGTGGTGCGCGTCTTGGACCACCTGCGCCAGCGCATGGTGGAGGCGCAGGAGGCCACGGGCCACCTCTACAACCTGGAGGCCACCCCGGCGGAGGGCACTACGTACCGGTTTGCGCGCGAGGACGGCAAGCGGTTTGTGGACATCATCCAGGCCGGCACCCCCGAGCAGCCCTACTACACGAACTCTTCCCAGCTGCCGGTGGGCTTCACCGATGACCCGTTCGAAGCGCTGGAGCGCCAGGAGGAGTTGCAGTCCAAGTACACGGGCGGCACGGTCTTGCACCTCTACATGAATGAGCGCGTGTCCTCTGTGGAGGCGTGCAAGGCGTTGGTGCGTCGCTCCCTGGAGAACTTCCGGCTGCCCTACATCACGATCACGCCCACCTTCTCCATCTGCCCGGTGCACGGCTACCTGGCGGGCGAGCACTTTACGTGCGAGCGTTGCGCCGCGCAGCGTCCGGGCAGCGAGCCGATGGAGTGCGAAGTGTGGACGCGTGTGATGGGCTACTTCCGCCCGGTCAAGAGCTTCAACAACGGCAAGAAGGGCGAGTACAACGACCGCGTCATGTTCACCGAGGCCGCCGCTGCCGGGCACGGGCCGATCGTGCGCGCCGCGCGCTAGGCGGTCGAAGTGCAGCGCGCCCGCCCCGGACGGGTGGGGACCTGCGCCGACCGTCCGGGGGCCCGTCCCTGGCCGGGCGGGCGCAGCGAGCTGACTGGTGGCGAGACAGCGCGGCACCGTGGCCGGCCCCTGTCCGCGCGGCCGGTGCGTGCTTACTTTGGATGGCCGACGCTGCTGGGCGGCCGCCCGGATAGCGCTGGCCGCTCGTCCGGGCCGGTGCTGAGGGTGGCCGACGTTGCCGCGCGGCCGGAGGGCAACGTCGGCCACCATGTCGGCAGAGAAAAGGGGGCACGGCGAAGTGCGCAGCGGTGAGGCGGCGCGCGCGATCGTGGCGCCGCGCGCGCAGGACCTGCAGATCGCGGGGCTGGTGCCGATGACCTCCACGGACTGGCCCGGCAAGCTGTGCGCCACCCTCTACCTGCAGGGCTGCCCGTGGAAGTGCGTGTATTGCCAGAACGTGGAGATCATCGACCCACGCGTGGCCGGGCAAGTGGAGTGGGACGAAGTCGAGCAGCTGCTGGCCCGCCGCCACGGCCTGCTGGACGGCGTGGTCTTCTCCGGCGGCGAGGCCACTCGCCAGGCGGCATTGCTGCCGGCATTGTCCCGCGTACGAGAGCTCGGGTTCGCCACCGGACTGCACACCGCCGGGGCCTACCCCGCGCGGCTGCGGGCGGCGCTGCCGCTGTTGGACTGGGTGGGCTTGGACCTGAAGGCGCTTCCGGAGGGGTACGGGCAGATTGCCGGCCGAGGTGCCCGGGGCAGCGCGCCGTGGGAATGCCTGGAGCTGGTGCTGGCTGCCGGGGTGGAGCTAGAAGTGCGTACCACGGTCTTTCCGGGCTCGGTGGCCGCCGAACAGGCGGTAGAGGTAGCCCGGCGCGCCCGCCGTGCGGGGGCGCACACTTTCGCATTGCAGGAGGCCCGCACGCGCGGGGCCGCTGCCGAGTTTGTGCAGGGCGCTGCCAGGTGGGATGCCGCAGGGTGGCAGCTGGAGTGGGAGGCCCTGGTGGAGGCCATTGGGAAGCTGGGTTTCGCTGCCTTTCAGGTAAGGCCCGCGTGATTTTGGGCTGGCTGCAACCGTTTCTGGCCCGTGCTCCTGGAGCAAGGGGAGGGGGCGGGTTGGGTCGACGCCTTTGGCGGCTTCAGGGCTGCATACGGGAGATTGGCTGTGCTGAATTCTGTCCCCGAAACAAGCCAGGTGAAGGGGATTCCCGATAGCCCCAAGTGGTTGAGCGTTGAATCACCAGGGTGGCCGACGTCACTATATAACTCCGTTCTAGATGTGCGGTGAGTCACGTTCGAGAGCTTATGTTTAGTTCGCGCGGTGGAATTGGAACGATTTTGTCAAGGCTAAACAAGGGCGAAGTGGGCGGGATCACAAATAGGCGAAGCAAAAGAGGGCGTTTCTCGCTAACCTGAATGCCTAGCTAATTTCTGGCAATTCCCGATCGTGTGAAACCGCGCGTCACGGATGTCCAGCGTCTCCCCGCCCCGGGGAAGCGAAACACGTTCCCACACCATGTTGGAGCCAAGGCATCTTGGCTCCAACGCTCCTACCCCCTGACGCATCGCAGCGTCTCCCATTTTGGAAGGAGAACTCATGCTGGGTTTGAAATCCCGATTAGCCGGGCTGATTGCGGCGCTAGCTGTACTTGCTGTGGCCGTTGTGTCCGCAGTAACCGGAAGTGCCTGGGCAGGCCCTAGTCCGACCAACATCAACCCAAACGTCAAGATCACCGACATCAAGGTTGAGTCCGTCCGCCCTGGGGCTCCGGTATACACATGGTCGCTAGTGAAGATTGAGTGGAAGTGGAGTGCCGTTGGGGCTAACCCCCAACCGGGCCAGTCCTTCGTGCTTGGCTTGCCGATCGTGAGCGAACCCGCCCCGGCGCATCCGCTTTATATCCCGGTGGACATCGCGGCGTTTGACCTGAAGATTGGCGGAGCCAGCGGCAACGTCATCGGCACCTGCACCCCGGTCAAGGACTGGAACGCCCCGAAGGTCGTTTGCACCTTTACCGACGGTCTGCAGAACGAGATCAACGCGGGCAACACTAACTTGCGAGGCGATGCGTGGCTGCAAGCCCATGCACAGGAGTCGGGCACTCTAACCTCCGGCACCTTCGACGCGAACGGGATTGCCATTTCAGTGCCCACCCCGGGCGGGCAGCCCATTGGGCCAAACCTGAACTATGAGCCGGCCGAGCCTGGTAAGACTAACTGGGGTGTGTTTGAGGCGAACAATTACATCGACTGGCACATCAACTTCGAGGGCAAACGCCTCAAGCGGTACTTCCAGAGCAATACTTTCCCGTCCACGATCACTTTCCGGGACCACGTAGGCGACGGCATGGTGCTGGCGGCAAACCGCGGCTTCGAATTCAAGGTCATTGGTATGGAGGGGCACGGCAAGTTTTACAAGACCGAGCCCTGCCTGGGTGCGAGTATCAACCCCGCGACCGGCCAGCCGCAATGCCAGTTCTCGCCGCACCCTTACCCGGCCCCTAACGACCAGTTCCCTGACTTCGGTAAGTTCAATCTCTCTGTTGACATCGACCCAAGCCGAACCAACGCAGATATCCACTTGAGCCCGGTGGGCAACTCGAGGATCTACGACAACGCGACCTACCGCTTGTCTTACCGCACCACCTTCACCACCCCGGATGGCAAGCCGGACAAGAACCGAATCTACACAAACCAGATCAACATGCTGGGCACCAACTTCTGGTCCACCAACTACGCCGCCTACAAGGTGACGGCCGGTGGCTCTGCCCAGATGGACCCCGCCTTTGGTACTTTCACCATCGGTAAGCAGCTCGAAGGCCCGGCGCGTGCCGCATTCCCCGTCGGTAGCAACGTGCGTTTCAAGGTTGACTGGACGCTGCCAGGCGCCGCTCCCGCCGGCTGGACCGCTCCGGATAACCCGTTCTACTTTGAGGTTCCGATCGACCAGCGCAAGACCTACCTGCCTGAGAACGACCCGACCAAGCCCTTCCCCACCGGCACCACGATCAAGATCACTGAGGACACCACTTGGGGTGTACCGCGCGGTGTCGTCCTCGACACCCCCAAGGTGAAGATCGGCGACGGGGACGACAACTCCTCAGCTTCGGTTGATTTCACCATTAAGGAGCAAGAGGACACCCTGATCACCTACACCAACACCGCCCAGTTCAAGAAGGTGCGTGTTGGAGACTACGTGTGGGAAGACGGAGACAAGGACGGCCGGCAGGGTGGAGCGAAGGACAAGGCCATCCCAAACGTGACGCTCACCATCAAGCGCACAGACGGTAAGCCTGTGGTTGACGTGAACGGCAATACGCTGACCACCACGACCACGAACGACCAGGGCCTGTATTCCTTTGACAACCTGCCGGTACTCCCGGAGAACGTTGTCTACAAGGTTGAAGTCACTGCTCCCGCCGGTTACGCCCCGACCCAGGCTGGGCCGAACAATGGTGGCGGCGCGGATGATTCCTCCA
>JAUMWR010000055.1 GCA_030529545.1 Buchananella hordeovulneris
ATGTGTTCTTGTCGCCCGGCTACCGGCCCGGCGCGTGGGCACGCTTGCGGCGAGCGTGGCGTTTGGTGGCCGACGTTCCCGCTTGCCGCCATGAGTGTGTTGTGGCCCGGTTTCGCGCGGGTCGGGTGGTGGCCGACGTTCCCGCTAACCGCCCCGGTCCAGGCTGGCGCCCAGCGCGGGGCGGCCGACGGGGGAGGGGGAGCGGCGGGAACGTCGGGCAACAAAAGGGCTGCCAGGGGGCGGGCGGTGTTTTCGATTAGCGCACGCGGTGGGCACGCGGCATGAATTGTTAGTGAGCTGAGTTAAATTTGTTCTCGTAACCAGCGAAGGGAACTGTTCAATGACGACGGCTGCTGTAAGGCGTACCGCTACCAAGCTCGCGGATGGGCGCGACTTCTTCTACTTTGACGACAACCCGGAGTACGTGAGCGGTGAAAAGACCCGCCGGTTGGACGACCCGCGTCCGCTGGGGAACCGGTTCCTCGACGCTAACGGTAACCCCGTTGCTGCCCCGCAGATGAGGCGTGACCCGCTCACCGGCGACTGGATCCCGATGGCTACGCACCGCATGAATCGCACCTTCCTGCCGCCGGCCGACGCCAACCCGCTCGCCCCGGCTCGCCCCGGCGCCGCGTACAGCGACGGCGAGATTCCTGACACCGATTATGACGTGGTGGTCTTCGAGAACCGCTTCCCGTCGCTGATGGCCACCCCCACCACTCCGCTGGGCAGCGAGCCGGAGGCTATCGAGGGCGAGGAGCTATTCCAGGCGGCCCCGGCTGCCGGGCGCTGCGAGGTCATCTGCTTCTCCCCGACCCTGGAGCAGAACCTGGCCGGCGTGGGTGTCAAGCGCATGCGCACCGTGATCGAGGCGTGGGCGGACCGCACCCGCGAGCTCTCTGCCCTGCCGGGCATCAAGCAGGTCTTCTGCTTCGAGAACCACGGTGCCGACATCGGTGTGACTCTGCACCACCCGCACGGCCAGATCTACGCCTACCCCTACATCACCCCCAAGACCCGCTCCATGCTGGACCAGGCGGTGCCCTATCGCGAGCGCACCGGCCGCAATCTGCACGCCGACGTGCTAGCGGCCGAGCTGCGCAGCGGCCGCCGCATCATTGCGCAGAGCGAGCACTGGGTGCTCTACGTGCCGGTGGCCTCCCGCTGGCCGCTGGAGATGCACCTGGCTCCCAAGCGAACGGTCGCTGACCTCGCCGAGTTGACGGACGACGAGAAGGCGGACCTGGCTCCCATCTACCTGAAGATGTTGCAGGCCGGCAACCGCTTCTTCGTTAACCCAGACGGCTCTCCCATCGAGGTCAACTACATCGCCGGCTGGCACCAGGCCCCGGTGGGCGAGGGCCGCGAGGACCTGCGCCTGCACCTGCAGTACTTCTCCTTCCTGCGTTCCCCGGGCAAGCTGAAGTACCTGGCCGGCTCCGAGAGCTCCATGTGGGCATGGGTGAGTGACACCGCCCCGGAGAAGATCGCAGACCGCCTGCGTGAGGTTTACAAGGACGAGGTGGAGTGATGAGCGAACTGACTTGGCTCAAGGCTTTCAGTGACGAAGAGGGTGTTGCCGCGGTAACGGGCCTTTTTGAGCAGACCTTTGGCGGGGTGCCCGTTGGGGTGTGGGCGGCCCCCGGCCGCGTGAACGTGATCGGTGAGCACGTGGACTACAACGGCGGCATCTGCCTGCCGATCGCGCTGCCGCACCGCGCCTTCGTGGCTGTCGCCCCGCGCGAGGACCGCGTGGTGCGCCTGATCTCCCCGCAGGACGAGGGCGTCTACCTGGAGCACAACCTGGACGAGGTTGGCCCGGTGGGCAGCGAGCACGAGGTCAAGGGCTGGACCGCCTACCTGGTGGGCGTGGCCTGGGCCTTGGAGGAGGCAGGTTACGGCCCGCTCAAGGGATTCGACGTGGCGCTGACCTCCTGTGTGCCGCTGGGGGCGGGCCTGTCCTCCTCTGCCGCCCTCGAGTGCGCCATGGCCGTGGCGCTGGACGACCTGGCCGGGATCGGCCTGGCCGGCAGCGACGAGGGCCGCGCCAAGCTGGTGGAGATCTGCCGCGCGGCGGAGAACAAGGTGGCCGGCGCCAACACCGGCGGTCTGGACCAGTCCGCCTCCCTGCGCTGCACCGAGGGTCACGCCCTCGAGCTCGACGCGCGAGACAACACGGTGTCCCAGGTCCCCTTCGACCTGCCTGCCGACGGCCTGGCGCTACTGGTGATCGATACCCGCGCCCCGCACCAGCTGGTGGACGGCCAGTACGCGCAGCGCCGCGCCACGTGCGAGGAAGCAGCCCGGAAGCTCGGCGTTGAGCTGCTCGTGGACGTCCGCGAAGTCCAGGACGCCATGGCGGCCTTGGAGGATGAGGTCTCCCGCAGACGCGTGCGCCACGTGGTAACGGAGATCGGCCGCACCCGCGAGTTCATCGACACCCTGGCCCGCGGCCCGTTGGAGGGCGAGCGCCTGGCCCTGGCCGGTGACCTGATGAACCGCAGCCACGACTCGCTGCGCGACGACTACGAGGTCACCTGCCCCGAGCTCGACCTGGCTGTTGACACCGCGCGTGGTCACGGCGCGTTCGGCGCCCGCATGACCGGTGGCGGCTTTGGCGGCTCCTGCATCGCGTTGGTCGCAGCCGACCGCGTGGAAGAGGTAGCCGCCGCGATCCGCGCTGCCGCCCTTGAGGCGGGCCTAGCGGAGCCGGCGTTCATCCTGTCCGTTCCGAGCGCGCCGGCCGGCCGCGTCAGCTAGGAGAGTGCAATGACCTCCACCCCAGCGCCCGCTTTTCACGCCATCATCCCCGCCGGGGGAGCAGGCACGCGCCTGTGGCCGCTGTCCCGCCGCAGCCACCCCAAGTTCCTGCTGGACCTCACCGGGGCCGGCCGGACCATGCTGCAGCAGACCGTGGAGCGCCTGGAGGAACTGTGCACCTCGGTGACAGTGGTGACCGGGCAGGTGCACGAGTCCGCCGTGCGCGCACAGCTGGGCGCCGGGGTGGAGATCGTCGCTGAGCCCTCTCCCAGGGACTCGATGGCCGCCATCGGCTTGGCCACCGCGATCGTGCGCCGTCGCCACGGCGATGTGGTGGTGGGCTCCTTCGCCGCAGACCACGTCATCAGGGACGTGCCGGCCTTCCAGGCTGCGGTGCGCGAGGCCTGCGTGGGCGCTGCGACCGGCCAGATCGTCACCATCGGCATTACCCCCACCTCCCCGTCTACCGGCTTCGGCTACATCAAGGTAGGGGACGTGGCCCAGCTGGCGGGAGCCGAACACCTGTGCTCTGTGCTCTCCTTCACGGAAAAACCTGGCGCAGAGCTGGCGCAGAAGTATGTGGCCAGCGGCGAATACTGCTGGAACGCGGGCATGTTCGTGGCACGCGCCGACGTGCTCCTGGACGCCCTGGCTCGGGAACTGCCCGAGCTGGCGGCGGGCCTGGAACGGATCGCCGCCGCGTGGGACACACCCGAACGTGCAGAGGTGCTGGCGGAGAACTGGCCGCGCCTGACCAAGATCGCGATCGACCACGCCATCGCCGAGCCGTGCGCCGCGCGCGGTGAAGTGGGTTGCGTGCCAGCCGAGTTCGGGTGGTCCGACCTGGGAGGATACGCGGCGCTAGCAGACATCCTGCCGCCCTCCACGCTCCAGGTGGGGGACGACGTTGCCGCCGGCGCCACCGCCGACCCGGCCGCGCTGCGAGAGCAGCTGGAGGAGCTAGGCCTGGACCCGGCCCACGTGCTGGGCACGGCCGAGGTCATGGCCATCGACTCCCCGGGCAGCCTAGTGACCGGCGGGCAGGGCCTGGTGGCGATTCTGGGGATCCCCGGCGCGGTAGTGGTACAAACCGGGGGCGCTTTGCTGGTCACCACCAGGGAACGCGAACAGGACGTCAAGCGAGTGGTTGCAGCGATTTCTGCCCTCAGGAGCGGCCTGCTCTAAAGTTACGAACTGGTTGCTGTTGCTCGATTGTTTGCGAGCAAAGCGATGCCCGGCGATAGGATCGTTCTCAAACCGGGCGTGTTTCTTGTACCTAGTTGCGCGCCCCGATCGAGAGGAAAAACGTGAAGAACTCTGTGAAGTTCGGCGTTATCACCGCCGCCGCCGCTTTGACCCTCGCCGGGTGTGGTGCAGCGCCGGATGCTGCCGCCCCCGCTTCCAGCGCTCCGGCTGAGGCTGCTACCACGGACGCCGCCGCTCCCGTTGAGAACTTCAAGGCTTGCATGGTTTCTGACGAGGGTGGTTTTGACGACCAGTCCTTCAACCAGACCGCCCACGCTGGTCTGAAGCGGGCCGAGGCCGAGCTCGGCATCCAGATCAACGCTGTCGAGTCCGCCTCCGAGGCCGACTTCGTTACCAACGTCGAGTCCCTGATCCACGACGACTGCAACTACATCGTCGGTGTTGGCTTCAAGCTGGCTGAGACCCTGTCTGCTGCCGCTGCTGAGCACCCGAACGTGAACTTCGCGCTGGTGGACTCCACCTTCGCCGAGGGCACCACCAACGGTAAGGCTCTCGTCTTCAACACCGCCGAGGCCGCCTACCTGGCTGGCTACGCTGCCGCCGGCACCACCAAGACTGGCACCGTCGCCACCTTCGGTGGTCTGCCGATCCCGTCCGTGCAGATCTTCATGGACGGCTTTGTTCACGGTGTGGAGAAGTACAACACCGACCACGGCACCGCCGTCAAGGTAGAGGGCTGGGACTACAAGGCCCAGACCGGTGCGTTCGTCGGTAACTTCAGCGACACCCCCGCTGGCAAGACCCTCACCGAGGGCTTCATCGCCAACGGCGCTGACATCGTGATGCCGGTTGCTGGCCCGGTTGGCGCCGGCACCCTGACCGCCGCCAAGGAGGCGGGCGACAAGGGCGTCAAGGTCGTCTGGGTTGACACCGACGGCTACGTCTCCGTCCCGGACTCCGGTTCCGTCATCTTCACCTCCGTGATGAAGGCGATGGACGTGGCCGTGTTCGAGGCCATCAAGGAGGCCGCTGAGGGCAAGTTCTCCGCAGAGCCCTACGTTGGCACCCTGGCCAACGGTGGTGTTGCCCTGGCTCCGTTCCACGACTTCGACGCTCAGGTCTCTGCCGACCTGAAGGCTGAGCTGGAGTCCCTGAAGACGGACATCGCCGCCGGCAACCTGGTTGTGGAGACCAAGAACGCTCCGTGAGCTAACTAGAGAGGCGGGGGCAGCGAACACGGTTCGCTGCCCCCGCTTTTCTGCCCCTCACCCCACCGTTTTGGGGGCCAGAAGGGGGAAACCGTACGCCTGCGCGCCGCTGAGGCGATAAGCTCTGTTGACCGTTCGAGGATGATGCGGGCCGAAGGCCGGATCGGAGGAGACCGAGTGGAGCTGGAACTCAAAGGAATCACTAAGGTCTTTGGTTCCCTAGTAGCCAATGACTCCATCGATTTGTTGGTCAAGGGGGGCCAGATCCACGCGCTCCTAGGAGAAAACGGCGCCGGCAAATCGACGCTGATGAACGTCCTCTACGGGCTCTACCAGCCCGACGGCGGCGAGATCCGCATCGACGGAAAGCCGGTGAAGTTTGCCGGCCCGGGTGACGCGGTGGCCGCCGGCATCGGTATGGTCCACCAGCACTTCATGCTGGTGCCCGTCTTCACCGTCGCCGAGTCCGTCGCGCTGGGCTACGAGCCCACTAAAGCCGCAGGAGTCCTGGATCTGGCCGCCGCCCGCGCCAAGGTCATCGAGATCAGCGACCGGTTCGGCTTCGACATCGACCCCGACGCCATGATCGAGGACCTGCCCGTCGGCGCCCAGCAGCGCGTGGAGATCATCAAGGCCCTCTCCCGGGACGCCTCCGTGCTCATCCTGGACGAGCCCACCGCGGTCCTCACCCCGCAGGAAACCGATGAGCTGATGGAAATCATGCGCCAGCTCCGTGACGCCGGCACCGCCATCGTGTTCATCACCCACAAGCTACGCGAGGTGCGCGCCGTGGCAGACGAGATCACCGTCATCCGCCGTGGCGCCGTCGTCGGCTCCGCCACCCCCACCTCCACGGAGAAGGAGCTCGCCTCCCTCATGGTGGGCCGTGCCGTCAACATGGTGGTGGAGAAGGAAGCCTCCACCAGCACCGACGTGGCCCTGGAGATCAAGGACCTCACCATCCTCAACCAGGCCGGAAACCCCGTGGTGGAGGGCGTGGACCTGGAGGTGCGCGCCGGGGAGATCCTGGGCATCGCCGGTGTGCAGGGCAACGGCCAGACCGAGCTGGCCCAGTGCCTGCTAGGCCTGCTGCGCCCCACCGCCGGCAGCATCAAACTGGGCGGCCGCGACCTGGCCGCCCTTAAGATCAAGGAGCGCCTCCAGCACGGCGTGGGCTACGTTCCCGAGGACCGCTCCACCGACGGCGCGGTCGCGGACTTCTCCATCGCGGAGAACCTCATCCTGGACACCTACGACACCAAGGCCTTTGCCCGCGCCGGCTCTATCTCCCCGAGCACCGTGCGCAGCAACGCCGTCAAGCGTGCCAAGGAGTTCGACATCCGCCTCACCGACGTGGCGGACCCGATCCGCACGCTCTCCGGCGGAAACGCCCAGAAGGTAGTGCTGGCGCGCGAGCTCTCCCGCCCCCTGGAACTGCTGGTCATCTCCCAGCCCACGCGCGGTCTGGACGTCGGCTCCATCGAGTTCGTCCACAAACGCATAGTCGAGGAGCGAGACACCGGCACCGCCGTGCTGCTGGTCTCCACCGAGCTAGACGAGATCTACGCCCTGTCTGACCGCATCGCGGTCATGTACCGGGGCCGGGTAGTGGCCGTAGTCGGGCCGGACACCCCTAGGGACGTCCTGGGTCTGCTCATGGCCGGCGCCACCCTGGAGGAAGCGCACCAGGCGGCGGCAGCCCACCACGGCGCAGAGGAAAACGCAGGCAAGGAGGTAACGGCGTGAGCGAGGACAAGAAGCACCCCGCCCCCGAGCCGGCTGACGCAACCGGCACCAGCCCGTCCCTGGCCGCCCCGCAGACGGGCGCACCGGAAAAGGACGCCGGCGGCAACGTCGGCCAACAAGAAGGCCAAAACGGCGCGGCTCAGACCGGACGGGAGCGCGGCAACGTCGCAAAGCAGGTGGACGTGCAGGTCAGCCTCATCCGGCAGATCATGTCCTCCTCCGCCCTGGTCACCGCCTTTGCCGTCCTGGCCGCCTTCCTCATCTCCGGCATCCTGATTGCCGCCGTGGACGAGGAAGTGCGCACCACCGCCGGCTACTTCTTTGCCCGCCCCACCGACTTCTTCGGCGCGCTGTGGGACTCCATCTCCAGCGCCTACCAGGCCCTGGCGCGCGGCGCGATCTTTGACTGGACCAAGCCCACCACCGCCCAGGCGCTGCGGCCCCTGTCCGAGTCCCTGACCAACTCGGTCCCGCTGATCCTGGCCGGGCTCGGTCTGGCAGTCGGCTTCCGTTCCGGCCTGTTCAACATCGGTGCCCAGGGCCAGATCATCCTGGGCGCCACCTTCGCCACCTGGGTGGCCCTGCACACCCACCTTCCCTACGGGCTGCACCTGCTGCTGGCCATGGGCGCCGCAGTGGTGGGCGGTGCCCTGTGGGCCGCCATCGCAGGTCTCCTGAAGGCCCGCACCGGCGCCAACGAGGTGATCGTGACGATCATGCTCAACGCGATCGCCGGCTACCTGGTGCTCTACCTGCTGAAGTTCGAGACCTTCATCGGCGCCGGCAACACCAACCCCAAGTCCCTGCAAGTGCCCGCCACCGCCCAGTACCCGCTCCTGGCGGGCAGCGGCTACCGCCTGCACCTGGGCTTCCTGGTCGCTATTGCCGCCGCGATCTTCGTGTGGTGGCTGCTGGAGCGCTCCACCTGGGGTTTCGAGTTCCGCGCCACCGGCCTCAACCCGCACGCGGCCCGCACCGCCGGTATCTCCGTGGAGCGCGTGACCGTGCTGGCGATGCTGGTCAGCGGTGGCCTGGCCGGCCTGGCCGGCACCGCACCCGTCCTGGCCACGGAGAAGGTGCTCACCAACGGCGTGGCCGGCACCTTCGGCTTCGACGCCATCACTGTGGCCCTCCTGGGCCGCTCCAGGCCGCTGGGGACCGTCCTGGCCGGTCTCCTGTTCGGCGCGTTGCGCGCCGGCGGTGTGCTAATGCAGACCTCCACCCGCATCCCCATCGACATCGTGCTGGTGGTGCAGTCCGTGATCGTGCTGCTGATCGCCGCGCCCCCGCTGGTCAGGGCAATGTTTAGGCTGCCGGCCCCGGTGGCTTCCCGCCGTCGCAAGGAGGTCTCGGCATGAGCCAGGTCAAGACCAAGCAGGCAGACTCCGCGCTGAGCCTGGACGTGCGCCGTCCCGCCCAGTGGCGCAATCCCATCCTCTTTGCCATCCTGGCGCTCACTGTGGGCTACATGTGCCTGCGCGTGGACGGCGCCACCAGCTTCAACCTGGCCGAGGGCACTGACTTTGTGCAGATCCCGGTCATCAAGTTGCCCAGCCAGCTCACGCTGATCGTGCTCTTCCTGGTCTCTGCGGCGGCCGCCGCCGGGGCGTTCTGGTTCGAGTCCAAGCGCCTGCGCACCCCGCTGTGGATCCCCCTGGTGGTGGGCAGCGCGTTCGTGCTGGGCTTCCTGACCTGGGTGGGGGCGGGCAAGTCCTCCCTCATCCCGATGGTCGGCGTGCTGGCCGGTTCGCTCTCCCTGGCGGTGCCGCTGATCTTCGGCGCCATGAGCGGCATCCTGTGCGAGCGCTCGGGCACCATCAACATCGCCATCGAGGGGCAGCTGCTCTCCGGCGCGTTCCTGGCCGCCGTGGTGGCCTCCGCGACCAAGTCCCCGTGGATCGGCCTGCTGGCCGCCCCGCTGGCCGGCCTGCTCTTTGCGGCTCTGCTGGCCCTGTTCGCGGTGAAGTACCGCGTGGACCAGATCATCGTGGGCGTGGTCCTCAACGTGCTCGCGGCGGGCTTGACCGGCTTCCTGTTCTCCACCGTGCTCTCCGAGGACCGCGCGTTCTGGAACAGCCCGCAGACCCTGCCGCGCATCCCGATCCCGCTGCTGCACAAGATCCCGGTGATCGGCCCGGTCCTGTTCAAGCAGACCATCCTGGTCTACCTGATGTTCATCATCATCGGCGTGCTGCAGTACATGCTGTTCAACTCCCGCTGGGGCCTGCGCATGCGCGCCTGCGGTGAACACCCCAAGGCGGCGGACACGGTGGGTATCAAGGTCAACCGCACCCGTGTGAACAACGTGCTGCTGGGCGGCGCGCTGGCCGGCCTGGGCGGGGCCTTCTTCACCATCGGCTCTGGCCTGGCCTTCACGAAGGACATCTCCGCCGGCAACGGCTTTATCGCCCTGGCGGCGATGATCCTGGGCAAGTGGAACCCGCGCGGGGCGGTGGCGGCGGCGCTGCTGTTTGGCTTCTCCAAGTCGGTGGCCTACATGCTCTCCACGATCGGCGCTGGCGTGCCCAGCGAGGTCCTGCTGATGGTGCCCTACATCATCACGATCCTGGCGGTGGCCGGTTTTGTGGGTAAGGTGCGCGCCCCGGCAGCTGAGGGAGTGGCTTACCCGTGATCGATTTCGACGTTCTGTTAGAGCACGCCCGGACCGCCGGGAAGATGGCCTACGCCCCGTACTCGGGTTTCCCCGTGGGCGCGGCGGCTCTGGTGGACGACGGGCGGGTCGTGACCGGCTGCAACGTGGAAAACGCCTCGCTGGGCCTGACCCTGTGCGCCGAGTGCGGCCTGGTCAGCGACCTGATCCGGGGCGGGGGCGGCAAGCTGGTGCTCTTCACCTGCGTGGGGCCGGACGGCGAGCCGGTGAGCCCCTGTGGGCGCTGCCGCCAGCTCCTGTGGGAGCACGCCGCCCCGAACCTGCGCCTGCTGACCCCGCTGGGGGTGGAGCAGATCTCCGCCGTGCTGCCGGGCGCGTTTGGGCCCGCCCAGTTGTTGGGGGACGACGTTGCCGCCGGCCGCCCGGCGGGCGAGAGCCAGTGATTTCTGCCCGCAGTTTGGAGCGGGCGTCTAGCGAGTTTTTGTGAGGTAGGGGAAGGAGAAGAGATGACTGAGAACTTCGATGTGGTGGACGTGATCGCTGCCAAGCGCGACGGGGGGCGCCTGAGCCCGGCGCAAATCGCGTGGGTGATCGACGCCTACACGCGCGGGGTAGTGGCAGATGAGCAGATGGCCGCCCTGGCCATGGCGATCTACCTGCGCGGCATGGAGCTGGAGGAGATCACGCACTGGACCCAGGCGATGATCGACTCTGGGGAGCGCATGGACTTCTCCGCCCTGGGCAAGCCGACTGTGGACAAGCACTCCACGGGCGGTGTGGGGGACAAGATCACCCTGCCGCTGGCCCCGCTAGTGGCGGTGTTCGGCATTTCGGTGCCGCAGCTCTCCGGGCGCGGCCTGGGGCATACCGGCGGCACGCTGGACAAGCTGGAGTCGATCCCGGGCTGGCGGGCCAACCTCAGCAACGAGGAGGTCCACGCGCTGCTGGGCGTGGACGGGCCGGGTGCGGTGATCTGCGCGGCCGGCGCCGGGCTGGCCCCTGCGGACCGCAAGCTGTACGCGCTGCGGGACATCACGGGCACGGTGAGCTGCATTCCGCTTATCGCCTCCTCCATCATGTCCAAGAAGATCGCTGAGGGCACTGGCGCGCTGGTGCTGGACGTGAAGGTGGGAAGTGGCGCCTTCATGAAGGAGATCGACCAGGCCCGCGAGCTGGCCCGCGTCATGGTCGGACTGGGGCAGGCCGCCGGCGTGAACACCACCGCCCTGCTCACGGACATGTCCGTGCCGCTGGGCCTGACGGTCGGCAACGCCCTGGAGGTGCACGAGTCCGTGGAAGTGCTGGCCGGTGGTGGCCCCGCCGACGTGGTGGAGCTGACCGTAGAGCTGGCCCGCGAGATGTGCGCGGCCGCTGGCAAGCCCGACGTCGACGTGGAGGCCGCCCTGAAGGACGGGCGGGCCATGGACAAGTGGCGCGCTATGATCAGCGCCCAGGGCGGGGACGTGGACGCCGAGCTGCCCGTGGCCAAGCACCAGGAGGTCGTCACCGCTCCGGCAAGCGGCGTGCTCACCGAGCTCGACGCCCTCGCGGTGGGCGTTGCCGCCTGGCGCCTGGGCGCCGGGCGCGCCCGCAAAGAGGACGACGTGCAGGCCGGCGCCGGGATCGAACTGCACGCCAAGCCCGGCGACGCCGTCACCGCAGGCCAACCGCTGTTCACCCTGCACACCGACACCCCCGAGCGCTTCGAACGCGCCCTGGCCTCCCTCGACGGGGGCTGGGCGATCGGTCAGGGACCGGTGGAGCCGCGCAGCGTCGTGCTGGAGAAGATCACCGCGTGAGAGCCGTGCGCTCCGGACTGATGCGGCAAGTGGATGCCACCACTTGCGGCTCAGCGAGCCTGGTGGCCCTGCAGGCGCTGCGCGCCGGGCACCCGGAGCTCCTGGGGGAGCGCAACGAGCGCGCGCAACTGGACATGCACGCCGCCACCTCCAGGCGCGGGCTGGGGCCCCTGCCCTGGCCCAGGGCCCTGGGTACCACCCCGTGGGCGGCGGCGCGTGAGGCCAGCACCGCCTCGCTTCGCTACCGGGTCCGCTGGCTCGCCCCGCTGGTCAGCCGAGAGCGCGGCGCCAGCGTCCTGGCCGCCGCGCACCGCGCCGCCCGCGCCGGTCTGCCCGTGCCGCTCTACAGCGGCGCTCCCCCCGCCCTCAGCGCCAGCGGCGTGCCCCGGCACGTCGTGCTCGCGGTGGGGGCCGCCGCAGCGGAGGGCAACGCGGAGCCGGGCGGCGGGCGGAACGTCGGCCCACTCGACACTTGGCGAATCTACGAACCAAGCAACGGGGCGATCTACGAACTGACCCACCAAGAACTACTGGAGCAGCCAGGAGCCGCTCTCGGCGGTTGGAGCCACCTGTGGGCCGCGCTCCTGCCCCAACCAAGGAAATAAGGAGAAAAATGAACCGCGCTGAAGTTGCACAGCTGATCGACCACACCCTGCTCAAGCCCGAGGCCAGCAAGGAGGCCGTGGACGCGCTGATCGCCCAGGCCGTCGAGCTCGGCTGCTACTCCGTGTGCGTCAGCCCCAACAAGCTGCCGCTGGACCGCGAGGCGCTAGGCGAGGTCAAGGTCGCCACGGTCTGCGGCTTCCCCTCCGGTGCGCACGACTCGCGGGTGAAGGCCCTCGAGGCCCAGCTCGCCTGCGAGGCCGGCGCTGACGAGGTGGACATGGTGATCGACGTGTCCCGCGCCGTGGCCGGCGACTACGACTACGTGCGCGCTGACATCGCCGCCGTGCGCGCCGCCTGCCCGGCCCCGGTGGTCCTCAAGGTCATCATCGAGTCCGCCGCGCTGAGCGACGAGGCGATTGTGGAGTGCTGCAAGGCCGCCGAGGCCGCCGGCGCGGACTTCGTCAAGACCTCCACGGGCTTCCACCCGGCCGGCGGCGCCTCCGTGCACGCCGTCTCCCTCATGGCCGCCACCGTGGGCGGGCGCCTGGGGGTGAAGGCCTCTGGCGGCATCCGCACCGCGCAGGCCGCCAAGGAGATGATCGAGGCCGGCGCCACCCGCCTGGGGCTGAGCGCGTCCGCCGACATCCTGGCGGAACTGGACCAGTAGGACCCGCACACCCCGCGCACTGCGGGGACGGGCAGGACCCGAGATAGAGGTGAGGCCGGCGTGGTAATCAACCGCGCCGGCCTCACCTGGTCTCTGGGCTAGCCCCGGGCTCAGATGCCCAGCACCGCCCGGATCTCCTCCTTGAGCAGCGCTAGGCGGGCAGCG
>JAUMWR010000056.1 GCA_030529545.1 Buchananella hordeovulneris
GTGGACCGCCACTTGCCGGGGTAGGGGACCAGGTCCACACCGCCCGGGCTCCAGGGCCAGCACCGCAGCAGACGCCAGATGGCAAGCAGAGTGCCCTTCAGGGCGCCGTGCTGGCTGATCGCGCCAGCGGCGTAGGCCGAGCAGGTGGGGTAGTAGCGGCAGGTGCGCGCCCGCCCGGCGCTGATCCGCCGCTGGTAGAAGGAGATCGCCCCCAACAAGGACCGCTTCACGCCTGCTGCTCCCCTCCGCCGGCTGCCTCTGCCTGCACCGTTTGCGCCGCGTCGTTGCGGCTCACCTCTTTGATCCCGCCACCGGCGCGCTTGTGCGCCAGCTTCTTGCGGGCGCGCGCCAGCCCCTGGGTGAGCTGCTCACGCAGCTGCGCCGAAGAGAGGCCATCGGCCCCGGCCTGCACGCGCAGCACCAGCAGTGTTTCCGGGCTGAGCTCGGGCAGCAGGTCGCGGCAGATGTGCCGCAGCCGGCGCTTGACCCGGGCCCGATGGGAGGAGTGGGCGATCTGCTTTTTGGGTACGACAAGGCCGATGCGGGCAGACTCGCTGCCAGCATCGGCCATGTGGATGATTAGATCCGCAGTTCTCACGGTCGCGCCAGCACGGGCGGCGGCGCGGAAGTCCTCCGGCCGCACCATCCGGTGGCGGCCCGGCAGCACGTCAGGCGGAAATCTTGGCGCGGCCCTTGCGGCGGCGCATCGCCAGGATGGCGCGGCCAGCGCGGGTGGACATGCGCAGACGGAAGCCGTGCACCTTGGCGCGACGGCGGTTGTTGGGCTGGAAGGTCCGCTTGCTCACGGTCACTCCTCCTTGCAGTTAGGGCGTTTTGCGCCGGAATGGTCTTTTAGCGCCCTTGGGCACAACGACCTTCAATGCTAGAGAGCAAGATGCCAGGCGGTCAAGAAATACCGGCGCGGAGCCGGTCACACTCTGGCTAGGAGCCCGGTCACCCGGGAAAAATCACAGAGTGTGCAATCTACCCTGAATTGGTTGTGGAAATACATCCATGTAGTTACACGCCCGGTACGTTCTGCGCGGCTGAAATCGCTTCCTGCGTCCCCCGTTCCACCCCTTGGCGCACTAATCCCCAGATGTGGATAAGTGTGTGGACGGACCGCCACCTGCACGGTAACTTGGGGCCCGCTGAAAGGAGCAACCGTGTCCGCACCGCAGCCCATTACAGAAATCTGGCCGGCAGTCCTGCGCCTGTTGCAGGAAGGAGAGAGGATCTCCAGCGGCCAGATGGGTTTGATCCGCCGCGCGCGGATCCTTGGCGACGTCGAGGGCACGCTTCTCCTGGCCGTCCCCTCCAATTTTTCTAAGGAATACGTGGAGGTTCGGGCCCGCGAGACGATCACCCAGGCCCTGAGCGAGGTGGTTGGCCGGCCCGTGCGCATCGCGGTGACGGTTGACCCATCCCTGGCTGCCAGCGACGCGGGGGAGGAGGTCACCCCTCTGCCCGTGGAGAGCCCGAGCGTCGAGGAGGACCTGGCCCTGTCCTCCCGCCTAGCGGCGCGCGAGACCGAACGCGGCCAGTCCCCGGCGCGCGCCGAGGAGGACACCTCTCGTCTCAACCCCTCCTACACGTTTGAGACGTTCGTGCCCGGTTCTTCCAACCGTTTTGCGCACGCGGCGGCCACCGCGGTAGCGGAGCAGCCTGCCCGCGCCTACAACCCCCTGTTCATCTGGGGAGGTTCTGGGCTGGGCAAGACCCACCTGTTGCACGCGATTGGCCACTACGCCCGCAACCTCTACCCTCACCTGCGCGTCAAGTACGTCAACTCCGAGGAGTTCACGAACGACTTCATTAACTCGATCCGTGACGACCGCGCCGAGGCCTTCCAGCGCCGCTACCGCGAGGTGGACGTCCTGCTGATCGACGACATCCAGTTCCTGCAGGGCAAGGAACAGACGATGGAGGAGTTCTTCCACACGTTCAACGCGCTGCACAACGGCGAGAAGCAGGTGGTCATCACCTCCGACGTTCCGCCCAAGCAGCTCGATGGTTTCGAGGACCGCCTGCGTTCTCGCTTCGAGTGGGGATTGATGACCGACGTGCAGCCGCCGGACCTGGAGACCCGCATCGCCATTTTGTCCAAGAAGGCGGTGGCCACCGGCCTGGAGGTGGGCCCCGATGTGCTGGAGTACATCGCCTCTCGCATCACCTCCAACATTCGCGAGCTGGAGGGCGCGCTGATCCGCGTCTCTGCGTTTGCGAACCTGAACAACCAGCCGGTGGATCTGAACCTGGCTGAGATGGTGCTCAAGGACCTGATCTCCACTGAGGACGAGGTCATCACGGCCGCAACGATCATCGCGCAGTCGGCCGAGTACTTCTCCATCACCATCGAGGCGCTGCAGTCCACAGACCGCTCGCGGGTGCTGGTCAACGCGCGCCAGATCGCCATGTACCTGTGCCGCGAGCTCACCGACCTCTCGCTGCCCAAGATCGGGCAGGAGTTTGGCGGCCGCGACCACACGACGGTGATGCACGCCTACCGCAAGATCACCGACCTGATGAAGACCAAGCGGGAGACCTACACGCAGGTCCAGGAGCTCACCAACCGCATCAAGCAGCAGGCGCGCGGCCACTGATTCCGCGCGATCTTCGCAACTAGAGCGTTGGAATTACGCCGAATTTTGGCGTCGTCAACAGGGTTGTGGGGGCCGACTGTGGGTAGGCGGGGTGCCGATGTGTGTAATTACAAGATTCCCTGTGGATACTCCGGTGGGGCACTGAGACGATCCACAGACGCCCTCGCGCCTCCCACTGGTTACCCACGGACACGCCCACAGGTGATTTTCTTGTAATTACAACGTCTAGCCCGCTTTTCCCCAGTTTCCACAGCGCTTACTACTAAGACTGACCAAGTATTCGAGGGGAAATCTGTGGAACACCTTCGTCAAGCGAGGGTGCCTGTTGACTCCCTGCCTGCGAGCTGCGTCACAGCTGCCTGCGGTGGGGGCATGATTTTCACGGTTCTTCGGCGTGCCGAGTTGCCCAGCGCCGGCCCAACTGTTCCACGGATGAGCCAACGGCACTGCGATTGCGGAATAATGGCCGCAACGCTTAGGAGGATTGATGAAGTTCACTGTGGAGCGCGACGTTCTCGCGGAAGCTGTCTCTTGGACCGCTCGCACCCTGCCCGCTCGTCCGGCGGTGCCGGTACTGGCCGGCGTTCGCCTCGCGGCCGCCGCCGGGGGAGAGGTGGCTATCTCCACCTTCGACTACGAGGTCAGCGCCCGCAGTGTCATCGAAGCCAACGTGGAAGAGGCTGGCACCGTTCTGGTGCTGGGTCGCCTCCTCGCTGACATCGTCAAGGCTCTGCCCAACCGTCCCGTGACGCTCTCGCTGGAGGGTGCAAAGGTAGAGGTGCGTTCCGGTTCCTCCCGCTTCACCCTCATGACGATGCCGCTGGACGACTACCCGGAGTTGCCTGCCCTGCCGCCGGTGCTCGGCAACGTCGATGCCCACCTGTTGCAGCAGGCGGTGGCACAGGTGTCCTTGGCCGCTTCCCGCGACGAGACCCTGCCGCTGCTGGGCGGTGTGCGCGTCGAGATCGAGGGCGAGCGCATGCGCCTCATGGCCACCGACCGTTACCGTCTGGCGGTGCGCGAGCTGCTGTGGCACCCCTCCGCCACGGGCCTAGAGGTGCAGGCTCTCATCAAGGCCAAGACCCTGTCCGACGTTTCGAAGTCCCTGTCCTCTGGCGGCGCGGTTGAGCTGGCGCTCTCCACCCAGTCTGAGCCCGGCGCCCCCGCGCTGGTGGGTTTTGCCGCCGGCGGCCGTACCACCACCTCGCTGCTGACCGAGGGCGACTACCCGCCGGTGATGCGCCTGTTCCCGACCGAGACCCCCGTCTACGCCGTGGTGCGCACCGAGGAGCTGATCGGCGCGGTCAAGCGCGTGAGTCTGGTGGCCGAGCGCAACACCTCCATTCGCCTGTCCTTCAAGCAGGACGGTCTGACCCTCGAGGCCGGCCAGGGCGAGGACGCGCACGCCGCTGAAGAGATCGGCGTGCTGCTCTCCGGCGAGGAGCTGGTGACGGCCTACAACCCGCACTACCTGCTGGATGGCCTGGGTGCGATTGGCACCGAGTACGTGCGCCTGTCCTTCTCCCACCCGTCTAAGCCGGCCGTGCTCAGCGGGCAGAATGAGGAAGAGGGAGAGCCCCTGGCGGACTTCCGCTACCTGCTGATGCCGATCCGCTTCGGCAACTAAGAGGTGTACGTCTCCAACCTGGCGCTGGACGACTTTCGCTCCTACCGGCGCCTGGTGCTGGAGCTTCCCGCTGGCGTGGTGGCCTTCATCGGCCGCAACGGGCAGGGCAAGACCAACGTGGTCGAATCCCTAGTCTACCTGTCTACTTTCGCCTCCCACCGGGTGGCGGCGGACGCGGCGCTGGTGCGCCGGGCCCTGGCCGGCGGGCAGCAGCCCGGGGGAGCGGTGGTGCGCGTCAAGGTGTGGCGCGGCGAGCGCTCCGAGGTTTTGGAGCTGGAGATCGTGGCCGGGCGCGCCCACCGGGCGCGCCTGAACCGGGGCGCTTGCCGCCCGCGCGAGCTGCTGGGGCACCTGCGCACCGTGCTCTTTGCCCCCGAGGACCTGGCGCTGGTCAAAGCCGACCCGGCCGGGCGGCGCGACTTCATGGACTCCCTGCTGATCCAGCACACGCCGCGCCTGGCCGGCGTGAAGTCGGACCTGGAGCGGGTGCTGCGCCAGCGCGGCGCCCTGCTCAAGCAGTTGGCGGCCAGCCGCGGCGGCTACGCGGGGGCGGAGGAGTCACTGCTGGCGGTGTGGGACGAGCAGCTAGTGGAGCTCGGCACCCAACTGTTGGCCGCCCGCCTGGAGTTGGTGGAGCAGCTCGCCCCGCTGGCCGCCCGCTACTACCGGCAGGTAGCCGGCAGCGAGGACGACCTGCAGCTAGAGGTGGTGGTCAGCGCCCGCGAGCACGCCCAGCGCGCCGGCTACCAGCCCGGCCCTCTCACCGCCGGACGACCGCGCGGCGAGGAGAGCGGCACCCTTTCGCCCGATTCGCGGTTGGACGATGCTCAATTGGGTGACGCCCAGTGGGACGACGTTGCCCCGACCGGCGGCCCGCTTGCTCGCCCCGGTTCCGGCGTCGATTCCGCCTCGGCCCGCCTGCCTGAGTCCGGTGTCGAGCACCGCGCCGACTTCGCCGCCGGCCAGGCCGACCCGGCTGCGCTTTCAGTGACTTCTCCTGACCCCGACGCTCCGACCCCGGGCGTCGATCCTGCCGCCGCGCCGGGCGGCGGGGCGCTGGAGGGGGCGGGTGGCAACGTCGGCCCCCAAGGCGGGCGCGCGGAGCGGATCGCCCAACTGCAGGAGCTGCTGTGGGCGGCCATCGCGGCGCGGCGGGCCGACGAGGTCAGGCGGGGCGTGAACCTGGTGGGCCCCCAGCGCGACGACCTGGCGATCGTCCTCAACGGCCTGCCCGCCAAGGGTTATGCCAGCCACGGGGAGTCCTGGAGCTGCGCGCTGGCGCTGAAGCTGGCCGCCTTCGAGCTGCTGCGCGGACTGGACGGCGATCCGGTGCTGATTTTGGACGACGTTTTTGCCGAGCTGGACTCCCGCCGCCGCGCCGCCCTGGTGGAGGCGATTAGGGGAGTGGAGCAGGTGTTCATCACGGCGGCGGTGGCCTCGGACGTGCCCGAGGAGCTGGATGCGGCCCGGTTCGCCGTGGAGGCCGCTCAGGTCACCAGCCTGGACGGGCGCGGTCGCGTGGTCGAGGCGCCGGGAGCCGGCGATGAATAGCCCCGACCGGGAGGCCGCCCAGCCAGAGGAGCCGATCCGAGCCCTGCCGCGCCCGGCGTGGGAGCCCAGCGAGGCGGACGTGATGGGGCTGGCGCTGCGCAGCCTGGACCGCTTCCGCGCCGCCGCCTTCGAGCGCGGCGACAGACGCACCTCCCTGCGCAAGCGCACCGCCGGCCTGGCGGCCCTGGACGAGGGCGACGAGGTGGAGAACGAGGGCGGCTACCAGCCCCCACCCGGGGTGAAGTTCTGGGGCTCGGGCCCGGGCAAGTCGCGCCGTAACCCGAAGCGCCTGTCCTCCGTGGGGGACAAGCTCCTGGAACGCCTGGGGCTGACCAGCGGGGTGGCGCTGGCGCGCGTGGCCTCCTCCTGGTCGCGGATCGTGGGCAGCACGATCGCGGAGCACACTCGGGTGGAGACCTTCGAGAACACGGTCCTGGTTATTAGGGCGGACTCCACCGCCTGGGCCACCCAATTGCGGGTATTGACCCCGCAGATTCTGCGCAAAATCGAGGAAAGCGCGGGGCAGGGGGTGGTGACCACCCTGCAGATTCTGGGGCCGGCCGCCCCGAGCTGGAAGCATGGCCCGCGCAGCGTGCGCGGCCGGGGTCCGCGCGACACCTACGGATGAGCCGAAGCGCGTAGCGGCCCCTAGAGCGCGACGAACCCCTATAGGGCCACCTACCTAGTGGCCCGGTGGTTCAGGGCCGCAAAAGCGGGTAGAATTGCCGAGGTCCTGAATTTGGGGCCGGTTCCTGCCCCGAATAGAGGAGAGACGTGAGCGAGGATTCGCAGCGCCCAGCAGAGTACGGCGCCAGCAACATCACCGTGCTGGAAGGCCTGGAGGCAGTGCGCAAGCGCCCCGGCATGTACATCGGCTCTACTGGCGAGCGCGGCCTGCACCACCTGGTGTACGAGGTCGTGGACAACTCGGTGGATGAGGCCCTGGCTGGCTACTGCACCCACATCGAGGTAGTGCTTCAGGCCGACGGTGGCGTGCGGGTGAGCGACAACGGTCGCGGTATCCCCGTGGACATCCACCCCACCGAGGGCAAGCCCACCGTCGAGGTGGTCATGACCATCCTGCACGCCGGCGGTAAGTTCGGCGGCGGCGGCTACGCCGTCTCCGGTGGTCTGCACGGCGTGGGTATCTCCGTCGTCAACGCCCTGTCCACCCGGGTCAACACCGAGGTGCGCCGCCAGGGCTTCGTGTGGCGCCAGGCCTTCGAGAACGGCGGCCACCCCGTCGGCACCCTGGAGAAGGGCGAGGCCACGGAGGAGACCGGCACCACCCAGACGTTCTACCCGGACCCGAGCATCTTCGACACGGTGGTCTTCGACTTCGAGACCCTGCGCTCTCGCTTCCAGCAGATGGCCTTCCTGAACAAGGGCCTGTCCATCAAGCTGGTGGACGAGCGCGAGGACGCCATCGACGCCGGCGACGAGGTCACGGGCGACGACGTGCCGGACCCGGCCAAGGGCCACCGCGAGGTGACCTACATGTACGAGAACGGCCTGCGCGACTACGTCGAGCACCTCAACAACACCAAGCGCGCCGAGATCATCAACCCGGAAATCATCGCGGTCGAGGCCGAGGACACCGAGGCAGTCATGAGCCTCGAGATCGCCATGCAGTGGACCACCGCCTACAGCGAGTCGATCCACTCCTACGCCAACACCATCAACACCTCCGAGGGCGGTAGCCACGAGGAGGGCTTCAGGGCCGCTCTGACCTACGTGGTCAACACCTACGCCCGCGAGAAGGGCCTGCTGAAGGAGAAGGACGACAACCTCACCGGTGACGACATCCGCGAGGGCCTGACCGCCGTCATCTCCATCAAGCTGGGCGAGCCCCAGTTCGAGGGCCAGACCAAGACCAAGCTGGGCAACGCGATCGCCCGCACGTTCGTGCAAAAGCAACTCAACTCCCAGCTGGCCGACTTCTTTGACTCCCACCCGACCGAAGCCAAGTCCATCATCGGCAAGGCCCAGGCCGCCGCTGCGGCCCGCATCGCGGCCCGCAAGGCGAGGGAGGCCACCCGCCGCAAGACCGGCCTGGACTCCGCCTCCATGCCCGGCAAGCTGCGCGACTGCTCCTCCCGCGACGCCTCCAAGTGCGAGCTCTTCATCGTCGAGGGTGACTCCGCAGGCGGCTCGGCCGTCGGTGGCCGCGACCCCGAGGTGCAGGCGATCCTGCCCATCCGCGGCAAGATCCTGAACGTGGAGAAGGCCCGCATCGACAAGGCCCTCTCCAGCGAGACCATCCAGAACCTCATCACCGCCTTCGGCACCGGCATCGGCGAGGACTTCGACCTGGAGAAGTTGCGCTACCACAAGATCATCCTCATGGCAGACGCCGATGTGGACGGCCAGCACATCGCCACCCTGCTGCTGACCCTGGTGTTCCGTTACATGCGCCCGCTGGTGGAGAACGGCCACATCTACCTGGCCATGCCCCCGCTCTACCGCCTGAAGTGGACCAACGCCCCGCACGAGTTCGTGTACTCCGACAAGGAGCGCGACGAGCGCCTGGCCGCCGGCCAGGCCGCCGGTCACCGCCTGCCCAAGGACGGTGCCATCCAGCGCTACAAGGGTCTGGGTGAGATGAACGACCACGAGCTGTGGGACACCACCATGAACCCGGCCGCGCGCATCCTCAAGCAGGTCACCCTGGGCGAGGCCGCCGCCGCAGACGAGGTTTTCAGCGTCCTCATGGGTGAGGACGTCGAATCCCGCCGCGCCTTCATCCAGCGCAACGCCCAAGACGTCCGCTTCCTCGACATCTAAGGAAATAGCTAAGACATGAGCGAAAACACCAACGAGGAAACCACCAGCGTGGTGGGGGGCGACGGCGGCAACGTCGGCGGCGAAGAGCGGATCCGCGCGGTAGACCTGAAGAACGAGATGCAGAAGTCCTACCTGGACTATGCAATGAGCGTCATCGTGGGCCGCGCCCTGCCGGAGGTGCGCGATGGCCTGAAGCCCGTCCACCGCCGCGTCCTGTACGCGATGTACGACGGTGGCTACCGCCCCACCGCTGCGTTCTCCAAGTGCGCGCGCGTGGTCGGTGACGTCATGGGTGAGTACCACCCCCACGGTGACGGCGCGATCTACGACGCCCTGGCCCGCCTGGTCCAGCCCTGGTCCATGCGCGCCCCGCTGGTGGCCGGCCAAGGAAACTTCGGCTCGCCCGGCAACCTGGGCCCGGCCGCGCCGCGTTACACCGAGTGCAAGATGGCCCCGCTGGCCATGGAGATGGTGCGCGACATCGACGAGGAGACCGTCGACTTCACCCCCAACTACGATGGTCGCTCCCTGGAGCCCACCGTCCTGCCGGCGCGCTTCCCCAACCTGCTGGTCAACGGCTCCGAGGGCATCGCGGTGGGTATGGCCACCCGCATCCCGCCGCACAACCTGCGCGAGGTCGCCGAGGGCGTCCAGTGGTACCTGGACCACCCCGAGGCCAGCCGCGAGGAGCTGCTCGAGGCGCTCATGGAGCGCATCAAGGGCCCCGACTTCCCCACCGCCGCCACCATCCTGGGCCGCAAGGGAATCGAGGACGCCTACCGCACCGGCCGCGGCTCGATCGTGCAGCGCGCCGTGGTGGAGGTCGAGGAGATCCACGGCCGCCAGTGCCTGGTGGTCACCGAGCTGCCCTACCAGGTCAACCCGGACAACCTGGCGGAGAAGATCGGCCAGTTCATCAAGGACGGCTCCCTGCAGGGCATCGCCGACCTGCGCGATGAGTCCTCCGGCCGCTCTGGCCAGCGCCTGGTGATCGTGCTCAAGCGCGACGCCGTGGCCAAGGTGGTGCTCAACAACCTCTACAAGCGCACCGCCTTGCAGACCGCCTTCCCGGCCAACATGCTGGCCCTCGTGGACGGCGTACCGCGCACCCTGTCCCTGGACGGCTTTGTGCACCACTGGGTCAAGCACCAGCTCGACGTCATCCAGCGCCGCACTCGCTTCCGCCTGCGCGAGGCGGAGAAGCGCCTGCACATCTTGCAGGGCTACCTCAAGGCCCTGGACGCCCTGGACGAGGTCATCGCCCTCATCCGCCGCTCTCCCACCGTGGAGGAAGCCCGCACCGGCCTGATGGACCTGCTGGGCGTGGACGAGAGCCAGGCCAACGCGATCCTGGAGCTACAGCTGCGCCGCCTGGCCGCCCTGGAGCGCCAAAAGATCCTGGACCAGCACGCCGAGCTGGAGGCCAAGGTGGCCGACATGCGCGAGATCCTGGCCTCCGACGCGCGCCAGCGCGCCCTGGTTTCCAGCGAGCTGGCGGAGATCGTGGAGAAGTACGGCGACGAACGCCGCACCACGATCCTGCCCTACGACGGCGACATGTCCGTGGAGGACCTGATCCCGGAGGAGGACGTGGTCGTCACGATCACCCGCTCCGGCTACGCCAAGCGCACCCGCACCGACAACTACCGCTCCCAGCGGCGCGGTGGCAAGGGCGTGCGCGGGGCGGCGCTGCGCCAGGACGACGTGGTGGAGCATTTCTTCGTCACCACCACGCACCATTGGCTGCTGTTCTTCACCAACCTGGGCCGCGTCTACCGCGCCAAGGCCTACGAGCTGCCCGAGGGCGGCCGCGACGCCAAGGGCCAGCACGTGGCCAACCTGTTGGCCTTCCAGCCCGACGAGGCCATCACCCAGGTTTTGGCGATCAAGGACTACGAGCAGAGCGACTACCTGCTGCTGGCCACCCGCCGCGGCCTGGTGAAGAAGACCGCGCTGAGCGCCTACGACTCCAACCGCAGCGGTGGTGTCATCGCCATCAACCTGCGTAGCGACGACGAGGGCGAGTCCGACCAGTTGGTGGCCGCCGTCCTGGCCAACGCCACGGACGACGTTCTGCTGGTCAGCCGCGCCGGGCAGTCGCTGCGATTTACGGCCAGCGACGAGTCCCTGCGTCCCACCGGCCGCGCCACCTCCGGCGTGACGGGCATGCGCTTCCGCGGCGACGACGAGCTGCTCAGCATGGACGTCGTGCGCGAGGACGCCGACCTGTTCGTGGTGACCGAGGGCGGTTTTGCCAAGCGCACCGCCGTGGACCAGTACCGCGTGCAGGGCCGGGGCGGCCTGGGCATCAAGGTGGCCAACCTCGTGGAGGAGCGCGGCGACCTGGTTGGCGCGCTGATCACCAACGAGGAGGACGAGGTCCTGGTGATCATGGAGGGCGGCAAGATCGTGCGCTCCCGCGTCGCCGAGGTCTCCCGCACCGGCCGCACCACCCAGGGCGTCACCTTCGCCCGCCCGGACGACGGCGACCGCATCATCGCGGTGGCCCGCTCCCTGGAGCCGGTCGAGGAGGACGAGGAGAACGGCGAGAACGAGACGACGGCCTCTACTGAGGGTGGCTCGGCTGTTCAGGGGGTCGACGGGAACGTCGTGCCCGGTGAAGAGGGCGCTGCTGAGGTAGGTTCTAACCAGGCCGAGAGGACGGAGGAGTCGTGAGCCAGAGCGAGAAGGCGGTGGCGGCAAACGAGCCGCGGCGCGTGCACCTGGTCCTGTCCAAGGTTGACCCGTGGTCCATCATGAAGATGGTGTTCCTGCTCAACGTGGGCATTGCCATCATGGGAATCGTGGCGACTGCTTTCGTGTGGAAGGTCCTGGATTCGATGGAGGTCTTCTCCCAGATCCGTGACCTGGTCACGGCGGTGGGGGCGAACTCGCTGCTGAACCTGCTGGCCTACACGGAGTTCAACCGGGTGGTGGCGGCCGCGACCGTGATCGGCGTGGTGCACACGATTTTGGCTACGGCGCTGGCCACCTTGGGCACGTTCCTGTACAACTTGGCGTCCACTTTGGTGGGTGGCGTGCACGTCACCCTGACGGACGAATAGTTATTTGCCGCACTTTCCCGGGCACCGATTTGGTAGAGCCCGGGAAGGTGCGGTAATCTCATCCAGCACCGACCGGTGCGGAGGGCCTATAGCTCAGTCGGTTAGAGCGCTTCCCTGATAAGGAAGAGGTCGCTGGTTCGAGTCCAGCTAGGCCCACTAACCCCCTCACTTCAGAGGGCTAGGGGCCTTGGCGCAATTGGTAGCGCACCTGCTTTGCAAGCAGGGGGTTAGGGGTTCGAGTCCCCTAGGCTCCACCAACAACGCAGCCGAGCGGAGAGCAAATGCTCTCCGCTCTTTTGTTTTCCTCGGCGCGGCCGCGCGTGCTTGCACGCGGCGGGCGGCGACCGGCGAAAACAAACGGGATAGCGCGCCGTGCTATCCCGAGGCCAGGCAGTTGGTTGCGAGCCGGCCTGCAGGGGCGGCTAAACACAGGCGGTGCTACCCCGAGGCAATTGCAGTCTGTTGTAGGGCAGCGCAGCTGCCCGAACACCATCGGTGGTCTATCCCGAGGCCAGGCAGTTGGTTGCGAGCCGGCCCGTAGGGGCAGCTAAACACAGGCGGCGCGGCCCTTGTGAGCGCCACTCATGCCGTCGCACCCGCCCTCGCCGCTCCCGGCGCAAGTGCTCGTTTTGCCGGGCGCTGTTTCGGCCTACGGGGCCGGGGGTTCACATAGTCTGACTGTGCGTATCATTGACCGACTTCCCGAGGAGCAAAGATGACTAATTTCCCGTCTATGCCCAACCCGCAGCAGC
>JAUMWR010000057.1 GCA_030529545.1 Buchananella hordeovulneris
CTGGCGGCAACATGGGGGCGGCAATCCCTGCCACCGATTCCGTTGGGAACGTTGGCGCCTTTTCTGAAGAAGTGGGATGCCCGATTTCTGTCCCGGCAGAACACGCTGCCAAAGCAAGCCCTAATGGGAATATAATAATCCCAAGTGTTAGCCGACGTCGATCAGTATCCGAAACGAACATTGGAATTCCATTCCGTTACACCATCGAACTGCGTGTACGTATAGCGCCTACGTCCCAACCAGTCATTGTAATACCCATTGACAATGCCGTGAGCCATGTCCCCGTCTTGGGCGTTACTTGTTGCCTGTGAATAAACCGGACCCCCTGAATCGCCCTCAAGGGCCCCATTCGAATCGCTGAATCCATCCCTGTTCTGATCATGATACATGACGGTCAAATGACCAATTTCAACTCCGTCAGACCACCCGGAATCACCCTGAGAGACAACGACATATCTGCAAACCTGTCCGGTGGTCGCACCGCTATGACAAACTTCCTGCCCAATACCTCGTCGAGATACACCTACCAACCTTCGCGTGGAGGTTGAGTTACTGTCAGCTGGCCCATTAAACACATATTCTCCATACATACTGCCTGACAATATCTTCCAATCTCCAAAGTGGCGGGCATTTCCAGGGAAGGCAGTTGTGTAAGTAGTACCAACTAACCGTCCCGTCGGCGTGCGCCACGTTCCACTGGTGCAGTGACCTGCAGTCAACACTCCCCGAGTTTCTCCAACAACAACGGGGATACCCAAACTACACCAGTTTTCGTTTGCGTCTTCAATTGCGCCGCCCATGTAGAATCTTGGGTAGTCATCGTACCGACCTGCAAGATTAGTCATCGATGAGATCGTCTCTATCTCGAGTGGCACCTCCCGCTTTTCGTAATTTAGCGTCGCTGCGAGACCTCTGGCAGCAGCCTCACTCTCAACTCCAACCTTCACCGAGTTATTCATTACATCGATTTGCGACAACGCCATTTGGGATCCCCGCAATGATTCATTTACCTCAAGCTGGAGGGCGCGCAGACTACTCAGTGAGTACTCGACTCGGCTGGTCTTGACAATGTCTTGGTTTTCTTCAACCAGCGCGGCCACCTCCGGCGCCAGCTTGGCGTAATCGTCATCCGCAACGAACAGCACTACCGACTGGCGATCGTATGCAAGGGCAACGCCCCCGAAGAGATCCGGATGCTCCTCCACCTGCGGATCGAGGATACTCAGCAGTTCATCCACTTCCTCCGGTGCAACTCCATACCAGAGGCGTTCCTCAACGGGGGAGGGAGGCCCCGCTGCGGACACAGGAGTTTCTGCATTTGCAACCATGCTCACCCCCGTAAGGAGCAAAGCAGTCCCAGCGCAAATCCCGAGGATTCGACCGATTTTTCCCATGCCACTCACCTCCACTTACTGTGTTGGGCGTCACAATGTAACTGGCGTGGCGTCATTTGACAATGGGGGGACAAAACATGTCTAGCGGCGCTCGAATGGCCACCGCTCAATATCCTATCCCTCGCCTATCGGCTCGCGATGAGTGTTTCGTGCGCTGGTATGAATAACCCCCTTGAGATCCGTATCTTGTTGGCCCCTTCATAAGTTGCGAGCAGCTGGAACGGCCCTTGCCTCCCGACGATCGGAGGAAACCGGCCCTCGACGCGTAACATTGAGCCAACCCCCGCTCTCCGCGGGACCGCCGCCCGGCCTTGCCGCCTGCGGCGGGTATGGAAAGGCTTGGCGATGACTAACAGAAACGCGGGACGCGGCACCCGGCTAGACCCTTGGATCGATTCGTACGCTGAGCGCGCCGGTGGACTGCGCTCCTCTGAGATTCGAGCCCTCTTCGCCGTCGCCTCCCGCCCCGAGGTCGTCTCCCTCGCCGGCGGCATGCCCAACATCACCGGCCTGCCGATGGCAGAACTGGCAGACACCATCGCCAAGCTCACCTACCAGCGCGGCACCACCGCCCTGCAGTACGGCTCCGGGCAGGGCGACCCGCTGCTGCGCGAGGGCATCGTGGAGGTGATGAAGCACGAGGCGATCCGGGAGGACCCGGACGACGTCGTGGTCACCACCGGTAGCCAGCAGGCCATCGATCTAGTCACCGAAATCTTCATCGACCCGGGCGACGTGATCCTGGCCGAGGCTCCCTCCTACGTCGGTGCGCTAGGCGTCTTCCGCGCCTACCAGGCCGACGTCGTGCACGTCCCCATGGACGACGAGGGCCTCATCCCCGCCGCCCTCGAGGAGACCATCAAGGACGTCAAGAAGTCCGGCCGCAAGATCAAGTTCCTCTACACGATCCCCAACTATCACAACCCCGGTGGTGTCACCCTGGCGGAGGAACGTCGTCCACAAATCATCGAGATCTGCCAGCGGCACCACATCCTCATCCTCGAGGACAACCCGTACGGCCTGCTCGGCTTTGACGGCAAGACACAAACCGCCATGAAGTCGATGGCACCCGACGACGTCATCTATCTGGGTTCGTTTTCCAAGATGTTCGCCCCCGGCTTCCGCGTCGGCTGGGCCGCCGCCCCACCGGCCGTGCGCGACAAGCTGATCCTGGCCTCCGAGGCCGCGATCCTGTGCCCCGGTAACTTTGGTCAGATGGCGATCGCCGCCTACCTGCGCGACTACGACTGGTTTGGGCAGATCGTTGAGTACCGCGACATGTACCGCTCGCGCCGCGACGCCCTGCTCACCTCCCTGGAGGAGTACCTGCCGGAGACCAAGTGGACCGTCCCGGCCGGTGGCTTCTACTCGTGGGTCAAGCTCCCCGAGGGACTGGACGCCCGCGCCATGCTGCCGCGCGCCATCACCTCCCTGGTGGCCTACGTCAGCGGCACCGCTTTCTACAGCGACGGCCAGGGCAGCGACCACATCCGCCTCTCTTACTGCTACCCCAACGAGGAGACCATCCGCGAGGGCGTGCGCCGCCTGGCCGGCGTGATCAAGGCCGAGTACGAGCTGGTCAAGCTCTTTGGCACCAACGTGCGCGAAGGCAACGCCCAGGACGTGAACTCCATCAGGGCGGCGGCCGAGCACTACGCCTCCACCGCACCCCAGGGTGGAGCCCCTTCACCCGACCAGGTTTAGTCCCCCGCCTGCGAGCAAAGGAAGAGCAATGAAGGTCACCATCATCTGCGGCGGTCTCACCCACGAACGCGATGTCTCCTTGCGCTCCGGGCGGCGCGTGGCGGAGTCTCTGCGCCACCTGGGCCACGACGTGGACGTCCTGGACGTCAACTCCGAGCTGATCCTCACGCTGCAGTCCTCCCGCCCGGACGTGGTGTGGCCGCTGGTCCACGGCAGCGTGGGCGAGGACGGCTCGCTGCAGGCGGTGCTGGACCTGCTGGGCCTGCCCTACGTCGGCTCCGACGCCGCCGGGGCGATGCTCACGATCTACAAGCCCTCCGCCAAGGAGATGGTGCGCCGCGCCGGCATCTCCACTCCCCCGGCAGTGGCCCTGCCGCGCGTGCTCTTCCAACAGCTCGGCGCCACCGGCGTGGTGGACGCGCTGATGGAGCGCTTCCCGTTCCCCGTGGTGGTCAAGCCCGCCGAGGGCGGCTCCTCGCTGGGCGTGACGGTGGCCCGCAACCAGGACGAGCTGCGCATCGGCTTGGTCAACGCGTTCTCCTACGGGGAGACGGCGATGATCGAGGCCTTTGTGGTGGGCAAGGAGGTGGCCGTCTCCGTGATATGCACCGAGGAGGGCCCCCAGCCGCTGCCGGCCGTGGAGATCGTCACCGACGGCGTCTATGACTACGACGCCCGCTACAACGCCGGGCGCAGCGAGTACTTTGTCCCCGCCCGCCTGACCGATGCCGAGCGTGCGAACGCGGAGGCGGCCGCCGTGGGCACCCACCTGGCGCTGGGCCTGCGCGACTACTCCCGCACCGACCTTTTGATCGACGCCAACGGCTGCGCCCAGGTGATCGACTGCAACACCTCCCCCGGCATGACCGACACCTCCCTCTTCCCGCTGGCAGCCACCGCCGAGCGCGGTTTTGACGAGATGGTTGGATTCTTGGTGGAGCGGGCGGCGGCGCGCGGTGGTTCCGTGGTCGACGTTGCCGCCGGCGAGTACGCCGAGCCGGCGGGTGATTCCCTGGCCGGTTCCCAGTAGCGAACGACTAGGCGTTTGGGGGGTTAGGTGGAGCTGGAGGAGTTCTTCGAGTTCGAACGACGCTTTGTGGTGCCGCAGCAGCTCCTGCCTGCCCTGGACGGCGGCACCCTCCTGATCCAGGTCTACCTGGTGGCCCGCGACGGCTATTCGGTGCGGGTGCGATTGGAGGTGCGCGACGCCGCGCTGGACCCGGCGGTGCTGGGGGCGGATACGACCCTGGCGCCGCTGATCGAGGCTTGCGCCCCGCGCTGCGCGGCGGCCTGGCTGGCCGTGAAGGGCCCCGGCGTGGGCGGGGTGCGCTTTGAGCGGGAGATGGAGCTGCCTGCTGCGGTGGGCTTGGAGCTGGCGCGGCAGGGCGCGGCCTTCGTGGTCAAGACCCGCTTCCCGCTGGTCAGCGGCGAGGACCTGTGGGTGATTGACGTGTTCCACGGCGCCAACCACGGCCTAGCCATCGCGGAGGTGGAGCGCGCCGATCACCTGGAGGACGTACGTGCCCCGTCCTTCTGTGGCCGCGAGATCACCGACGAGCCCGGCTACTCCAACGAGGATCTGGCGTTTAAGCCCCTTTCCTCCCGCTGACGTTACCCAGCGTAGAGGCGGGGCGTTTGGGGCTCTTCTAGGGGCGCTACGAGCCCTGGGGTACCACACAGGGCGAGTTGTGGACCCAGGTGGAGTTGAAGGGCTCGGCCTGCGAAAATTTGGACATGACCGTGGCCATTGTCGTGACCGTAGTTGCCCTCCTAGTCATCGCCTTTTCAGAGCCCCTGGGTGAGCAGGTGGGTATCGTGGCGCCGGTGGTCTTGCTATTGGCTGGCACGGCGGTCAGCTTCGTGCCCGGTATGCCCACCCTGCACGTGGATCCCGAGCTCGTGCTCCACGTCATCCTGCCGCCACTCGTTTTCGCCACCGCTGTGGCGATGCCGGTGCAGGACTTCAGGCGAAACATCGGTTCCATCTCCCTGCTGTCCGTGGTGCTAGTCCTGGCCACTGCGCTACTGCTCGGGTTTATCTTCTCCGCCATGACAGGGATGCCACTGGCACTCGGAATTGCGCTCGGCACCATCATGAGTCCTACAGACACGGTGGCTACGATTGTCGTTCGCAAGCAGGGCGTCTCCGAACGGCTGGTGACTATCCTGGAGGGCGAGGGATTAATAAACGACGCCTCCGCACTGGTCATTCTTCGCTCCGCCCTGGCGGCCACGGCAGGGGCAGTATCCTTCTGGCAGATGGGTGCCGAGTTCCTGTGGGCCGTGGCGGGGGCGTGCGTGGTGGGTTGGATTATGGGCCGCCTGTCAGTCTGGCTGCGCTCGTTGGCAAAGCAGCCCACCACCAGCACCATAATCTCCCTGACCGTGCCTTTCCTGGCGGCCGTGCCCGCAGAGCAGCTGCGCGCTTCCGGACTAGTTGCAGCAGTGGTCGCGGGGCTCGTGACGAGCAAGGAGATGGCGCGACGGATCCCGCCGGCCCACCGGCTCAATGCTCGCCAAACTTGGGAGACCGTTGGCCTGGTGCTCGAGTCTGCCGTCTTCCTCATTATGGGATTGCAGGCGTCCACGCTGCTGGGTGAGCTGTGGGCCACCAACCGGGGCCTGGGCGCCGCGCTCGCTCTCGCCGGCGTAGCACTTGTCGTCACGCTCAGTATGCGCGCCCTGATCGTCTTTCCACTGATCTCCGGGCTGCGGCGCAACGCGCAGCGCAAGTACGCGCGGGCGCAGCGCGCTGGTGCCGTCACAGCGATGATAGACGCCCTGGAGGAAGGTGTTATCAGCGGTCCTGGGTCGGTCGAGTTCGACCTGCGTCGCCTGGAACGAATCCGCTTCCGTTTGGCCCGGCGGCTCTCCGACGCCCAGTATTATCAGGACACCCACCTGGGCGGCCGGGAGGGCGCCCTGATCTGGTGGTCCGGAATGCGTGGCGGTGTGACCCTGGCCGCCGCCCAGACACTGCCTTTCTACATCATTGACCGCGCCCTCTTCCTCTTCGCAGCCTTCGCAGTCTCCGCCGTCTCGCTCATCGTTCAGGGCGGGTCGCTTAACCTGGTAGTACGCGTGCTACGACCGCAAAGCGCGCGCGTGACCAGCCACGAAGAGCGCCAGGAGGTGCGCTTGCTCGTGCACGCCGCAGGTCAGCAGATCGAGCCTCCCGCCCATCTGCGCGAGTGGCTGGGCAAGCGCTGGCACTCCGGCGCGCCCGCCCCTAGCGCTGCCGAGCTGTGTCACCGCATTGACGTGGTCGCTTCCCCTACCGAGCGCGATGAGCTGAAGGTAGAGGCCATCGAGTGGGCCCTGGCTCGCATCCGAGCAGAGCGCCTAGCGATCATCGAGCAACGCGACGCCGGCAAGCTCGATGCCGGGTTGTTCAACCACACCCTTGGGCTGCTGGATGCCGACGAGGTGCGCCATGAAATGCACCTGGACGCCGCCCGCGCCGGTATGGAGGACCTGGTCGAGGACTAGGCAGAGCGACCGACGCGAGGCGTTTCCCGCCCCAGTCGGTGCGCCCGGGACCTAGCGCTGCGAGCCGGGAGTCGGTTGTCGGGAGCATCTTTCCCTGTCAGTTCCCGTTTGTCTCCCTACCCGGGCTGATTCAGCCCTGGTTTCGAACCATGGGCTGCGCTGCCCTAGTGCCAGGAGAGTTTAGTTCATATGACCACTGAACTCGCATTCAATTAAGGGCGTCTTAATCATGGCCACAAATTCAACTTTTTCCACTTCAGTGGGTAAACCTGTGGATTACTCTCTCTCCGCGCTCATTGTCGTCAACGGTTTACCCTCTCTCAGCGGGGAAACCCTGGCCTGCCGCGCCGTGCATCCATGCCGCGTGCTCCTTATATCCAGCGTGCCTTCTCACTCCCGGGCAGACTGTCGGCCACCCTCCAAATGTGCCGGCGCCCCTCGCCGCACCCTGTCCAATACCGCTATTGGTGGGTGTCCGTTCTTTCCTGCCGCCCTTGGCTTAGCCCCGCTGCCGACAACGCAACCCCACGTCCTACCTTGGCACTTCTTTTTCTCTGCCACCGCGCTGTGCGCTTGGGCGTACCTGGAATAGAGAACGGGCGGACGCCACCGGCGCCCGCCCGTTTCACGTGAAACGACTGCTATTCAGGGTGCGGTTCGCTGCCCTCTTCCAGCTCCTCTGCCTTAAAGACAATGGAGGGAGACAGGACGGAAAGGATCCGCTCGAGGTCGGCAGCGTCCCGGAAGTCGATCGCGATGCGGCCCTTACGCGCACCCAGCGTGACCCTCACCTTGGTGTCGAGTTGTGCGCCCAGGTAGCCGGCGACGATTCGGTACGGCGCGGCGAGCGGTGCCCGCGAAGCCCGCTGCCGCGGCTCGATCTCCATCGGATCATCGCCCATGGCGACAATCTCCTCGACGGCGCGCACGGAGAGCCCCTCTGCCACGATGCGCTCGGCGACCCGCTCCATGCTCTCCGCGTCCGCTAAGCCGAGCAGCGCGCGGGCGTGACCGGCGGTGAGCTGGCAGTCGGAGACGCGGCGCTGCACTGTTCCAGGCAGCTTTAGCAGGCGCATGGTGTTGGAGATGTGCGGACGTGAGCGCGCAATGCGCTTCGAGAGCTCCTCCTGGGAGCAGCCGAACTCGCGCAAGAGCTGCTCGTAAGCGGCCGCCTCCTCGAGGGGATTGAGCTGTGCGCGGTGCAGGTTTTCGAGCAGCGCGTCGCGGAGCATATCCTCGTCGGAGGTCGCTCGCACGATCGCCGGGACCAGCTCCAACCCCGCCCGCTGCGCAGCGCGCAGACGCCGCTCGCCCATGATGAGCTCAAACTCGCCTTGAATAACGTCGTCAGAGTCTGCGGCGCCCACTCTACGCCCAGTACGGCGTCGCTCGTCCTCCGGGGCAAGCGGCCGCACGACGATCGGCTGCAGCAACCCGACCTCACGAATAGAAGCGACTAGCTCTTCCACCTCGGCCTCGTTGAACACCGTACGCGGCTGCTTCGCGTTCGGCACGATTACCGCAGGACTCAACTCAGCGAGGTAGACACCCGGAACGGAAACTAGCTCCACCTCTTCCGTTTCGCGTGAAACATCCGCAGTAGCTACCGCCTCCTCGGCCACAATCGCGCTCTCCGCCGCCTTCTCGGCCGGTCGCTCCTCCCCCGCTGCCGTTTCACGTGAAACGGGCGCAATCACGGCGCCGCTCCGCTCCAGCGGGCACGGCGATGCGACCGGCGCGCGCCCAGCCTTCTTGCTTGCCTGCTGCGGGTCAGCGGTGGAGACCGCAGGAGCCAGCGCCTCTGTTTCACGTGAAACATCGCCTGCAGCCTTGCGTGCGGATCCTGTTTCACGTGAAACGGCCGCTGCTCGCTTGGATCGCTTCCCCTTAGCCGGGGACAGTAACGCTGTGATTTCGGAGCGGCGACCGGAGTCGCTGCCACCGAAGTAAAGGTCGACCGGCCGCATGCCAGGCTCCAGACCAACGGCCCCTGCCTCGTTAGCAACAGATGCCGCGCTCTGCTCCGCAGCCAGCGCGTGCGCGCGAATTGCTTCCTCGTCGTCACGAATGAGCGCGCCCAGGCCCCGGCCCAATCCCCTGCGCTCAGCCATTGCGGACACCGCCTTCCTTAGCGATCATCTCCCGCGCCGCCTCGCGGTACGCCAGCGCGCCCGTGGAGCGCGGGTCGTACTGCAGCACAGTCTGCTGATAACTCGGTGCCTCCGCAATGCGCACGGAGCGCGGAATCGTCACTTCCAGCGTTTCGGTCGGGAAATGCGCGCGGACCTCTGCGGCCACCTCAGCGCTTAGGCGGGTGCGAGCGTCGTACATCGTCAGCAAAATCGTCGAAATGCGGAGTTCCGGGTTCAGGTGCTTCTGAATCCGGGCGATGTTGCGGCTCAGCAGGCTCACGCCCTCCAACGCGTAGTACTCGCACTGGATCGGGATCAGCACTTCGCGGGCCGCCACCAACGCGTTAAGCGTGAGGATGCCCAGGCTCGGCGGGCAGTCGATAACGACCACGTCGGTGCGGCGCTCACCCGCTGCGGCCTCCTCCACCAGGTACTGCTCCACCGCGCCCTTCAGGCGGTGCTCGCGGCTGATCGCGGCCACTAGTTCCAGCTCCGCGCCAGTGAGATCGATCGTGGCCGGTGCGCAGTGCAGGTTCTCAAGCTCGGGGCTCGGCTGAGCGACCTCCCGCAGGGTGCGGGACTCGACCATCACGTCGTACATCGAATCGGTGCCGACCCGGTGGTCAATACCCAGCGCGGTAGAGGCGTTGCCCTGCGGGTCGAAGTCAATGGCCAGTACCTTCAGGCCACCGGCCGCGAAGGCTGCGGCCAGGTTCACGGCCGTGGTCGTCTTGCCGACGCCGCCCTTCTGGTTGACCACAGTTATGACACGAGTCTCGAGCGGGGGAGCGAAGCTCACCCCGGCCAGCTTCGAACGTAGAGCCATGTCTGCGGACAGCTGCGCCGCCACAGGGCTGTCGTGACGCCCGTGCGAAGCGAAACGCTCCAAAGAATCACTCACCGCTGCCCCTCTCGAATCCGTCACGAAGTCCGTCCCTATGCTAGCCGCCGGGCCCGGATCAGCCTTGCTGGCTCCGAAAAAATGTGAACACCGTCCACCACCGGATCGACTTCCTCAACTCGCGCTTCAGTCAGGCTAAACCGCTTCAGTAGTCCCTGCTCGCGGGCTTCCTCAATCTCCGCAGCGGCCTTGGCGCCCTTCAGCGCCGCCACCTTGCCGCCGTCCACCAGCAGGGGCGCGATCCAGGGGATCAGCGTGTTAAAGGAGGCCACGGCGCGGCAGGTGACCGCGTCCACGTACAGCTCCCCGTGCAGTTCCTCGGCCCGGGCACGAGCGATGGAGACGTTCTCCAGCTCCAGGGCGTCAGCCGCGTAGCCCAGCCAGTCCACGCGCCGCTGCATTGGCTCAATCAGCACCACGTCCACGTCGGGGCGCAGCACCGCCAGGACCAGGCCGGGGAAGCCCGCGCCGGCACCCACGTCCGCAACCAGCGCTCCGGGCGCAAAAACGCCAGCTACGGCGGCCGAATTGAGCAGGTGGCGGCTCCACAGCCGCGGCAGCTCCCGCGGCCCGATTAGGCCCCGTTTTTCGCCTTCGGAATGCAGCAGCACCGCCAGTGCCTCCATGGGCACGGCCCGCGCCCCCAAAAAGGCGCGGGCCGTGTCATCCAGCTCCTCGAGCTCGTTCACTCCGCGAGCTCGCTCTCGGCAGCTTCGCCGTCCTCGGCTGCATCACCGGCCGGGTCCGTGAGGTAGACCACCACGTACCGCTTGGGCGCCACGCCGGCGGAATCGCTGAACAGGCCGGCGGCGGCTACCACGTCGTGGCAGACCTTCCGCTCGAACGGGTTCATGGGCTCCAGGGCCTGCGGTTCGCCGCTCTCCTGGGCCTTGGCGATGGCGGCCTTGGTCAGCTCGGTGAGCTCGGCGCGGCGCTCGGCGCGATAGCCGTCCACGTCCAGCATGAGGCGGGAACGCTCGCCGGTCTGGTTCTGCACGGCCAGGCGGGTGAGCTCCTGCAGCGCGTCCAGCACCTCGCCGTCGCGGCCCACGAGGCGCTCGAGCTGGGAGTTGTCCTCCTCCACGACGATCGCCACTGAGGCGCGGTCGCCGTCCACGTCGATGTCGATGTCGCCGTCCATGTCGGCGATGTCCAGCAGCTCCTCGAGATAATCCGCTGCGTGCTCGCCCTCAGCCTCCAAGTGGGCCACGTCAACCTTGTTCTCAGTCATCAAAGTCCTTCTTCAGCTGGGGCTTAGCCCCGGTAACAAAACTCGGGATTACTTCTTCTTGGAGGCACGGCGGCGGGCCATGCGGTCCTGGTAGCGCTTCATCTCGCGCTCGGCGGGGGTCAGACCGCCCGCGTCGCGCACGTCCTGGGCTTCCTCCTCGCCTTCCTCCAGCAGCTCCTTGACGCTGCCGGAGAGCGGGCCATGCGCCTTCTGGCGGGACTTGCGCACCGGCTGGACGCGCTGACCCTGGCGGGCCTCGGCCTCCTCCCGGGCGGCAATCTCTTCCTCTGTCTCCGGGGGCAGGCCCTTGGCGATGCGCTTGGCGCGGATGCGTTCCTTCATGGCGCGCTCGGCCTCGGAGCCCGGGGCGGGCATGCGGCGGATGGCGTACCACTGCTGACCACCGGTCCACAGGTTGGAGGTCAACCAGTAGATGAGCACACCGATCTGGAAGTTAATGCCGGTCACCGCGAAGATCAGCGGGAACAGGTACATCATGATCTTCTGCTGGCGCATCATCGGGTTCTCGCCCGAGGTCGCGGAGGCCGGCATGTTCTTCATGGTGAGCTGACGCATGGTGAGGAACTGCGAGAGGCTCATGGCCACGATCAGCACGACGGTGATGATCTTGACCTGGGTGTCACCGGAGGACAGGAAGGTCTCGGAGAGCTTGGCGCCGAACAGGCTGGCTTCCTGCACCTTGGCTGCGACCTCCTTGGTCAGGGGGCCGATCGGGTTCGCGGTGCCTGCGGCGATGGCGCCGGCGTTGTTGAGCACGCGGAACAGGGCGAAGAAGACGGGCATCTGCAGCAGCAGCGGCATGCAGGAGGAGAACGGGTTGGTGCCGTGCTTCTTGTACAGCGCCATCATTTCCTGCTGCATTGCCTGCTGGGAGGCGGGGTCTTTGCGGCCCTTGTACTTCTCCTGCAGCTTCTTCAGCTCCGGCTGCATGATCTGCATGCCGCGAGATGCCTTGATCTGGCGGAAGAAGAGCGGGATGAGCGCGATGCGCACAACGATGGTCAGGCCCACGATCGCGAGCACCCACGCCCACGAAGAACCGTCTCCGAGTACCAGCGCGAACAGGTCATGCAGCTTCACCATGATCCAGGCGACCACGTACATGATGGGCTTGAGAATCGTGTCCAAAAGACGCTCCTATGAAAATGGCACACACGTGCCCCGCAACGTACTAAATCTACCTTGCGCCTGGCGCCCGCCGCTTCCCCCATTTGAGGGAGCTGGTCACACGCGCGCGCCGCGCTGCGGCGCCAAGTTCGTGGGCTAGGGCTCGATCTTGCTGCCGTCGGGCAGCGTGTTGTTCTGCTCCTCGGTGGACCGCCACTTGCCGGGGTAGGGGACCAGGTCCACACCGCCCGGGCTCCAGG
>JAUMWR010000058.1 GCA_030529545.1 Buchananella hordeovulneris
AACGAAAACTCGACCCAAACCACCCACCCCAACACCAAGTGTCAAAAGTCAGGTTAGGGCGTCCATGGGGCAATTGTGCCCTCCCAAACGCGCAGTGGCTCGATTCGGCCTAGAGGGACGACGTTCCCGCTGGCCTAGTTGGAGTGGGCAGCGCCCGGCACAGCGGCGCGGCGGATGCGCCGCTCGGCGGCCGGGACGTCCATCGGCTCGCAGCCGTCGGCCACCCACCCCGCCACCAGGGCGGACTCCAGGCGCAGCAGCCGCACCCCGCGGCGCAGGATCACCGGCAGGCGCTTGCGCCCCTCGGCGACGTCGCGCAGCAGACGGAACCAGAAGTTCTTCAGCCGGGGCCGCTTGATGCAGATCGCGTCGGCCAGCACCCCGGCCGCGCGGGCGTGCGCCACCATGTGGGAGGCAAAAACCCCCTCGGCGATGAACACGCGGTGCTCGCCCAGCGTCAGGGAGGTGGAGCCGGTGCGGCGGTTGAGGGGGATGGAGTAGATGGGCATGTCGCACTGGCCAGTGAACGCCAGGTCCACCAGCGCCGCCAGGGCCTGGTCCGTGTGCCAGGCCAAGGGGTTGTCCCAGTCCACCAGGTTCCCGCTCAGCATCGGCAGGCCCGGATCCGTGTCGTCCTTATAGAACTCGTCCAGGTTCACCACCGGAAAGCCCAGGCGCCGCGTCATCGAGGTTTTGCCGCAGCCCGACGGGCCGGCCAGCAGGATCACCCGCGCCTGCGGCTGCGGGCGCACTCCGGCGGGCAGGTCAAAAAGGGGTGCCTGGTCCGGGCGGTAAGCGGCAACGTCGTCCACCCAAAGCTCGGTGGGGGAGGAGCCGGCAGTGGAGGACTCGGGCAACTCGGGCATTGCCCCATGCTAAAGCAGTGGCCCGGTGCCAAAAGCACCGGGCCACCGAGCCGCAGCAAACTAGATGAACTGCAGCGGGTCGAACTCGGCAAGCGGGATGATGCGCACGCGCGGCAGCGGCTCGCGGAACGCGTGGATGTCGTGCTCGATGTCGTAGACCTTCAGACCGCAGTCCTGCAGCGCGGCCAGGTGCGAGTTCAGGTACTCGCGGAAGCAGATCACGCTCACCTTGCGGCCGGCCGCCAGGAGGCGCTCGAGCTGCGGGATGAAGTCACCGTCGTGGCTCGCCAGGATCACATCTCCCTCGGGCAGATCAGCGATCGCATTCAGCGTGCGCTGAATACCGATGTCCACCACCTTCTCCGGGCCCACGCCGGACAGGGGAATCGGGCGGTAGTCCATAGCCAAAAGGGCCTGGACAAAGTTCATCGGCAGGGAGCCGTTGGAGGCGTTCAGGAAGAACAGTGCAGCGGAGTGAGCCGAGCGGATCGGGGTGGGCTCCTCCGCGCCCTGCTCCTCGTCGTACTCAACGTCCGACGCCTCGGGGGACTGGGCCTGCGCGCAGTCCTGGTCCACGAAGGTCCGCACGCGATCCCAACGCGGACGCTCCGAGGGTTCGGGGCGACGACCCAAGACACTTAAACCCAAAGTAGCGTCGATGTTTTCACCATCAACTAATAAATATGTAAAAGCCATACTCCAACTGTAAGGCCCAATGTGTGTCATTGCTATTGGAGATGGAAGCTAGAAATTAATACAGTCTTTGGCAGATAAGCCCAGGGCGGGCACGGCGGGGGCGGGCGCCCAAACGCAGGGCGCGGCGGCGCGCGGCGCCGCTCTGCTCCCGCCAGGTAGCGCACCCGGGGCATGGTGACGAACCCCGCCCGGCCCCGCCTAGCCCCACCAGTGGAGGTGAGGCTATGCTGGGAAATCCTGTCTTTTCAGGTAGAAAGACTGAGCAGTTCAGGCGAAGGAAGGAAAAGGTATGCCCACCGGCAAGGTCAAGCGCTTCTTTGTAGACAAGGGCTTCGGCTTCGTGGCGGACGACGAGGGCCGCGAGGCGTTCCTGCACGCCTCCGTACTGCCTGCCGGGGTGGACGACATCGCGCCGGGCACCCGCATCGAGTACTCCATCGCCGAGGGCCGCCGCGGCCCCCAGGTGCTCTCCCTGACCATCCTGGAGACTCCCAAGCGCTCGCGCCGCCTGGCTCCGGCCGTGATGGCCGAGCGCGTGGAGACTCTCATCAAGGTTCTCGACGAGGCCTCCACCTCCCTGCAGGCCGGCCGCTACCCGGAGAACGGGCGCAAGATCGCCTCCGTCCTGCGCGCGGTCGCTGCCGACTTTGACTAAGGTCTTGCCTGTGACCACCACTAGCCGCCCAGACGCGAACCTAGCCAGCGCCCTAGAGCTGGCGCGCGAAGCCGCACTCGAAATCGCCGCCAGCGCGGAGGTGGGAGACCCGGTAGGGGTGAAGGCCGAGGGCGAGCGGTTGGTGACGCACTTCTTTGCCTGCCTCAAGCCCGGCTACGTGGGCTGGAACTGGGCGGTGACCCTGGCGCGTGCCCCGCGCGCCCGCAAGGCAACCGTCTGCGAGGTCAGCCTGATCCCCGGCGAGGGGGCGCTGCTGGCCCCCGAGTGGGTGCCGTGGAAGGACCGCCTGCGCCCGGGCGACCTGGGCCGCTCCGACGTTATGCCCCCCGTCGTGGATGACGAGCGCCTGGCGGTAGTGGACCCTGCCACCGAGCGCGCCGCCATTGAGGAAGGCGCTGTCGAGGTGCCGGAGGGCATGGAGGAGTCCCTGGGGCGCCGCCGCGTGCTCTCCCCGGTGGGCCGGGCCATGACTGCCCAGCGCTGGTACGACTCCGACAAGGGCCCCACTGGCCGCCCCAAGGGCATGCCCGAGTGCGGCTCCTGCGGGTTCCTGCTCCCCATGGAGGGCTCCGTGGGCAGCGTGTTCGGCGTCTGCGGCAACGAGTGGGCCAGCGACGACGGCAAGGCCGTCTCCCTGGACCACGGCTGCGGCCAGCACTCCCAGATCAAGGCTAGGCCCGTGGAAGAGGACTGGCCGGTCACCCCGGCGCGCGTGGACGAGGCCGAGATCGAGCTGGTGGAGCTGGATTACTAGGTGCGGGCGCGCGCCCGCGTGAATCTGACCACGAAGAGCCCAGAGACCTGGGAATAGCCTGGATGTGGGTGGAAGAATTGCCGGGTGAACACCACCAAGAAGGCGCGAGAGTCGCGCGCCACCTCCAAGACCGGCCTCGCTGGCCTTCTCGACTCCTTCTTCCGCATCTCTGAGCGTGGCTCAACCATCCCGCAGGAGATCCGTGGCGGTCTGGTCACGTTCTTCTCGATGAGCTACATCCTCATCCTCAACCCGCTCATCCTCTCCGGCCCGGACTCCACCGGCGGCTTCCTGGGTGGCGGCACCGAGGCCAACATCCCCGCCATCGCGGCAGGCACCGCCCTGATCGCGGGCATCATGACCATCCTGATGGGCGTCGTGGCCAACTTCCCGCTGGCCCTGGCCGCAGGCCTGGGCATCAACGCGATGGTGGCCTACGGCATCACCACCATGCCCGGCATGACCTGGGCCGACGCCATGGGCCTGGTCGTCCTGGAGGGTGTCATCATCCTGGCGCTGGTGCTCACCGGCTTCCGCGAGGCCGTCTTCAAGGCAGTGCCCGCCCAGCTGAAGGTGGCCATCTCTGTCGGTATTGGCCTCTTCATCGCCTTCATCGGTCTGGTTGACGCCGGTATCGTCCGCCGCGCCATCCCGGTCGTGGAGTTCGGTATCGGTGGTTCCCTGCGCGGCTGGCCGGCCATCGTCTTCGTGGTGGGCTTGTTCCTCATCATCGTCCTCATGGTGCGCAAGGTGCGCGGCGCCATGCTGATCGGCATCGTCGTCGCCACCACCCTGGCGATCGTCGTCGAGCGCTTCCTGCACATCGGCCCCAAGGGCATCGACGGCACCAACCCCGGCGGTTGGGGCCTGGCCGTGCCCAGCCTCGAGGGCTCCCCGGTGCAGGTGCCCAACCTGTCCACCCTGGGCCAGTTCTCCCTGTTCGGCTCCGTGGAGAAGGTGGGGGCCGTCGCGGTGATCCTGACCGTCTTCACCCTCATGCTGGCCGACTTCTTCGACACCATGGGCACCATGGTGGCCATCGGCTCCGAGGCCAAGCTGCTGGACAAGAACGGCAACCCGCCGCGCACCCGCCAGATCCTCGTCATCGACTCCATCGCCGCCGCCGCCGGTGGTATGGGTGGTGTCTCCTCCAACACCTCCTACATCGAGTCCGCCTCCGGCGTTGGAGACGGCGCCCGCACCGGTCTGGCTTCCGTGGTCACCGGTGTGCTGTTCCTGCTCTCCATGTTCATCGCCCCGGTCGTAGAGATGGTCCCCTACGAGGCCGCCACCCCGGCGCTGGTGATCGTCGGCTACCTGATGATGACCCAGGTCGTCGAGATCGACTGGAAGAAGCTCGAGATCGCCCTCCCGGCGTTCCTGACCATCATCCTAATGCCCTTCACCTACTCCATCACCGTGGGGATCGGCGCCGGCTTCGTCACCTACGTGGTGATCCGCGTTGCCAAGGGCGAGTTCAAGCAGATCCACCCGCTGATGTGGCTCATCTCCGCCACCTTCATGATCTACTTCACCCTGGGCCCGATCCGCTCCGTGCTGGGCGTCTGAGCCTGTAGCGCAAGCAAGGAGGGGTGATGCCGATCGGCATCACCCCTCCTTCTGTCTCCAGGCAGCTCGCTTAGGCCAGCGCCTCCACCAGGTAATCGAGGCAGGCCGTCAGCGCGGTAGCGTCGGCCGGATCGGTGGCCGGGAAGGTAGCCACGCGCAACTGGTTGCGGCCCAGGGAGCGGTACGGGAAGACGTCGTACACCCCATTGGTGCGCAGTGCCTCCTGCAGGGCGGTGGCGTCCACGCCCTCAAAATCGATCGTCGCCACCACGGGGGAGCGCCACTCCGGGCGCGCCACGAACGGGGCGGCGAAGGGGCGCACCTGCGCCCACTCGTAAAGGTGGGAGGAGGCGGCGGCCGAGCGGGCGGCGCTGGCAGCCAAACCGCCGGCGGCCAGTAGCGCGCGCACCTGCGCCCGCAGCAGCACCAGGGTGGCCAGCGCCGGGGTGTTGAAGGTCTGGTCCTTGCGGGAGTTGTCCAGCGCGATCGGCAGGGAAAGGAAGTCTGGCACCCAGCGGCCCGCCCCGGCCAGCTCCTCGACGCGCGCCACCGCGCGCGGGGACATGATCGCGATCCACAGGCCACCGTCGGAGGCAAAGGCCTTCTGCGGGGAGAAGTAGTAGACGTCGATCCCCGTCAGGTCCACCTCCACCGCGCCGGCGCTAGAGGTGGCGTCCACGACGGTCAGGGCATCCGAGTCAACGCCCACCACCGGGGCCACCGGGGAGATCACGCCGGTAGAGGTCTCGTTCTGCGGCCAGCAGTATACGTCGGCGCCCGCCACGGCCTCCACCACCGCCAGTTCGCCGGCCGGGGCCTTGAACACGGTGGAGGGGGCGAGGAAGGGGGCACGGTCCGTCTCCTTGGCGAACTTGGACCCAAACTCGCCAAAGACGGCGTGCACGGCGTGCTGGCGCACCAGGCCAACCGTGGCCAGCGCCCAGAAGGCGGAGGCGCCGCCGTTGCCCAGCACCACCTCGTAACCGGCCGGGAGCCGCAATAAGTCAGCCAAGCCTTCTCGAATCTCCCCAACCAAAGCCCGCACGGGGGACTGGCGGTGGGATGTGCCGAGCAAGTTGCTCGAGCCAATTTCCGCCACGTGAGCGGCGGGGATCCGGGACGGGCCAGCACCAAAACGGCCGTCAGAAGGCAGGAGATTAGCGGGAATCTTGATGTCCCGCGCCGAGAGTTGAGCCATGACCCAATTCTTCCACCACCCGGTGCGGTGCTCACAAGGCCGCCGGTGTCATCTCACTGCAACCAAAGTGAGCGAAAACCGGGTAATACTGTGCCCAAATGCCCACGTCAGTGAGGAAATGTCACGATGAGCGATCTGATCGACACCACAGAGATGTACCTCAAGACCATCTACGAGATGGAAGAGGACGGTGTGCCGCCGCTGCGTGCGCGCATTGTGGAGCGCCTTGGACACTCGGGGCCCACCGTTTCCCAGACCGTGGGGCGCATGGAGCGCGACGGTCTGCTGGTCGTGGCCGGCGACCGCCGCATCCAGCTCACTAACCACGGCCGCGAGGTGGCCCGCGAGGTCATGCTCAAGCACCGTGTGGCCGAGCGCCTGCTGCTCGACGTGATCGGCATGCCCTGGGAGCTGGTCCACGAGGAGGCCTGCCGCTGGGAGCACGTCATGAGTGACCAGGTGCGCGCCCGCCTGGACGTCCTGCTGAAGAACCCGCTCACCGACCCCTACGGCAACCCGCTACCGGGCACCGAGGGAACCCCGGTGGTCTCCCTGCCCGACGCACTGGACATCGCCGGTGACCGCGTGCGTGTCCGCTTGGCCCGCCTGGGTGAGCCCGTGCAGGCCGAGCCCGGCTTGCTGCGCGAGTTCCTGGCCGCCGGCATCCTGCCCGGCACCGACGTCACCTTGAGCGGCGAGCGCCACGGCGGCGTCGTGGTGGGCGGCCTGAACGGCCAGGTGACCCTGAACGCCACGCTCGCCAAGCACGTGTTCGCGGAATCCCTGGACGGCTGACGCACAGCGGAAGGAGAGGTGGGGGGCGGGGGGCGCCCCCCCCCCCCCCCCCCCAAAAAAAATAGCCCCCAAAACAGTGGTGCGGGTCAGCCGGGGGGGGGTGCGCCCCGGGGGTGGGTGTGGGGGGGGCGGGGCGCCGCGCGCCGGCCCCCCACCTCTATATACGTCGCCCATCAAGGGAGCCCGAGCAGCCCGGGCGGTGCACCCCAGCGTCCGCCCGTGCGGCGGCTCGCCCAGCGTGCCCTGAGGGGGAAGGAAGGGGTACAGCGCCCTCCTTGGCGGATACTCGAGAGGTGGAGCGGGCGACGCGGCGCCCCAAATGTCCAAATGCTGAGATGGGCTCAGGTCCGACAAGTCGCGGAATTGTCACGAATCAGTTACGGCGCCCGTGTGAGGTGCGCCGCAAAAGGGGCTGTTACCGTCCCGTGACAAAGTGGGCGGGTTAGTGTCTTCTCCGTGAGCGGAGCCCTCAACACCGCTCGCCGCGAGGGGAACGTCGAGTCCTGCTGGCCCCTCGTGTAACAGCTCGAATAACACTCGTGACAGCAGGAATGGGGAGAAACCGGCTCCACGAAAGTGGAGCCTAGGGGTTAAGAGCGGGAAACCGCTCCGGGCAATCCTCGGCCCGCACCCGACACCTCGCCCCGCAGGCGTAAAGGAGAGGTACTTATATGACTTCGCAGACCCGCAAGGCGCGTCACCGCGCCGCCTGCCGTCCCGTCACGGTCTTCACCCCGCTGGTCCGTCAGGCTGCTCAGTCCGGTCGCGCTACCCTCGCGGTGGTTGCCTCCGGTGGTCTTGCCCTCACTCTTTCTTCAGTCCCGGCCGTCGCCGCCCCGGCAGACATTCAGTCGGTTGACGTTTCCGCCCTGACCCGCGATGCGCGTCGCGCCCAGGCCATCAACCCGACCATCACCGCCGCCGCCGACGCTTCGTTCGAGCTGGAGGCCCTGGTCGTCGAGGCCGCCGCTCCGGTCGCTCCCGCCGCCCCCGTCCAGGAGGAGGCTCCGGAGCAGGAGGCTGCCACCCGTGACGAGGAGCGCGTCGAGCTGACCCAGGAGGCGGAGGTCGAGCAGGGCCCAGAGGCCGCTCCCGTTGAGGAGACCCCCGCCCCGGCTCCGGTGATCGGCGCCGCCAACGGCTCCATCGCTGAGATCGCCCTGCGCTACCTCGGCGTTCCCTACGTCTGGGGCGGTAGCGACGCCAACGGCTTCGACTGCTCCGGCTTCGTGCAGTTCGTTTACGCCCAGGCTGGTATCTCCCTGCCGCGCACCTCTTACGGTCAGGGCAACGCCGGTACCATCATCGGTTACGACGAGGCTCGTCCGGGTGACATCGTCGCCTGGGGTGGCCACGTGGCCATCTACCTGGGCGACGGCCAGATCGTTCACGCCCCGGACTTCGGGCGCTCCGTCGAGGTTGCCTCCATCTACGGCTCCCCGTGGTTCGTGCGCGTTAACTGATTCTCGCTAAAGGGCGGGGCAGCGACTTGAGCGCTGCCCCGCCCTTTGTGTTGCCCGCCGACTGGGGCGTTGGCGGTCGCAATCAACACCGGGCCGCCGAAACGCCCTTGCGGTGCCGCATTGGCCGCCCGGAGGGCCGCGAAGGAACGACGCTAGGACCGTCCAGCCCGCGCATTTATGTGCGGTAGGGCACAATTGAGGTGTCAGAGCAGTTAGGAGGCGGTCATGTCCAACAGGGAAATCGTCGTGGGCGTGGATGGCTCGGTGGAGAGCCAGGACGCGCTGAAGTGGGCTATCGATGCTGCCAAGGTGCATGAGGCGCCGTTACGGCTGGTGTGTGCCTACTCGTTGCCCTCCTTCACGGCCGCCTCGCTGGATGGTGGCTTTGCGATCGCGGACGATGCCGCGATCGAGAGCGGTGCCCGCGCGGTAATCAACGACGCGATGGCGCAGGTCCGCGACGCGGGCCTGGATGCTGAGGCGGATCTGGAGACGGGGGATCCGGCCGGCGTGCTGGTGGACCGCTCCAAGCACGCAGCGGTGGTGGTTGTGGGGACGCGCGGGGGTGGCGGTTTCGCTGACCGCCTGCTGGGCGCGGTCTCCTCTGCCGTCCCGGCGCACGCGCACTGCCCGGTGGTGGTGGTGCCCAGGCACGAGTCCGGCAGCGCTTTCACGCCGATCGAGCGGATCGTGGTGGGCGTGGACGGCTCGGAGGTAGCGGCGCGGGCTCTGTCCGTAGCCATTGACGAGGCCATGCGGTGGGGCGCGGAGCTGACCGCAGTGGCGGCGGTGCCAATGGCGGCCGGTATGGGGTCATTGTCCTGGATCCCTACGTCGGTGGATCGCGAGTCGGTGGTGGCCGACGTTCGCGCCGGCTTGGACGCGACCATTGAGACCGTTTTGGCCGGTCGCGATGTGAACGTGCGCCGCCACGCCTTGGATGGCAACCCGGCGGCCCTGCTTTCGGAGTTCTCCACCGCAGTGGACCTGATCGTGGTGGGCACGCGCGGTAGGGGCGGTTTTGCCGGCCTGCTGCTGGGCTCCACGAGTCAGGCCCTGCTGAACCACACCACCTGCCCGGTGATGGTGGTGCCCGGCCCGCGTCGGAAGAAGGAGGACGAATTCTCCGTCATGGAGCGCTGGGACCGCCGCTAGGCGGGCGCGGTGTGACCAACGCCGGGGAGGGAGGTTTCACCTCCGGCAGGTAACCCGGTAGGCTTCTGGGGTACTTGCCCGGCGCTGCGGCCGGGCTAGGCCCTCGTAGCTCAGTGGATAGAGCACCGCTCTCCTAAAGCGGGTGTCGGACGTTCGAATCGTCTCGGGGGCACATAGAACCATGGTTTATCAGGGAAAATAGGTCGGGGTTCCGAGTCGTAGCTGCGCTCAGAACCCCGATCTACTCTTTTATCTACTCTCTTTACTTCGAGGAGCCTACTACCCAGTAGGCCGTCAGCGACGGCCCGAGACATCTCCCGGAGGTCGGGCTGTTAGTGAGCGTCCTGTTCCCGATTGGACAGCCGCAGCCTGGCCTCCCCTTGACTAGGGAGGTTTCATGATGCACACGTTCGTTCGTCCTGCTGTCTGGCTAGGATGCCTTGCCTGTTACACCGAGGGAAGGCTCGTGGGCCGTTGGTGTGATGCTGAGGATGCTGAGGGTGTGACACCCGAAGAGCTGCATGTTGGCCCCACCTCTCATGAAGAGCTGTGGTGTCTTGATCTGGAAGGTTTCCCCGCTTGTAGTGGGGAATTTTCGCCCGAAACCGCTACTTTGTGGGGTGAGTTGTACAGCGAGGTTGGCGATGAGCAGTGGGGTGCTCTCAAGGCTTGGGTGGAAGACGGTGCCTGTGTGATCGACTCTGACGGTCTTCCCGAGCGTTCTTCTTTTGAGGAGCGGTACCGGGGGTGCTGGTCGTCATTCCTTGATTACCTCAATGAGGAGATTGAGCTGCTGCAACAGGATTGGCCTGATGAGGCAGTTCGCTATTTTGATGACGAAGCATACGAGCGCGACGCGAAGTATGACTACACCGTGCTCGACGCGCCCGGTGGGGCTGTCTACGTGCTCGCGAACTGCTGAGGGGGTATGTGATGGTTGTATTCCAGCAGGCGCATGAGTACGTCTCCGCTTTCCATGTTTATGCGGGTGATCCACTCTTGTCTCAGGGGGAAGCCGAGTTGAGAGACCTTGCTCTGCTGCGTGACGTGGTGGACGAGGTGATTGCCGCGCATGTACGCGAGCTTGTCGAGTTTGAGGGGTTGTCGTGGCAGGCTGCTGCCGAGGCCCTAGCGCCGAGTCCAGCATTGCTGAGCAGCCGTTATGGGCGAGAAACTTGTGCCAGAAGCAAGTGTGGCTCCACTTCGAGCTGAGCGGCGAGAGCCTCTATCGAATCGAGGGTCAGGTTGCGTTCTCCGCGCTCGATAGCTGCGAGGTAGCGGGGTGTGATGCTGAGCTGCTCGGCCAGCCCCTCTTGAGTCAGACCACGGCGGTGACGCTCGGCTCGCACGTTCGCGCCGAGCGTCTTCCGTAAACTCTGTCCCTCACTGTTGATCACTCAATCCATCGTCCAGATTGGCACGCAAGTGTTCCAGGTACGGATCAGTTCCTATAGACTGGTGAAATATCATCCCGTCGAGAGCGGAATCTTCAATAAGGCGTACATCCTCACTCGTTTCCCTCCATCCGATAGCACGTGGTTAGAGGGCTGTCTGAGTATGTTTTCCTCGTTGAAATGATTGGATAGGAAGACAAATTGCTTACGGATATGAGAGACAGGGTTCGCTTTCAAGGGCGAGTCAGACGTTTGCCCGTCTTATATGCGACCAGCTTGTGGATCGCAGGCATCATCGAAACCGTCGGCGCATTCGTGCTGCTATTCGCGTACTCCGCGATATCCACGGTCACACCCGATGTGGCGAGTCAGGATCGAGTTTCCGAGGAACTTAGCTGGTCATTATTTGGGGGAACGTTCGTAAAGCACATACTCAGCGCACTCTTTGGCCCGGGAACGTTGTTCGTCGTGGGCGTCATCGTCTTTGTGGTTGCTTTACACTTTGGTCAAGCCTCCGATGAGAAATTTGAAATGCGGCAGATGACCCCTCTCGTCGAAAATGCGTCTGCTAGGGCAAAGAAACAAAAACTGGTGGACATCGCGATTCTCGTTCTGACGATAATCCACGTGCTTCCCACTCTCGCCCTTTCCGTTGTGCTGATCCCCGAGATTTTCAACGGCGGTGCGCCAGCTCCTGGTGATCCCTGGTATATGTCGCGTTGGGGCTCACTCTTCGCTGTTGTCATTTTTGGTTTCTATGCGTGTGTTGGGATCGGGTCGGTTGTCTTCATGCTCCTGCGCAAGCGATGGGCTTATCACTTCCTCTTTTATTTCTATGTGTTTACCATGGTTATCATGATCTCCGAAGGGGATTTGGTGAGGGTGAGCGGCCTGGGGAAGGGTGCATTTATTATGCCCGTGCTCGCTCTTTGGCCTCTCATTCGCCATCTGAAGGTGGGGATCTCGATCTCAAAGTCATGGCGAGGCATGGCACTTCTTCTTGTAGTTGTGCCGGTAATTGTGCAGATGCTGATCCTCAATAACGCCGACTTCGGGGACGGCGGCTCGATCTTGATGTGGGCGATTAATCTCGGTGCTGTATTTTATCTCGGCGTATTTATATTTGTTGCGTACGGCGCGATAAATAGGGACCCCCATCGAGCTTGTCAAGTGTTTTGTGTAAGTGGGGTGGTGGGTTAGTTGGTGGGGAAG
>JAUMWR010000059.1:0-7723 GCA_030529545.1 Buchananella hordeovulneris
CTGGGCGCGGGGGCGTCGCTGGGCGCGGGGGTCGGGGCCGCCGGGGCGGTGCCGGCCCCGGCGAGGACGGAGGTGCCCACGTCGGGCAGCGGCGGCAGGGCCACGGCTACCGGCATGCCCTCGGTGGCCGAGGGGCTGGCGCCGTAGGCGCCGTGCTTGCCAGCGATGGAGGCGGCCAGGACGCGCGGGATGAAGACGGTGGTGAACTCCGTGCCCACGCCGTCCAGGGTGGAGACGGCCTGGCCGCTGGCGCGCACCTTGGCCAGTAGGGACTGCTCACCGGTGGCGTCGGCCACGACCGCGCCGCCGCTGCCGGCCTGGCCCAGGCCGATGGAGAGGGCGACGAGGTTGCCGGTGTGGCGCTTGAGGGTGTCCGCGTCGGGGTTGCCCAGGGCGGTGGCCAGGCTGTCCTGGTTGCGGGGGCCGATCACCAGCACGCTGTGGGCGGCTGCGGCCGGCTGCACCGAGGCGGTGATGAACGGGGTGTCCGTGCCCTGCAGCAGGGCCGCCACGGTGACGGCGTCCTCGCTAGAGCTGGTGAGCACCTGGGCCAGGGCCAGCGCGAAGATCTCCTCAGTGGTGGCCTGCGCGCCCGGGTCGGGCTCAAGGTAGGAGCGCAGCTGCCCGGCAAAGGTGGTGCGGTAGGTGGTGGTAGCCGGGTCGGTGAACGCCGGGGTGACCTCCACCTGGGCCACCACCTGCGCGCCGGCCTCCCCCAGCACGCCGAGCGCGGCCTCCACGTCCTCCTTGGCGGCGCCGGGCAGGCTGACCACGGCCACCTGCAGCCCGGTAAGGGCGGAGTTGACCAGGTCGGGCTTCAGGGCGGCGGCTGCCTTGCCATAGCCGGCGATCTGCCCCTCGAGGTTGCCCACCTGGGCCTTGTAGTCGTCGCGGGCCTCGCGGGCCTCGGTGAGCTGGCCGGCCAGGGAGTCGCTGAGCGGGCGCTGTAGCGGCCCGGCCCCCAGCACCACTCCTATAGCCAAGGCCAGGAAGACGGCCACGAGGGAGACGACGTGGTAGCGGAAGTTAAGCATGGTCATACCTCCAGGTGGAGTGCGTCGGGGCCCCACACGGTGGAGGCGAAAAGGTTCAGGGTGGCCAGCCAGGCGCGCCCGGCCTCGGTGGTGAGCCAAGCGGCGCCGAGCGCGGCCAGCGCCACGAGCAGCAGGAGCAGCAGCCAGAGCACCGGCAGCTCCCGCTTGGACAGGACACAGACGGCGCGTGCGCTCACCACGCGGTCCTGGGAGCGCAGGCGGGTGAGCAGGTTGGCGGCCATTGCGGCCTGGCCGCGGTCCAGGAGGTCCTCCAGTTCCATGCCCAGCCCGGCGGTGACCACCACGGGAGCATCGGCCTGCAGGGCCACCAGCACCGCCTGGTCGACGGAGTTCATGGTGGAGTCGAAGGCAGCAAAGTCCAGGCCCAGCTCGCCCAGGATGTTAGCGGAGACGGGGTAACCGGGGGCCTGGGCAGCCAGGATCCGCTGCTTGGCGGCGCGCTGCAGGTCCTCGCCGACGTTCTGCAGGTCTCCCAGCAGCACGTCGGGGTGCAGGCCGGCCTGGCGCACGGTCTGCGCGGCGTCGTCCACCGCGATGATCACGGGACGGCGGTCCTTGCAAAAGCCCTTGACGCTCTTCAGCTCGCGCTCCAGGCCCACGCTGGGCACGGCCAGCAGCACGGGGCGACCGCGCAACTCGGGCCGCAGCACCGGGATGCCGTAGCCCTCCAGCAGCACGCCCCGCTCGCGGTCCAGGTGCTCGGTGAGCGAGGCGGCGAAGGCCTCGAGCTGCATGCTCAGGCTCGCCTGCGCCTGCGCAAGGGCGGCCTCCACGCTCTGGTAGGTCTGCACCACACCCTCGGCGATGACGCGCCCGCGCCTCAGCACCTGAGCGCCGACCACTTCAATCTTCTGCCCGTCGCGCACGGCCACCAGGTCGGGGCCGAGCTGGTCCACCAGCGGGATGCCGGCAGCCAGCAGCACGCTGGCGCCCTGGCTGGGGTAGCGACCGGAGATGGTGGTGGCGGCGTTGAGGACCGCGCGCGGCTTGCGGCGCACGATCGCCTCGGCGGTGGCCCGGTCCATGTCCAGGATGTCCACCGCCACGAAGTCGCCCTTTTCCACCCGCGAGAGCTGGGCGGCTTTGGGCTCTACGCGCACGCTGGCAGAGATTGCGTTGGGTTCGTCGAGGCTCACGCTTCCGATAGTCTCACGCGGGCGTGCGCAATGAGCTCTTCGCCATGCCGTAGCGCCGTAGGGGCCTGCTCACTTCCGGAGAGCATCCGCGCCAGTTCCGCCGCCCGCTCCGGGGCCGCGAGCTCGCGCACCTGCGTGGTGTCGCCGTGCTTCTCCACCACCAGGTGTGTGCCCGCGAAGGCCGCCACCTGGGCCAGATGGGTGACCACCACGACCTGCTGCGTGCGCGCCAGTACGGCCAGGCGCAGGCCGATCTCGGTGGCGGCGCGCCCGCCCACACCCGCGTCGACCTCGTCAAAGATGAGGGTGCGACGCTCCTGCGCCGCGCCGGCGAGCACCAGCTCGAGGGCCAGCATGATGCGGGAGAGCTCTCCCCCACTGGCGCCGCTGCCCAGCGGGACCGGGTCCAGGCCCGGGTCGGCCTGCCACCACAGCGTGACCTCGTCCGCGCCGTGCGCCTTGACCTGCGCGGGGGCGACCTCGACGCTCAGCCGCGCCCCTTTCAGGGCGAGCTGCTCCAGCTCCTGCCCCACCGCCACGCTGAGTTGCGCCCCCAGCTCGCGGCGCGCCGCGGTGAGCGCCGCCCCGGTTTGCGCCAATTTGGCCGACGCTGCCGCCAGCGCCTCCTCCAGCGCAGCCGCCCGGTCGTCCGGCCCGTCGATGAGATCCAGGCGGTGGCGAGCCTGCTCGGCCCACTCCAGCAGCTCCCCGGTGGAGGCGGCGCGTCCGCGCAGCAACGTGTTGATCGCGGCGCGGCGCTGGTGCACTTGCTCCAGGCGCGCCGGGTCGGTCTCCAGGGCGCCGAGGTAGGAGGAGAGGTCGGCGGCAACGTCGGCCACCACTGCCTGCGCGCTGGAAAGGTCGCTCGCCCAGGGGCGCGGGGCGGGGTCAAAGCGGTCCAGCTCGTTCACAGCGCGCATCGCCTCGCCCAGAAGGCTGGCCGCGCCGGCCGCGCCCTCTGCCGGGTCGGCGCTGAGGTAGGCCAGCGCCCTGCCCGCGATGGCGCGCAGGTCCTCCACGTTGGTCAGGCGTTCGGCCTCGGCGCGCAGCTCGTCCTCTTCGCCCGCGTAGGGGTCCACCTCCTCGATCTGCTCCAGGGTGGTGCGCAGGTAGACGATCTCGGCCTCGCGCTGCGCGGCGCCGCTACGCCACTCAGCAAGCTGGGCGTCGGCCTGCCGCCACTGCTCAAACGCCTGCGCCTGCGCGGCAAGACGCCCCTCCTGGGCCCGCCCGCCCAGGGAGTCCAGCAGCGCGCGCTGGCGCGCCGGGCGGCGCAGCGTCATCTGCTCGCTCTGCCCGTGCACCGCCACCAGCGGAGAAACCACCTCCGTAAGGGAGGCGCGCGGCACGCTGCGCCCGCCCAGGTGGCAGCGCGAGCGACCCTCGACCGGCTGGGTGCGGCTCACCAGCAGGGCACCGTCGTCCAGCACGCCGCCGGCCTCCTCCACCGCCGCAGCAACGCTCTGCCCTAGTTGCCCCGGGGGCAGCACAAAGACGGCCTCCACGCGGGCCTGCTCCTGCCCGCGGCGTACCAGCGCCGGGTCGGCCGGACTGCCCGTGGCCAGCCCCAGGGAGCCCAGCAGCATCGACTTGCCAGCCCCGGTCTCGCCCGTGATAACGGTCAGCCCGCTCCCGGGGCGCACCTCGGCAGACTCGATGACGCCGACGCCAAAAATCCGCAGCTCTTCCAGCAACACGCGCTCCTTTACTTGGCAGTGCGCCAGCCGTGCACCGGCAGGTGGAACTTGGCCACCAGACGCCCGGAGAAGGGCGCGTCGTTCAGGCGGGCCAGCCGCACCGGGCGCTCCCCGCGCCGCACGGTGATGTGGGAACCCAGCAGGGCGGGCACCCGGCGGCGCCCGTCGAACCAGAGCTCGGCAGTGGAGGCGGAAGCCTGCGTTACCTCGATCTCTAGGACCGAGGAGGGGCCCACCACCAGGGGCCGGGTGAACAGGGCGTGCGCGGCGATCGGGACCAGCAGCATCGCCTCCACGTCTGGCCACACCACGGGGCCGCCGCCGCTAAAGGCGTAGGCGGTGGAGCCGGTGGGCGTGGCCAGCACCAGCGAGTCGCAGCCAAACGAGCTCATGGCGCGCCCGTCCACACCGATGGTTACCTCCACCATCGAGCCCTTCTGGGTCTTTTCCAGGGCGGCCTCGTTCAGCGCCCACCCCTGGTAGCGCTTGCCGCCGGGGCAGACGACCTCTGCGGAGAGCGTCATGCGCTCCTCCACCGAGTAGTCGCGGGCCACGATGCGCGCCACGACTTCCTCCACGCCCTCCGGCTCGGCCTCCGCCAGGAAGCCGACGTGCCCGGTGTTGATGCCGATCACCGGCACGTCCATGCTGTGGCCGCGCTCGACGGCGGACAGGATGGTGCCGTCACCGCCGAGCACGACGATGATCTCCACGTCCTTGGTGGTGGCCTCGTCCACCACCTCCACGGCGTGCTTGGCGAACTCGGTGCGCACGCGGTTGGCTGCCTCCCGTGAGGAGGTACGGGTCAGGTGGGACACCACCATTACCTTGCGGCTCATTCCGCTTCCCCTTCCTCGCTCTTAGCCCAGGGCCATGTCTAACGTTAGGCGTTCTTTCCCGCTGGTCCCAGTTGGAGGGCGGTCTCGATCGCCGCGTGGAGGCTCTGGCCGCTCAGTCCGGGCCCCCGGGTGTCCGCCTTGGTCATCGACAGGAAGTACTCGACGTTGCCGGCCGGCCCGGGCAACGGGCTCGCCTGCACGTCCAGGACCCGCAAACCGTGCGTGAGCGCGCACGTGGCCACGCTCTCGACGGTCTCCACGTGGAGGGCGGGATCGCGCACCACGCCGCCGGCGCCCAGGCGGTCCTTGCCGACCTCGAACTGCGGCTTGACCATGAGCAGGAAGTCGGCTGTGGTGCTGGAGCACTTCACCAGCGGCTCCAGCAGCAGGGTCAGGGAGATGAAGGAGAGGTCCCCCACCACTAGGTCTGGGGCCGGGGCCACCTGCTCGGGTTGCAGGGTGCGCACGTTGGTGCGGTCCATCGCGGTCACGCGCTCGTCGGTGCGCAGCGACCACGCCAGCTGCCCGTAGCCTACGTCCACCGCCACCACGTGGGCGGCGCCCCGGCGCAGCAACACCTCGGTGAAGCCGCCGGTGGAGGCACCCGCGTCCAGGCAGCGGCGTCCCTCGATCTGCGGGGCGCGCTCCCCCAGCGCGTCGAGGGCGCCTGCGAGCTTCAGGGCGCCGCGCGAGACGTAGCCGTGCGACTCGTCCTGGGCCACCACGATCGCCTGCGCCGGGTTGACCTGGCGCGCGGCCTTGGTGACTACGACGCCGTCCAGCTTGACCAGTCCCGCGTCGATCAGCTCTGCGGCGTGCGTGCGCGAGCGCGCCAGCGACCGCCGCACCAGCTCCGAATCCAGCCTAATTAGCCGTGCCATGTCAGCTAGCTCGTTCGCCCGCTCACCGCACCGAGAACGCGGGCAGGCTCAGCGGGTGGTCCTGGTCCGCAGCCGCCCACGCGGCGCCCACGACGGCGCGATACTCGTCCATGGCCAGCTCGCTGCCGGCGGCCAGGGGCTGCCCGCCCACCAGCACGGTGCCGTCGGCGGCGATGCTCGCGTGCGCCTCGCGGCACGTGGCGCTCACGCCCTCCACGTCCACCGCCGGGTGGGGCTGGCTCAAGCCGCGCAGATCCTGGGCCAGGAACGAGGGGCGCTCCTGCGGGGCGGCCAGGGCCACTGCGACCGCGTCGGAGACGCCGGTCAGGACGTGCAGGGAGGGCACGCCGGCCGCGACCGCGCAGGCCACGTCGGTGTTCAACCGGTCCCCCACGCCCACGGCACTGCCGCCGCCGGCGCGCGCGAGCGCGCGAGAGAAGATCCCGGGGAAGGGCTTGCCGGCCGCGACCGCCTTGACGCCCGCAGCGTGCTCCACGCACGCCACCAGCGAGCCGTTGCCGATTGCCATGCCGCGCTCAGTGGGCAGCGTGGAGTCCAGATTCGACGCGTAGAAACGCGCGCCCCGGTCGATAGCCATCAGGGCCTCGCTCATCGTTGCCCAGGTGATGTTGCGGTCCAGTCCCTGCACCACGGCCTGCGGCTGCGCGTCAGCGGAGTCCACCACCTCGAAGCCAGCCTCCTGGACGGCCTCCACCAGCGCGGAGGTGCCGACCACGAAAACGGTGGCCCCGGCGGGCAGGTCTTCCCGCATGATCTGGGCGACGTCCTGCGCGGCCGTCATCACCTGCTCGGGGATGGTCTCCATCCCCAGCTCGGTGAGGTGGGCGGCCACGTCAGCCGGCGTGCGGGAGGCATTGTTGGTGACGAACATCGAACGCATCCCGGCCTCGCGGGCGGCGTTTATGCCGGTGGCCGCGTGGTCGATCGGCAGCTTGCCGGCGTAGCAGACGCCGTCCAGGTCCAGCAGCGCGACGTCGTAGGCCTGCGCCAGCGGCAGCGCGCTCTCCAGCAGCACGCCGGGGCGGTAGGACGGGGCGCTCACTCGTCCTCCTCGTCAAAGTCCTGGAACAGGTCCTCGTCCTCGCCAAACCCGGCGTCCTCGATCTCAGCCTCGACCTCGGCGAGCAGCTCGTCCACCTCGGCGTCGATGTCGAAGTCCTGGGCCTGCTGCAGTAACTCGGCGTCGTCCAGGTCGTCGGCATCCAGCTCGGCAGCGTCCGGCTCGGCGTCACCGGCGCGCTCGTTCTCCTCCACCACGGCGTCAAACTCGCCCTCGTCCAGCGGGGCGTCGGCGGCAACGTCGTCCACGTTCTCCTCGTCGGAGGCGGACTGCGCGGCGGCCTCGGCCTCAGCCTCGGCGATGTCCGCAGCGGACTCCTCCTCGACGTCGAAGACCTCCACGTCCTCTTCCTCGAGCTCGTTCAGGCCGAACTCCTCCACCAGGGCGTCGGCCTCGGCCTCGCGGCCGAGCTCGCGCAGGCGGTCGGCGCGCACGGACTGCAGGCGCAGCATGGTCTCCTGGTCCACCTGCAGGCGGTCCAGCGCGTCCTCGACGGCCACGAGGGCGGCCTCGAGCTCGCCCATGTCCGCGCGGACGCCGGAGGCGACCATGGCGAGCTCGGCGCGCTCGATCACGTCCATGGTGTAGCGCTCGGCGCCGGCGATGATCTCCAGCGCCTTCTCCGGGCGGCCCAGGGCGCGCTCGGCGTCGGCCTCGATGGCGATGTGGACGTGGCGGCCGGAGAGGCGGCGCAGTGCGCGCACCTCGCGCAGCGTGTCGGCAAAGCGACCGGAGGCGTAGGCGGCCAGCGCAGCGGCCTCGCGCACCACATCGACGCGTCCGGCGTTGCGCACGGCGGCCTCGGCGTGGGCCCAGGCCAACTCGGGGTCGGTGGCCAGGTGGCGCTGCACCATCACCAGGTGCTTAGCGACGACCTCGGCGCTGCGCTCGGACAGGGTGCGCAGGCGCATGCGGGTCGGGCGGTCCAGCAGCTTGTCTGTGACGTCGGCCGGGAACTCCGGGCCGGAGTACAGGCCCTGGCTGGGGCGGTCCTGGCGCTGCGGGCGCTCGCCGCGGTCGAAAGAGCGCTCACC
>JAUMWR010000059.1:7823-11716 GCA_030529545.1 Buchananella hordeovulneris
AAGGAACGTCGGCCACCATCGCGCTCGAAGCCGCGGCCGCGATCGCCGGCGCGATTAAACCGACCGGAACCGGGTTGCCAGGAGCGGTCGCGACCGCCGTTGTTGTTCTCGTTCTCGTGGCTCATCGCCGCTCCTAATCGTTTCCAGTCTTTTAAGTTCTTGGTCTTACTACTCTAGGGGACAACGGGGCCGCCCGGCGGCGAAGTTGGTGTGAGGTCTTGCCCATTTCGCTGCACCGTGCAGGCACACAGGTTCACGGTGCGAAGGCTCGAATTGCCTGGTGGGAAACGTCCGTGGAGACTGACCCCTCTCCGCCCGCAATTTCTATCCGTCGCACGGAGGAGCCTCCCAAGTAAGTTAGGAGCTCGGCAGGAACTGAGGTGGCGTGGGTGAGCAGGATTGGCGCCGATTCCAGCGCACAAATCGGTGACGCTGCTAGGGCATCCGGGAAATTGAGCCCATTGACCAACATCGCAGTCTCCGCAGTTGCGAAAAACTCCTCTGCTACGCGCACAGCCGTTTCGAACCTGTCCTTTCCCTGCACTACCTGTGGGTTGCCCAGCGCATCCTCCATGGCTCGCGCCGCAGATCCTCCCACCAGGTACCGGCTACTGCTAGAGCGGTACCACCTGTCCTGCCCACCTTGTAGCCCTCCCTGGGCTAGTAAAACCACTCCCTTGCGGTGCACGGCAGCCGCCCCGGCAGAAAGAGCATCGGGGAACTGCGCTCCATCTACTACAAAAGCGGGGCAATTGGCGTTAGGACAAACATCCGCTGCGATCTTTGCTGCTGTCTCAAACCTGTTCGCACCGCCGAGGCGACGAACACGATAGCCCTCTTGGCGCAGGCGCTCTTCCTGTCGAGAAGGCACCGAGCCTTCTCCGCCCAGGACGAGCACCTCAGTGAACTTCCCTCTCTTGAGCGCCGCAAGCGTGGCAGCTGACAGTCCTGTCTTAGTCGTCAGCAGGATGGGAGCCTCCAACCGAGCTGCTAAAGGTGCCGCTGCCAGTGCATCTGGGTAGTCAGTGCCGGAGGCGAGGATGGCGGTCGGGCCCCAGGGGCGATCGTCAGCGACGAACTTCGCGGCGGTCTCGTATCGGTCTCTCCCCGACGTGCGCCAAACATTCTCCTCATGCCAATCCAGCCGGAGCAGTGATCCGATGCGTTCGATCCCATAGGCCGTGCCGCGCTCTGCGGGATCGACACGGAAATCAACTAGTCCACTTGCACTCGCCGGTAGCCGGTACTTAGTGAGTAACAAGCGACGCCCTGGGCGCACCTCGAGATGGGTTAGCCACGACTCGTCAATGAACTCCACCGCATTTGGCCCGGCTTTGGAAATTGTGCCGTACTTAGGACCTGGAGCGGCTGCAAGCTCATTGCCCGTTTCCGGGTCAAGTAAAAGCAGCTTCCTATTGTTTAGACTAACCAGAATTCCTTCACCCAGCGGTTCGATACCAGCGACAGCTGTGGCAGAAAACTGCTTTTCCCACTTTTTCACGCCGGTGCGCTTGTTGATCCGTGCGACCTTGGCCTCAGTCTCCACAGCTTGTGCAGCCTCGGCTTGCACGGAGCTGCCGATCACGGCATCGACTTCGTTTAGATGAGCCACAGCTGAGATAGATCGCTGCCCCAATGGTTTGTTATGAAGAATCGGCTCGGCGGCCCCAGTTCCTCCAAACGGCACAAAATTCAGCGCTCCGCCCGCAAAGCCGTAGTTCGCTCGGGTTCCAATCAAGATCCCTGTTTCATCAACATCAATCGACAGCGGCCTCGACTGGACGTCTCGGTCCAAGTCTGCGATGCGAGCTACCTCCCCAGATTCAGAAATACGCCAAACGTACGAGTTCGGGTAGGTCGCAGCATAATAATGTTCACCAAAAAAGGACGCTGCCTTAATCTCGCCACTGATGTACTTATCCGTTCTCCCATTCTGGTCATGGAGCCCGAACTTCCAGGAACCGGCGACCAGTATGGAATTCGCCCCTACCGCGAACGCACCTTGCACGGGCGCAGGCAAGGGAAGCTGCGGATCACCAAGTTCAACAACCGATACTGCCGCTTCATCCCACGGTTCGAAGCTTTCCCAGCCAGCCACGTCCCCGTGGGCTGGAGCAGACACCTGCCATACCATGCCAGAGCCGCTCACTCCACGCAGGTAAGCGTCTTGTCCGTCCTGCCACGTAAAGATCGCCCGGGTTTCGTCCCCTTGCACTGGAGTCCCCAGTGAACGCATGTTGCTGGTCTCAGCGTTGCCCAAGTAGAGCGTGCCGCCACTCCGCGTCCCAAATGCAAAATGAACGGAGGAAACCGGTGCCACGAAATCCACGTGTTGCGTGTTAGGAACGTCGATCACCCTCGGATTGGTCAATGGATCCGCCCACCGCGCAATCGCTACACGACCTTGGTTTTCACCAACACCGGCCACAATGTATGGACCAACCACTGCTAAGTCGTAGACGGAAGAACTCCCCAACTCGGCAAGTCCCAGTGGGACTTCGATGAATTCATCCCCCTCCGGAGGAAGAAAATACAACCGCGCGCGTGCACTCCCTGAAGACGTACCGGCAAATATCGTGCCATTAGGCGCTACCGTCACAGATCTGACGATCAGTGCGTTCTTGTCCGGTACGCCGACCAAGCTAATGAAATCAGATTGCGGATTGTACTTTAACACCGCTCCAGGACTCGAGTTGTTTCCAATCGGGTCCCACGATCCGTAGGTGCCGATAATGATGTCGCCTTCTTGCCCCGTCGCTAAATCAAACGCACCAAAATTATCCGCCCCAAAGAACGACCAAGCCTGAGAAGTAATCTTCTCAATTGGACGATAGCTATTGGTCTTAAGATCCAGCTCCCAAAGCCTGCTATTGTCGTTCGCTGCAAAGTATGCTTTAGACCCGTCGCTGTTCACGGCGGCTCCCCACCCCTGCTTGGCAGAGTGATCAACTACTCGCTGCCCTAGCCTCCAACCGCCGTCTGCGAGCTTGGCACTGAATACTGCGAATGGCTTGAATCTAGAGCCAGCTAAGATCGTGCCGTCCTTAGTCTGGACAGCGGTGTTCACGTTCGATCCCCCAACCCCTATCCCCAGGTCACCGACCCATGCCTCTGCGCCGTATTGGGGGAGAAGAGGTTCGTACCAAGTAGATGGCGAGGGACGCGGCGCCGGTAAGGGAGATACGGTCGGGCTGTTCTCCGGCGTCACCGACGGCGTCGGCGTTAGAGGAAGATCAGGTGTCGTGTGCCTCTCACTCCCCCCCCCGGTCAGTTCATCGCCGGGAGTACTGTGCGGAGCGCGCGCAGTATGTTGGGCTCCCGGCGCAGCGGTCTCAGTCAAACCAGCATCAAACGGGTATGCGAAGTCAGGAACGTACTCCAGGTCTGCAGATTGGTTTTCGCTCCCCCACTCCTCCGGGGAAATCTCATCGTTGACGCCCGTACAGTAGGTCAGCCTCTGACTTGCCCCGCCGCAATACTCAGCAGCAAACACGACGCCGCCAAAGCTGGCGTGAACACCAAGGGAGCAAATTACTATGGCGGCGGTAGCGCTCACCAAAATCTTTTTCACGCAAGACACCCTACTTCATACAACCGCACCCAAGCTGCACCAAAAGTGTGTCAAATTGTCGCTTCCTGTACGCGTTGGCATACCGTCCGCCCGCGCACCCAACAAAGAACTGCGGCTGTTCCCGTTTTCCGCGCGCAGTCCATTAGGTCCCCATGGGACGTTAGAAATTCTTCTGCGCGTTGCCGACGCGTCGCGCGGGGTGACCAAAACAACGCAACGCCCAGTTCCCTGACGCCAGCACTAGCGAAACTAGCCCGGTGGCAAGCTGGTTGGGGTGTATCAAGGTTCTTGGACACTTCCTGTTGAAGGGAGAAGATCAAGG
>JAUMWR010000060.1:0-7444 GCA_030529545.1 Buchananella hordeovulneris
ACACCGCCGACAGCCTTGGTCGTGGTCATACCTACCGGTCCGGTGACGCGCCTACCTAACGGGGTGTGGGTGATCCCGGCTGCATGCCTAGATCGCTGAAACAACAAAACTGTGCTTACGGGGGTGTAAGCGGTCGATAAAAACCGTGAAACGGTGAATTTTGGTGTTTCACGCGGTACCTGACAGGACGTTCGCTCAGGGCTGAACTTCTTGGGAATTGGCTCCGTCATTCGCGAACGCTTCAGTGCTGCATAAGGCCTGTGATCCCATAAAACGATTGAAATCATTAGCACTCGCTGGCCATGAGTGCTAACCGGTAGTAGGCTAACTGGATGTGTGGTGGCATCCGTTTTAGCCGGATTATTCACAGGTTATCCACAAGATGGGCTTGGAAGAGTGGCGCGAGAATCCCAGCCATGTAACTCTGGCGGTATATTGCTTAACTAACAGACCAAGCCCGGTGCTCACCGGGATCGGTAGCTGCCGGGCTGTGGCGTTACAATTGGCATCAGTAACACCCACAGTCTAGCTTGCGGTGCAGACTAGATTTGACTCAACGCGATGTGAAGGCAGCCACCGATCAACCTGATCGATTGGAGTTCGCCTTGTTCCGCACAAGTTAGCCCCTTCCAAGCGCCTTCGTAGTGGCGCCAACGTGAAGCCCCCCGCATGTGTGGGTGTGGCAGTTGCTTCTTAGGACACTCAGATCCCACGTGCGGTCTGGCGACCCTTCATATAGGTCGGCTCTGTCTGCACGTTGAAGCTCGCACTAAGGCGAGAGTGGGAGTCTGGCGTGCCTAGGTATGCGTCTTCGGTGCTTGTTTATCCATGGCCTCAAGCACGAACCCAGCCATTTGCATTTGAGTTTCCAGAACATTCGTGCAAGTGGCGCGAGCAATAGGCGGCCCCATGCCGCAAACCCTGATCTGTGATAGGAGAAACACTTTGATTTCAACGCACACGATGCGTTACGTCCCGATCCTCTCGACTAAGAAAGGCGAGCTCGAAGCGCTGTCGCGCATGAATGGGCAAACATTTGCGCGTGCTGTGCCACTACTGGAGGCAAAAGGACCCGTCTGGGACTTTGAGAACGGCAAGTACAAGCGATCGCTCTCGGAGCATCTCAGCAAACTTGAATCCGAGCTATCGGCGACATTGTCAGGGACATCAGTCTTTCTTGACGGTCGAGAACTGGGTGATGAGTTGATCAACGAGACAGTTCATCCGTTGAAATATGTCATCGACTCTATGCGGGCGAAGGGGTGTTATGTGGTCCCAGTGGTTTCCATAGAATCGACTGCGGTCTATCGGTCGGCAGTACGTGAGTGCGCATCAGACGCCCGCGAGATCTGCATCCGAATTCCTGTCCAGCAGTTCAAGGATGTTGATCGCAGCATTGTGGAACTAGAAGGACTCGTACGCGAGATGGGGTCGTTCCCAGGCGCGACCCACCTGGTGTTCGACTGTGGGCTCTATAGCGAATCCAACGGGGAGAGGGTGTTGGAAGAGATTCTTCCTGCAGTAGCGAATGCACATAAGTGGGCGTCGCTCGTCTTCGCCGCCTCCTCAATGCCTCGGAGAATGCCGAAGACGGACGGTGTTCATGTAGTGGATCGTCCAGAGTTCAGGTTCTATGTGGAGCGTATTTTGGGAGACCGTCGTATTGGCGACATAGTGGTCTTTGGAGACTACGCGGTGGAGAGCCCCGAGCCAGCTGCGACTGTAGATCCACGTTTCATGAACCCTGCCAATAACTTTCGTTACTTGGCCGGTAACAAGTGGCTAATTGCAAGGGGCGGGAAGTTGCGGCCAGACGGGAGCGGTCCGCTAATTCCGGTCATGCGTGAGTTGTCGGCGCGGCCCGAATTTGAGGTCGGCTTCTCGGAGTGTGAGTCGTGGATCCAAGCGGTAGTTGGTGATCCGAACCGAAAGAAAGCTGGAAACTCCAAGATGTGGCGGCGCTTCGGCACCCTACGCCATGTTGAGAAGACAGTGGAAATTCTCTCTGAGATTGCGCCTCCGTTGGCACAAGTTGTGCCGGCAGAGCCGGTTTTGACCGCGTGACGAACGGGCTGGGTAGCGAAGTTAATTCGGCGCTACCCAGCCGTGTCTCTCATCGCAAGGATTCAGTGACCCCAGGGGGCTCTCCACTTTGAAGACCGGCTAAGCGCCGCCGGCGGGAACGTCGGCCAAATCAGCCCAGCAGGAACGGCACCACGCTTGCGCCCACCACTAGGCTAATCGCGATCTCCGGCACGCCAATCTGCTTGGGGGTGTAGCGCTTGCCGCGGTGCTGGTTGCGCACCATTGTCCAAGTGCGGGCGGCCAGGCCGATCCAGAGCGGCACCTGCAACCACAGCGCCAGCGGGCGCACGGAGAGCCAAACCGGGCCGCTCATGGCGATGGCCACCGCAGATAAAGCGATCACGTCGTGCCACAGGGAGGTCGCCACCCAGTAGGCGGTCGAATTGCGTTCGCGGATCAGCGCCTTCACGTGCAGCACGGTGCCCAGGAAGTAGGCGGTAAGGATGGCAGTGCCGATCCAGGCCGCGTCGCTCATGCCCGCGCCCGGCGTGCCGAGCGGGGTGCTGAAGTGCGGTTTGTTAGGGCCCAGGCTGACCGCGATCGGCAGGGTGAGGCCGGCGGCCAGAACCGTGGAGATGCCGGAGAGCAGCGAGCGCTCGTTGTGGCGCAACACCTCGACCGCCGCCACCGCAATGAGCGGGGCGAGTGCCGCGCCCCACCACAGCAGGGCCGGCGCGGTGGCGACGCTGACGACCGCCCCGACGCCAGTCACCGCCCCGTAGACGGCCAGCGGCGCGCGGTACTCCGCCTTGCGCGGCCCGCGCACCTTCACCCACTTGGCCCACGCCTGGTAGAGGAAGTAGCCGCCCCACCACGCCAGTAGGAACGGTAGGTGGTGCCAGTTGAAGCCGGCCGTAAACGCGCCGAGCAGCGGCGGCAGGATCAGCATTGCCCACGCACCGTGCTGGTCCGGGATCCACGCCTTTGCGCCGCGCTTTCGCCGTGCGCCGCCCGACCGGTTGCCCGCAGCGCGGTGCGGCTGGTTCGGTTGGACGACGTTCTGCTCAGGCATACCCGAACTATAGGTTAGGTGCCCCGCAGCCGGTCCGAGCCGCCCGGCGAGGAGGGCGGGCCGCCGGGCGGAAGGCAGTATGCGGAGCCGGGCGGAAGGTCGCGTGCGCGTGCCGGGTGCGGCGGGCGGATTACCGGCCCGGGCGGCACCGTCGGCCGCACTCTGGCCACTCCCCCCCCGTGCGCTCGAACTTGCTCGTAGGCGTTCGGCCTTGGCCTTATGGGGCGTTGTATGAGCAGGTTTGTGCGTGGGTGGGGGTGCGCCGCCTTGTCGCGCCACCGTCCGCCTTGCCGCGCCGCGCCGCCCGCTGCGGCACCCGCCGCCTGCCAAGCCCCGCTTTGTAGGTTTTCCCCAGTTGGGGCCGCGCGACTTGTACTCCGCAACCAGTCAAAACCTACGCCAGCGTAAGTTACGGTGGCGTAGGAATAGTTTTCCCCCTGCGCTGCGGCGGAAAGGCAAGCATGGTCAACGTCCCCACCACGGTGCGGCTCCTGGATCAATACGGGGAGCTCGCCACCCACGAGGCATACTCTCCCTACGTAGAGGAGCTGACCGAGCAACAGTTGCTGCACATGTACCGCGCGATGGTGTTGGCCCGTCACTTCGACACCGCCGCCACCAATTTGCAGCGCCACGGCGAGATGGCGCTGTGGGTGCCGTTGCGCGGCCAGGAGGGCGTGCAGGCTGGCGTGGCGCAGGCGCTGGAGCCGGACGACGTCCTGATCCCGTCCTACCGCGAGCACCTGCTGCTGCTGGAGCGCGGCATCGCCCCGGCCCAGATTTTGACGATTTTCCGCGGGGCCGGCCACGGCGGCTGGGACCCGAACACCTACAACACACACGTGCCGGTGCTGGTGATCGGCGCGCAGGCGCAGCACGCGGCGGGCCGGGCCAATGCGCTGGCCCGGGACGCCGCCCCGAACCCGCCGGGCCGTGCGGCTCTGGTGTGCTTTGGCGATGGCGCCACCTCGCAGGGTGACGTGAACGAGGCGATGGTCTTCGCGGCCTCCTCCCAGGCCCCGCTGGTGTTCCTGTGCCAGAACAACGGCTGGGCCATCTCCGTGCCCACGGCGGTCCAGGCCCGCGTTCCGATCGCGGCGCGTGCCCCGGGCTTCGGCATCCCCTCGGTGCGAGTGGACGGCAACGACCCGCTGGCCTCCTACGCGGTGACCATGGAGGCCCTGGCGCGCGGCCGCGCGGGCGGCGGCCCTTCCTTCATCGAGGCGGTCACCTACCGCATGGGCGCCCACACCACCTCTGACGACCCCACCCGCTACCGCACCACCGAGGAGGAGCAGGAGTGGGCGGCCAAGTGCCCAATCGCGCGCATGGCCACCTACCTGCGCCGCTGCGAGATTCTGGACGACGTTCTGGCCGACCAGTTCGATGCCGAGGGCAAGGACCTGGCCGCCACCGCCCGCGCGGCGATCCAGGTGATCGACCCGGGCCCGGCGCACCAGCCTTTCCGCAACGTCTACAGCCTGCCCCACCCGCTGGTGGAGGCCGAGCGCGAGTGGTTTGAGAACTTCGAGGCCTCCTTCATCGAGGCACCTAAGGAGGGGCACTGATGAGCGAGCTGAAGAAGCTCACGATGGTGGGCGCAATCAACGCGGCGTTGGCGGCGAGCTTGGAGAACGACCCCAAGTGCCTGCTGATGGGCGAGGACGTGGGCCAGCTCGGCGGCGTTTTCCGCGTCACCGACGGCCTCGCGGCTCGCTTCGGCAAGGATCGCGTGGTGGACACCCCACTGGCGGAGGCCGGAATCGTGGGCAACGCGATCGGCCTGGCGATGGGCGGCTACCGCCCGGTGTGCGAGATCCAGTTCGACGGCTTCGTCTTCCCGGCCTTCAACCAGATCACCACGCAGCTAGCCAAGCTGCACCAGCGCCTGGGCGGCACGCAGCAGTTCCCGGTCACGATCCGCATTCCCTTTGGCGGCGGGATCGGCGCGGTGGAACACCACAGCGAGTCCCCGGAGATGTACTTCATGCACACCCCGGGCCTGCGCGTGGTGGCCCCGGCCAGCGTGCAGGACGCCTTCACCATGACCTACCTGGCGATCGCCTCCCCGGACCCGATCATCATCTTCGAGCCCAAGTCCCGCTACTGGGACAAGGCCGAGATCGACGTGACCCTCCCGGACACGAGCGAGGCCGGCCTGCTGGAACTCCATAAGGCCCGCGTGGTGCGCCCCGGCACCGACATCACCCTGGTCGCCTACGGACCGACCGTGCGCACGGCGCTCGCGGCAGCCAACGTGTTGGCGGAGGAGGGCAAGGACGCCGAGGTGATCGATCTGCGCTCGCTCTCCCCGCTGGACTTGCCGACCGTGGTGGCCTCGGCCCGCAAGACCGGTCGCGTGGTGGTGGTCCACGAGGCCTCCATGTTCTGCGGCCCGGGCGCGGAGATCGCGGCGGCGGTGAGCGAGTCCGCCTTTGAGTACCTGTATGCACCGGTGGCGCGCGTGGGCGGTTTCCACACCCCCTACCCGCCGGCCATGTTGGAGCAGCGCTGGCTGCCCAACCTGGACCGCGTGCTGGAAGCCGTTGACCGCACCCTTGCGAGGTAATGATGCAGATCTTCAAGTTGCCCGACGTCGGCGAGGGCTTGCAGGAGGCCGACCTCGTCACCTGGCTCGTGTCGGTCGGGGACGTGATCGAGATCGACCAGCCGCTGTGCGAGATCGAGACGGCCAAGTCTCTGGTCGAGCTGCCCAGTCCCTACGCCGGCAGGGTCGCCGCGCTGTTAGTTGAGCCCGGCCAGACCGTGTTGGTTGGCACCGAGATCGTCCACGTCGAGGGCGCTTCGATGGACGACGTTCCGCCTGCCGTCCCCAGCGCGCGCCCGCAGTGCGCTGCGGCCAGGCCTGCGGTGGGGGGCTGTGACAGCTCGCAGCTCTCGACCGCCAAGGCGAGCGCGGTGCAGGGCGGCGCGGCTAAGGAGACGGCGGAGGAAACGTCGTCCACGCAGCAGGGTTCTGGCAGCGTGCTGGTGGGCTACGGCACGTCGGCGTTGCAAGCGAAGCGGCGAGCGCGCCGGCCGGAGAGTGGTCAGCGCGTGGCGGCCGGGCCGGGCGTGGACGTCACCGAGGAGATACCCAAGCGGCCGCTGGCCGCCCCGCCGGTGCGCCGGCTGGCGCGAGACCTGGGCATAGACCTGGCCGAGGTTCCCGCCGCGAGCGGCGACGGCGTGGTGCGCCGCACCGACGTCCTGGCCTACGCCAGCGAGCACGACGCCAAGCAGGCCGCGCTCGCGGCGGCTCAAGCGGGCGGCGCGGCACCGGGCGCCGGGTTGAGCGAGCTGGAGCGGCGCGACGCCATCTACGGGGCGGCCGCGATTGGCACCCCGGGCAGCGCCGCCACCCCCGGCCTGTCCCTGGCGCACGACGTGAAGGTGGACGGCGGCCTGGACGCCTCCTGGCTCACCGGCGGCATCACCGCCCTGGACGGGCGCTCCACGCGCGTGCCGGCCTCCTCGGTGCGCCGCGCCACCGCTGCGGCGATGGTGGAGAGCGCGTTTACCGCCCCGCACGTGACCGTCATGCACACCGTGGACGTCACGCGCACCATGGAACTCGTGGCCGCGCTGAAGGAGGACCGCGAGTTTGCGGGCATCAAGGTCACTCCGCTGCTGGTGGTCATGAAGGCGCTGCTGATCGCCATTCGCCGCCACCCGGAGATCAACGCCACCTGGGACGACCAGCGCCGCGAGATCATCTACCACCACCACGTGGGGCTCGGCGTGGCGGCCTCGACGCCGCGCGGCCTGATCGTGCCCAACATCAAGGACGCCGAGCGCAAGAGCCTAGCCCAGCTCGGCCGCGAGCTCATGGCGCTGACCGCCGCCGCTCGCAAGGGCAAGACCGCGCCCGCAGACATGCGCGGGGGCACCGTGACCGTCACCAACTTCGGCGTGTTCGGGATCGACACCGGCACCCCGATCCTGAACCCCGGCGAGGCCGCGATCCTCGGCTTTGGTGCCATCACGCAGCGCCCGTGGGTGGTCAACGGCGAGCTGGCCGTGCGCTGGGTGACCCAGCTGGCCCTCTCCTTCGACCACCGGCTGGTGGACGGCGAGCTGGGGTCGCGCGTGCTGGCCGACGTCGCCCGCGTCATGGAGGACCCGGCCCGCGCCCTGGTCTGGGGTTAAGGCAGGCAATCGGCGCGCCCTTCAGGGCGCCGCGAGGCAGCTCAAGTGCTCCCCGGCTGCGAAGGCCCCGCCAATCGGGCCCCGGCAGCCGGGGGTACCGCTACACTGAGGTGCGCTGCGCTGGGCTGTGACGGTTCGGTGCGGCACCTAGCTATGGTGAAGACATGTCCGTATCCAGGCGGGAGAGAAAGCAAGGGC
>JAUMWR010000060.1:7544-11657 GCA_030529545.1 Buchananella hordeovulneris
GCACCTAGCTATGGTGAAGACATGTCCGTATCCAGGCGGGAGAGAAAGCAAGGGCGAGCAAAGCGGCGGGGCCGGGCGGGAACGTCGTCCCCCCAAGGCAGCCTAGGCGGGGGGCGGTTAGCAAAGCGCTGGGGCGAGCTGTGGCGGGACTACCGGCACTGGTTTGCGCGCCTGGAAAAGCGCCTCAAGCGGGCCCGCAAACACCACCGCGGGCGCTACCTGCTGCCCTCCTCCCGCACTGGCATTCTGTGTGCGCTGGTCGGGTTCCTCTCCTCCTTCACTCCCTCGCTCATGCCTCGCGACTGGGCCAGCCAAGGCCTGGTCACCGCCATCGCCATGACGCTCCTGTACGGGGTGGGCAAAGTGGTCGGCAAGGTGGCCGCGCGGCTGGTGGACTGGCTGGGGCTGCGCCTGGTGGCCGCGCCGTGGGTGCGGTACGTGGCCTGGCCACTCGGCATCGCGGCGATCCTGGTGACCGTGGTTTCCAGCCTGGTCAGCTCCTACCGCGCCGGCCTGGTCACGGCAGAGCTGGTGGAGATGCCAGCCTGGAGCGTGGCGCAGTTCCTGGCCGCGATCGCCTTCGCCCTGCTGCTGGCTTACGGTGGCGGCGTGGTCCTACACGCCCTGGGTGCCGGGCTTTACGCCCCTGCACCAGCGCATCACCGCCGAGCGCCACCCCGGCAGCCCGCAGATCGTACCGGTGGTGGACAACGGCCGCCACGTGCGATTCATGACCGGGCATGCCAACCTGCACGCGGACCTGTACGGCCGGCCCTACGGGGACTGGGAGCTGCCCCGGGTGGCGTTCCTGCAGCACTCCTCCGACGCGGTGGTGGCGTGGAACCCGCGCTTGGCGGTGGAGGAACCGCAGTGGCTGCGCGAGCGCAGCGGCCCGGACGTGAACCCCCAGATGCAGTGGCACTGGCTGGTCACCTTCTGGCAGGTTTCGATGGACATGGTGCTAAACGGCCAATCGCCCGCCGGGCACGGGCACTTTTACCGGCACACCCAGGTGCGGGTGTGGCGGGAGGTGTTGGCGCCGCACGGGCAGGAGCAGCCGTGGGGGCCGCAGCATTCCGAGCGGGTGCTCAGGGGTATCGAGGACGCGCTGAGCGAGGACATCAACCGCCGCGCCGGGTACTAAACCCGTTTGGTAAAGGACGATTTGGTGATTGATGTAACCTAATCCGGTTTTGGGTCAATTTGGCTGGCAAACTATTGAAGCGAAAAACGCGGGCGTCTGCTTTCGAGCAAACGAAACGAGTAGGGAGCCATGAGTAAGTGGTTAGGGCGCATAGCCATTTTTCTGTCCGCCGGGGCGATCCTGGTAGGGGGAACAACATGGCTATTGCCCGTTAGCTCGCTGCGCCAGTGGTTCACCACCCTGCCCATCGTCGCGCAGAGCATCGCTTTCCCGCACATCTGGCTAGTGGGCTCCTTGTTGCTGGCATTCGTCTTTGGGCTCCTGACACTTGGGTTCGTCCTTTTTGGCGCGCGTCCCCGGGAGGGAAGCCCGGCGGCGCAGGAGCGCCGCCGGCGCATCTGGACCACGGCCACCGTGGCAGTTTGCTGGGCTGTGGCCTCGGTCAGCCCCCTGCTGGGCATCACGCCGCTCAGCGCCCGCGCGGTGGCCACCGGCCCGGTGGAGGAGGGCTGGCGCCTGCTCAACGTACTGGAGTGGAACGTCGCCTCCCAGGTCCACGCCGACGAAGTCCGCTCCCTCCTGCGCGAACGCGTGGTGGACGTGGCAGTGCTCCCCGAGCAGGACGCCGACCGCATCAGCATCGACGGCTACAAGCTCTTCGAGTCCACCACCGCTGGCAAGATCGCGCCCGTGACGGTGGCCGTGCGCAACAGCCTGGGCTCCTACCGTCAGGTGCCCATCAACGAGCTGACCTTCGGGGCCCTGCTGCTGGAGCCCGACGTGGGCATGGCTGGCGAGCGCTGGCTGCCGCGGATCCTGGCGGTGCACGCCGCCCCGCCCGTGCCCGGCCTCATGGGGAAGTGGCGCGCGGACCTGGAGCAGATCGCCGCGCTCGCCCGCTACTACCGCCCCTCCGCCAAGGACCCGCGTCCCCTGGTAATCGTCGGCGACTTCAACGCCGCCAACTGGCACGGCGCCCTGGGCGACCTGGACGGTTACGTGGACGCGCTCGAGTGGCTGGACCCGCTGCGCCGGGGCACCTGGCCCTCCGTAGTCCCCGGCCCCACCGTTTTCGAGGGCGTGATGCGCACGCCAATCGACCACATCCTGCTCCCGGCGGCCGCCGCTACCGACACTCTGGCCTCCCCGCACGACGCTGCGCCCGGGGCGGTGCGCGTTGGGCACGTCGAGCTGCTGCGCCGCCCGTCCAGCGATCACATCGCCATATACACCATGCTGCAGTTCAAGGAGCTGACGGGCTCCGGTGCCGCCGTTCCGTAAGCGGAGTTGGGGCATCGGGTGGCTGGAGCGGGCTGCCACGGGGCGCTTGTGGCGGTGGTTCGCGCCGCATAGCCGGTGAAGGCCGGGCCTTGCGCAGTGCGTGAGCTGCGGCCTGGCCGGGACGGCGGCGCTCCCCCCAGCGCCGGCCCGCGCGGTCCGCTTGTGCTGGCCCCGAGCGGCCTAGATGTCTACTTCTGCGTCGAGGGCGCGGCTGCGCAGCGCGTCGAGCTGACGCCTCTCGCGCTTGGTGGGCCTGCCGGCCCCGCGGGCGCGCTGGAAGACGGGCTCGGCCAGGTGGAGCGGCCGGGGCGGGGTGAGGTCTTGGTAGCACTGCACCGCCAGCGGGGCGCCCACGCGCCGCGTGATGACGCGGCGCACTACCAGCACACGGTCAAAGCCGTTGACCCGGAGGCGGACCTCGTCGCCGCGCCTAACGGGCTGGGAGGACTTGGCGGTGAGGCCGTTGATACGGACGTGGCCGGCGCGGGCCGCAGCCGTGGCCACGGAGCGGGACTTGCAGGCCCGCACCGCAAAGAGCCAGATGTCCACCCGGGTCTCTGCGGCCTCGGGCAGGGGAGGTGAGCTCTCTGCGGTCATGGGCGGCATACTAGTGGTGGGAGACAATGGAAGCTCGCGGGAAGGAGAGTGGAGATGCAGAGCTACGCACCCGAGGTGGTGTCACACGCTGCCAACGCCTTCAAGGTGCTGGGCAATCCTTCCCGGCTAGGGCTGCTGTTGCACCTGCAGGATCACGAGTGCACGGTGAGTCACCTGGTGGAGCTCTCCGGGCTGTCGCAGCCTCTGGTTTCCCAACACCTGCGCTCGCTGCGCAGTGCTGGCCTGGTGGACGTGCGCCGGGAGGGCAAGGAGGCCCACTACCGGGTGGTTGACCAGCACGTCATGCACGTCGTGTCCGACGCCGTGGCCCACGCCGCCGAGTCCCTGTAATCCACCGCCAAACGGGTGTTGCTTAGTGAGAACCAAACCCATTCATATCGACATATTGCAATGTGGCTATATGTGTGCCAGGCTTAGGGCATCCAAACGAAAGGAAGTCATCATGACTGAGCACTCTTCCGCTGAGCACACCACCGCTGAGCACACCCACGGCGAGGCCTGCGGCCACGAGGCCGTGCAGCACGGTGACCACGTCGACTACCTGCACGACGGCCACAAGCACGCTCTGCACGGTGACCACTACGACGAGCACTGAGCTGCTCGCGGCGCTGACATAGCAGCGCCAGCACTGCTGAGGGGCAGGAGCCATGAGCTCCTGCCCCTCGCCGCATCTGTGGCGCGTTTCCGCCGACGTCCCTCCGCCTGCCCGGCCCCGGGCCGCGCCGCCGCGCCGAGTTCCCACCGGGCGCCCAACGCCTCACCGGGCGTCGCCGTCGTCCGTCCAGCGCCCGTCGATCGGCGCATTTGTTGGCGTTGGGTGAATCTGTTGGCCTGGGGGAGGCCCCCAACGCCAATTGTCTGACCCAACGCCAATGGATTCACCCCGGGCCAACAGAAGCGCGGGGGTGGTGACGCAGGACGTGGCTTTGCGAGGGACGGCGAGCGGGGAGCGGGGAGCAAAAAAGTGTCGCGACATCGGAAGAAGTACCGACAATTTACTGTGTTCGGGGTGACAGGATTTGAAACTGCGGCCTCTTCCTCCCGCACGAATCGCGCTACCCACCTGCGCC
>JAUMWR010000004.1 GCA_030529545.1 Buchananella hordeovulneris
CACTCCCCGGAAGAAGGAACCCGATTACCAAGTCCAACTTCCGGGGAGCACTTCACGTGGGCCCCGCCCCCAGCCGGGGTGCGAGTTCGTTGCGCTCTTTACTGCCGCATAGTCGGGGAAGCTGAGCGCGGAGGGGTTAGAGGCGGCAGGCCACGATGTCGGTGACGATGATGCCGCGCGCGCCCATGTCCGCCAGCTGGTCCATGGCGTCGTTGAGGACCTTACGGCGCACCATGGAGCGCACCGCCTTCCACGCCGGGTCGTGCAGCGCGGAGACCGTCGGGGACTGCAGGCCCGGGGTGACGGCCACGGCCTGGTCCAGGTGGTCGGCCGGGATGTCGTAGTCCACCAAAACGTACTCGCGGGCCACCAGCACGCCGTGGATGCGGCGGTCCAGCTTGCGCAGGCCCGGGTCCTCCACGTGGTCGGGGCGGGTGATGAGCACGGCCTCGCTCTGCATGACGGTGGGGCCAAATACCTCCAGCCCGGCGGCCTTGAGGGTGGAGCCGGTCTCCACCACGTCCGCCACCAGATCAGCCACGCCCAGCTGGACGGAGGATTCCACGGCGCCGTCCAGGTGGACCACCTTGGCGTTCAGGCCCTGCTCGGTGAGGTAGTTGCGCACCAAGGTGTCGTAAGAGGTGGCGATGCGCGCCCCTTCCAGTTGGGAAAGCGTGCTGTATTGGCCCGCCGGCCCGGCAAAGCGGAACTGGGAAGCCCCAAAGCCCAACGCGCGGTGCTCGATCGCGGCGCAATTGGGGGTGTCCGCCAGCAGGTCGCGGCCCGTGATGCCCACGTGAATGGAGCCCTCGCCGACGTAGACGGCGATGTCGCGGGGCCGCAGGAAGAACAGCTCGACCTCGTTGCTGTGGTCCAGTAGCACCAGCTCACGCCCGGAGCGGCGGGTCTTGTAGCCGGCCTCCTTGAGCAGTTGGACGGCGGCCTCAGACAGTGCACCCTTGTTGGGCACGGCAATACGCAGCATGAATCAGAACTTCCGGTAGACGTCTTCGAGGGTGAGGCCCTTGGCGATCATCATCACCTGGGCGTGGTAGAAGAGCTGGGAGATCTCCAGGGCTGCGTCGTCCTTGGACTCGTACTCGCAGGCCATCCAAACCTCTGCGGCCTCTTCCACGATCTTCTTGCCGATGAAATGGACGCCCTTGGCGTGCTCCTCCACCGTGCGGGAACCCTCTGCACCCGCCTCGATCTTGGCCGAAAGATCCGCAAACAGTTCTTCAAACGTCATGGCGCCACCTTAATGCGCACAACGCAATGGATTCCATTGCCTGCCGCCGGATCTCAAACTGCGCACTGTGAGATAGCGCAACACCCGCAGCGGTGTTAGTTGATCTCCTTGGCCACGCAGGTGCCGTCCTTTTTCACGATGAAGAGGTGCTTTTCGCGGGAGAGCTCCACCAGGTAGACGTCCTCGAGTTCCACCCCGACTTCCGCGAGCTGCGCCAGGAGCCAGTCGGTGTCGCGGTCCACCGCCTCCAGGTAGGTCTCCAGCACCTCGCCGTCGCGCACCAGCAAGCTGTTTATGACACCATCGCCCTTCTTGATGACGGTGAGGGAGCCATCGGGTTCAATCTGCGCGAACGCGATGTCCTCCAGCGAGTAGATCCCCCGCGAGCGGAGCTGGGAGATGAACGTCATGACGTCGAACTTGGCAGACTTGGAGTCCTCCGCCCCAACCTGGAAAGTGCCGTTGATGATTATCGGCAGCGGGTCTGAGGTAACTGCCCGGCGTGCCACCATAAAGCGGGAGGTGGCAAAGTTCAGCAGCGCGATCATCGTGAGGGCAATCAGCAGCACCAGCAGGAAGCGGTGGAATGGGATCTCGTTGTTGTAGATGATGCCGCTGATGATCCCACCGAGCACAAAGTTGCCGATGTAGTCGATCGCGGTGAGCTGGCCGGTTTGGAGCTTGTTACTTAGCTTTAGATAGGCGGCGATGATGAGAAATCCAGTAGCGAACTTCGCCAGCGCCTGCAGATAGAACATTAGGTCTAGGGACATAACCCCGATCCTCCCATAACGCCACCCGCGCCCGCCTCCTCGCCAGGGGAGCACTCGTGGTCAACCGGGGGGCCCACACCGGCCGCCGCGCCCGCCTCCTCGCCAGGGGAGCACCGCCGCCCAGCCAGAGGACGGCAGCCCGTTTTCCAGCTTCACCCGCTTCCCCGGTGTTAGGTCGTGGCCCCTACTTCCCCAGGGGACCCGCAGAGCTCCCCCTTTCCCCGGATACAGGTTGGGGCGCGCCGCGAAACGGCGCGCCCCGACCAGCTGTCCGCTTTAGCGGACGGTGTCCACCACCTGCTTGCCGAAGGGGAAGCAGGTGACGGGGATCAGCTTCACGTTGGCGATCGCCAGCGGGATGCCGATGATTGTCACGGCCTGGGCCACTGCGGTGAGGATGTGTCCCACGGCCAGCGGCAGGCCAAAGAAGATGAACCAGACGACGTTCATGATGGTGGAGCCGGTGCCGGCGCCGGGCTTGTCCACCACGGCGCGACCAAAGGGCCACAGCACGTATCCGGCGATGCGGAAGCAGGCCACTCCGGCGGGCGCCGTGACGATCAGGACGCAGGCGAGCGCGCCGGCCAGGATGTAGCCCAGCCACAGCCAGAAGCCACCGAAGACCAACCAGATAACGTTCAAGACGGTACGCATTGCGGTATTCCTTTCGTCTACTGGTTCAATTCTGCGCCCTTGGGCGCTGCTCTTCCACTTGGCCGCGCTGGTTTAGCGCGCTTGTTCCGCTCAGGGCAGCAGCTTGTCCGCCTCCACGGGACCGGCGAGCACGCCGGCGCGCTGCAGGGACTGGATCATGGCCTCCACCCGGTCCAGGGTGAGGTACTCGCCCACCATGATGAAGTCGCTCTCCGAGCCGGTCTCGCCGCCCGCCTGGACCAGCATGGTGCCGTCCCAGACCTGCAAGGTGGCGTCCAGGGTGGCGCGCGCGCCGGTCTCCGCTTCGCCGGTCAGGTCCGGCACAAACTGCTTGGCCACCTCGATGGCCTCGTCTGCGCCGTTGACCACGGAGGCGATGGTGGCGTCGATGCCGTCCTGCATGGCCTTGGCGGCGGCGGCGATGCCCTCCGGGTTCTTGGCCAGCGCGGCGCGGGAGGTCACAAGGGCGGCGCCCAGCAGGTCGGTCTGGCCCAGCGGCACGGTGCGCACGGCCACGCCCTGCGCGGCGGCCTGCACCGGCTCGTTGTTGACGAAGCCGATGACGGCGTCCACGTGGCCCGCGGCCAGGGCTGCCACCTGCGTGTAGCCGATGGATTCCACCTTTACGTCCTGGCGGGTCAGGCCGGCGCCAGCCAGCGCCCCCTCCAGGGCGTAGAGGTTTTCGCCGTACTCCCCCGGGATGCCGACGCTGCGCCCGGACAGGTCTGCCACCGTCTGGATGGGCGAGTCGGCGGGCACGATCAGCACCGCCGGGTAGGCGCGGTAGTAGGGGGCCAGGAGGACGACGTCCTGCCCGGCCGCTGCCGCCACCACAGCCTCCGTGGCACCGGCCACCACGATCTGCTCCTCGCCGGCCGCCAGCGCCCCGAACAGGTCCTCCTGCGCGCCGTGGTGGCGCAGCTTGCCGGCCACGCCGCGCTCGGCAAAGAAGTTCTTCGCCTCGGCGTAGTAGGCGGGAGTGAACTGGACGTTGGGCACGTAGGTCAGGCCCACCGTCACCTCCGGCGCCAGCTCGGTGCTTTGTGCCGGGGCGGGCGTAGGCGCGGCGCTCTCCCCGCTGGCGCACCCCCCCAGGAGGGCGGCTGCGGCGGTGAGGGTGGCAATTAGTGCGGGTAGTCGGCGCATCACTTACTCCTTAAAGCTGCGACGGTGGGGGAAAGACGCTCCACCAGTTGGAGCGCCAGGTAGAACAGGGAGGCCATCACGGCCAGCACCAGAATGGTGGCGAACAGGCCGGCGGTGTTGGCGGCCTGGCGTTGCGCGGTGAGCAGCACGCCCATGCCCTTGCCGCCCAGCATGAACTCCCCCACCACGGCCCCGGTGATGGACAGGGGGAAGCCGGCGCTGAGCCCGGCCAGGAAGCCGGGCAGGGCCAGGGGCGCCTGGATGTGCACCAGGAGCTGCCCGGGGGTGGTGCCATCCAGGCGGGCGGCGTCCAGGAGGTCGGCGTCGATGCCGCGCAGCGCCCCGAGCGTGGAGACGAAGATAGGGAAGAACACGATTAGCGCGCACAGCACCACGATGGGCGTCATTCCGTAGCCCAGCCACACCGCCAGCAGCGGGGCCAGGGCGATCGCCGGGACGGCCTGGGAGGCGGCCAGGAACGGGGAGAGGGCGGCGTCCACCGCGCGCCACCGCCACACGATGTAGGCCAGGGGCGCGGCCACGAGCACGGCCACCGCGCTGCCCAGCAGGGCCGCGCGCAGGGTCTCCAGGGCGGCGGGCAAGACGCTGGGGACGAAAGAGTTGGCCAGGTGCGCGGCCACCTTGCCCGGCGAGGGCAGCAGGTAGGGGGGCACCAGCCCGGTTGCCGTCGACCACGTCCAGGCGGCGAGTAGCGCCAGCCCCACCGCTACGGGCGCCATCAGTCTGAAAAGGCGGCTCAATCCATTCCCCGTCAGTCAGGTCCGGGGTGGAGTAGCCAAACGCGCGGCCCACCAAGAAGCGCCGCCACCCGCGTGCGGGTATGCGGACGCCAAGTAGCGCCGAGCGCCGTGCTGCCTCCCATCCGGACTTTAACCGTCGGCCTCGGAATTCCACCGAGTCAACCGCTTGCGCGGGTCGCGGGCTATAACCGCCGGTTCGGACTTTCACCGACCCCGGAGCACGTACCGGGCCATCCTAACAAAGGCGAGCCGGCTGGGCGGGGATCGCTAGTGCGCGTGCTGCGCGGCCAGGCGGCGCAGCTCGGCCACCTCCGCGTAGGCGTCCTCCGCCTTGTAGACGGCCGAGCCGGCCACGAACACGTCCGCCCCGGCGCTCGCGGCCTGGTCGATGGTGGAGCGGGAGATCCCGCCGTCCACCTGCAGGGCGATCTCCAGCCCGGAGGCGTTGATCGCGGCGCGGGCGCGCTTGATCTTGGGCAGCATGCAGTCCAGGAAGGACTGGCCGCCAAAGCCGGGCTCGACGGTCATGATGAGCAGCATGTCGATCTCCGGCAGCAGCTCGATGAAGGGCTCTACCGGGGTGGCCGGGCGCAGGCCCAGGCCGGCCTTGGTGCCCAGGCGGCGCAGCTCGCGCGCCAGGCGGATCGGGGCGGTGGCGGCCTCGGCGTGGAAGGTGACGGAGGCACACCCGACCTCCGCGTAGCCCGGCGCCCACCGGTCGGGGTCCTCGATCATGAGGTGGGCGTCGATCGGCAGGATGCCGGCGCGCACGGTCGCCTCCACCACGGGCAGCCCCCAGGTGAGGTTGGGGACGAAGTGGTTGTCCATGACGTCCACGTGCGCGTAGTCGGCGTTGGAGACCGCCTCCAGCTGCCCGCGCAGGTCCAACAGGTCGGAGTTGAGGATCGAGGGGCTAATCGTGGGCATCACTGCACCTCCAGCAGCGCCAGGAACATCGCGTCAGAGCCGTTGATGTGCGGCCAGAGCTGCAGGTAGGGGCCGGTGCCGAACTCGGCGGTGAAGCCCGCCTCCTGCGCCGCCTCGTCGTCCTGTTCCCGGTGCCCGACGTTGCCGCCTGCCTCCACGTCTACAGTTGCCGCCCCCTGCTCAGCCGCCAGGGCCTCCGGGGCCTCTGCGGCCACGTCGTCCTGGTCCAGGCCGGCCAGCAAATCGGCGTCACCGGAATCAAGGGCGGCGGCAGCGTCGTCCACCTCGTCCTGCTCGGTGCGGGCGCCCGCGCGGCCGGTGCCGGCCAGGGACTCGCTCACGCGCCCAAACCCAAAGTCCTCCCGCCAGGAAGCAACCATCTTGGCGACCTCGACGGCGTCGATCGGCTTGACCAGGCCCTTGGCGATCGCCTCCTGCACCACCACGTGCGTCTCGGCAACGTGCGGCGAACAGGTGGCGTACCCAACCAGGCCGCCCGGGCGGGTGGCCGCGATGGCGGAGGCGAGCAGCTCGCGTTGCAGCGGCGCCAGGTCAGCCAGGTCGCGCGGCTGGCGGCGCCACCTGGCCTCTGGGCGGCGGCGCAGCGAGCCCAGGCCGGAGCAGGGCACGTCCACCAGGGTGCGGTCAAAGTAGCCGGGCTTCTCCTGGCCCACCTGGCGACCGTCCGCCGTGTGGACCTCGACCCACTCGGCCGTGGGGCGCACCGCAGAACGCACCAGGTCTGCGCGGTGGCTGCTGACCTCGTTGGCGTACAGCTCCACGCCGCGCGCCCCGGCCAGGCCGGCCAGCAGGGCGGTCTTGCCGCCCGGGCCGGCGCACAGGTCCAGCCAGCGCTCGTCCGGGCCCTCCAGCGGGGCGCTGGCCAGCACGGCCGCCACCATCTGGGAGCCCTCGTCCTGCACGGCCGCCAGGGAGCCGCGCACCTCGTCCAGGCGCGCCGGGTCTCCCCCGGCGATGTTCACCGCGTAGGGCGAGACCACGCCGTTGGTGGCGCGGGTCTTCAGCACGCGCGCGGCCGTGCGGGCCAGGTCCACCGGCTCCACCAGGCCTGGACGCGCCACCAGGCACACCTGCGGGGGCAGGTTGTTGGCCTCCAGCAGCTCGTCGATCTCCCCGTCGCGGCCGTTGACCTTCAGCGACTGCGTCAGGGCGCGCACCACCCACTCCGGGTGGCTGCTCACGGCGGCGCGGCGCGCTTCATCGCCCTCGGTGGCGGCTAACAGCTCGTCCCACTCCGCCGGGCTCTTCTCAGACAGGCGGCGCAGCACCGCGTTGATCATCTTGGCCGGGCCGTCGCTGGTCACCTGCCGGGCCAGCGCCACGGTCTCCCCCACCGCCGCGTACGGGGCGATTCGCAGGGTCAGCAGCTGGTGGGCGCCCAGGCGCAGCAGCACGGCCACCGCCGGGTCCAGCTGGTCCAGCGGGCGGGTGGCGCTGCGCGCGATGATCGCGTCGTACTTGCCCTGCATGCGCAGCGTGCCGTACGTCAGCTCGGTGGCGAACGCGGCGTCCAGCGGGCGCAGGTGGCGCTCGCGCAGGATGGCAGGCAGGGCCAGGTTCGCGTAGGCGTCGTCCGTCTCCACCTGCATCAGGGCCGTGTAAGCGGCGTGCCGAGCCGGGTCATAGTCGCGGCGCTTCTTTACGTAGTTCATGCGCTTTCCTTACTCCAACTCGCCAAGCTTCTCGCCGCCCTCGATGCGCGCCCCGCGCGCCCAGGCGGCCGCATCCATCCAGCCCTTGCCGGCCGGGGCCACCTGCCCCAACCGTACCGGGGAGCTGGCCGTGCCCACCCACACTTCCTGCTTGGAAGCAAAGATCTCCCCGCACTCCAGGGCCAGGGCCTGCTCCGGTGCCTGCGCGCGCTCCTGCGCCGCCGCGCCCACCTGTCCCTCCGCAGGGGCCGCCAAGACGACCGGTCCCAGTTTCAAGCGGGCCGCGCGGAACGTCGTCCACGCTCCCGGCGCGGGAGTCACGCCGCGAATAAGGCGATCCATCGCGAAATCGGGCGTGGTGAAGGAGACGAAGGCGTCGGCCGCCTCCAGGCGCGGGGCCAGGCTCACACCGGCGGCGGCCTGCGGGTGGGCGCTCACCTCCCCGCGCTCGATCCCGGCCAGCACGCGCAGCAGCAGCGAGCTGCCCACCTGCGCCAGGGCGTCCAGTGCCTCCCCGGCCGTCTCCCGCGAGCCGAACTCGTACGTGGCCGTCCCGAACACCGGACCGGTGTCCAGGCCCTCCTCGATGCGAAAAACGCTCACGCCACCGATCTCGTCGCCGGCCATGATCGCCCGCTGCACCGGCGCCGCGCCACGCCAGGCGGGCAGCAGCGAGAAGTGCACGTTCAGCCACCCCAGCTTGGCGGCATCCAGCAGGTCCGGCGGCACCAGGCGGCCGTAGGCGACCGTGATGATCGCGTCGGCGTCAAAGGCGCGGATCTGCGCCGCCACCTCTGCATCGCGCAGCGTGGCCGGGGTCAGGACCGGCAATCCGGCCCCCCGGGCCGCCTGCTCCACCGGGGAGGGGTGCAGGGTGCGGCCGCGCCCGGAGCGGGCCGGCGCGCGGGTGAGGACGCCCACCACCTCGTGGTCAGATTCCAACAGGGCCGCCAGGGCGGGGACCGCCACCTGCGGGGTGCCGGCAAAGAGTAAACGCATGGGCCCAAGTTTAGGCGCTCGCCGGGCGGCGCGTTTTGTACCAGAAATATGGAGCGCAGCGGGCCGTTCCCTAGAGCGCGGCCTCTATTATTTCGTTCCATGCGCCCATACATCGCCGCCTCCGCCCAAGCCGCCAACGCCTCCGACCGTCCCGAGGGCAACGACCCCGAGCCGGGTGCCCAGGAGGGGGTGGGCGCCGGCGAAACGCACCAGCACGCGGCTCCTGCGGAGCCAGAGAACTTCGACTTGGCCCACCTGCCCGCGCCCACCACGCCGTTCAACCGCCTGCGCTACAACGTGGGCCGCGTGGTGCTCTCCACCGCCGCCCAAAGCGCCGTGCTGGCGGTCATCATCCTCAACGCCATCACCATGGGCCTGGAGACCTCCGAGTCGATCATGGCCACCTGGGGCGGGTGGCTGCACGCCCTGAACCACGTGGCCATGGCCATCTTCATCGTGGAGCTGGCCCTGAAGCTCTTTGCGCTCGGTCCCAGGTTCTTCCGCGACGGCTGGAACATCTTTGACTTCCTGGTGGTGGCGATCGCCCTGGCGCCGGCCACCGAGCAGTTCGCGGTTCTGCGTGCGTTGCGCGTGATGCGCGTGATGCGTCTGATCAACCGCATGCCGCAGCTGCGCCGCATCGCCACCGCCCTGGTGCAGGCCATCCCCGGCATCGGCGCGATCGCGGGCCTGATGGGCATCGTCTTCTACGTCGCCTCCGTCATGGCGACGATGATGTACGGCAAGTCCTTCCCGGAGTGGTTTGGCACCGTGGGGGCCTCCCTCTACTCGCTCTTCCAGATCATGACCCTGGAGTCCTGGAGCGCCGGCATTGTGCGCCCGGTGATGGAGGTCCACCCCCACGCGTGGATCTTCTTCGTCACCTACATCCTGGTCTCGGCTTTCGTGATGCTGAACCTGTTTGTCGCGGTGATCGTGGACGCCATGTCCTCGCTCTCCTCCACCGACCCGGGCACCATCAAGTCCCCCGCGCCCGTGCCGGACGCCGAGCCGATGCGCGAGGACTTCTTCTCCACCGGCAGTGAGGTGCGCGAGCTGCGCGCCGAGGTGGCCGCCCTGCGCGGCCTGCTCGAGCAGGCACTAGCGGCCTCCGCCGCTAAGGAGATGGTGGCCGACGTTCCTCCTGCCCCAGCGACGAGCACGCCCGGCGCGAGTGGCGGCCAGTCCGGGCAGCACAGCTAGGGCAGTGACGCAGACGCTTTCCAGCCCGCCTGGGGGTGTGTGTCTTTAGCACGCACCCGGGTTGTGTCTGTGTGCGGGGGCTACCAAAGCTCGCCGGGGTCCAGGCGGATTTGTAGGGGCTGGCGCTTGGCCGAGCGCAGCCCGGCCAGGTCCAGTAGTGCCCGCGAGAGCTCGGCTCCCTGCGGCAGCGGGGCGCGCACGGCGGCGCGTGAGGTGCCGTCCTCCAGCTCGAACGGCCCCAGCAGCTCGGCGTCCTCGGGCAGGCGGAGCTGCTCCAGCGCGCCGCGCAGGTCCCGGGGGCTGGCGCTGAGCAGGGCCATGCGCACGGCCGGCGGGTAGCTCAGCTCGATCCGCTCCTCTAGCTGGGCGGCGGCGAATCCCACCGGGTCCCAGCGCACCAGCGCCTGGGTGAGAACCGCCGGGGCGCCCGCCGTGAGGAGAATCTGCGCGCCGGGGGCGGCCAGGGCGGCCGAGTTCAGCCAGCGCCGCAGCGCCTCCCCGGGCGCCCACAGCTCCGGGCGGGCGGCGATCATGGTGGGGTCCAGGATGACCACGGCGTGGTAGCCGCCCTCCACCCGGGGCTCGGCACCGGGGGTGGAGACGATCAGGCGGGGGCGGCTGTCCACTTCCTCCACCACTCCCCCGTCACTGCGGGTGCCGGAGACCAGCACGGGGACGCCCGGGAAGGCCTTGCCCAGTTCCTCTCCCAGGCGGGTGACGCCGATTCGCCCGGCCCGCAGCCGGCGCTGCCCGCAGGCTCTGCAGGTGAACGGCTGTTCCTTGCCGCACCACGAGCAGTGCGGTTGGGCGACTCCGGTGGGCAGTTTCAGGGGGCCCTCGCAGTGGCGGCAACGGGCAGGCTGGGCGCAGCGGTCGCAGAGCAAGGCGTCCACGTATCCGGCGCGGGCGGCCACCACCAGCACCGGACCGGTCTTGAGCCCGGCCGCCACGGTGGCGTGGGCCGGGGGCGGGAAGCGGCTCAGGCCAGCAGCGCCGTCGCGGGCCACATCAACCTCATCCAGCGCCCGCACGCGTCCCGTGCGGGCGCGCTTTTCCGCGCGGTCCGCTTCCAGGCTGACCGCCCAGCCCTGGTGGATGAGGGACTGGGCCTCCACGCTGCGTGCGTAGCCGCTGAGCAGCACCGCGCACCCGGTCTGGCCTGCGCGCTGGGCCAGCACGGTGCGCGTATGCCAGTAGGGGGCGGAGGGGTCTTGGTAGTGGTCATCGCCGTCGTCCCACTGCGCCATCAGCGCCAACTCCTGGACCGGGGCAAAGACCGCGCCGCGCAGGCCGAACACCAGGCGCGCGTTGCCCTGCAGCAGGCGCATGAACATCGTGTAGCGCTGCTCGGAGCTGGTCTCGTGCCACAGTTGCGGCTGCTCCAGGTCTGGATAGAGCTCCTGCCAGGCGTTTACCGCCTCGGTGAGGAGACGGGTGGTGGGGAAACAGAGGATCGCGCCCTTGCCCTGGCGGGCCACGACCGCCGCCGCCTCCAGCATGGGGCGGGCCCAGCCGGCGGGCAGGTCCGGGCGGGGCAGGGAGCTGAGGACCGCGCGCGGTGCCTTTCCGGAGGCCAGCCGGCGCAGGAACGCCTCACCGACCGCGTACTCGCTGATCCCACCGGGCAGGCTGCTGAGCGCCGTGTCTACGGCGACCGGCGCGGTGGCAGGTTCCCCGCTCCCCTCCGGGCCGCGCCCGGTCGGTTCGTCGCACCACGCGGGCACCGGCCCCAGTTGCAGCGCCTTGTTCTCCGCGCGGGCGTGACGCGGCGGGATGGCGTGGCGCAGGACGTCGGCGAGCGCGCCCGCGTTGCGGCTCGCCACGGCCTGGGCCAGGTGCAGAATCTCCGGGCGCAGGACGGCTACCGGGGAGATTACCTTCACCAGCTCGGCCAACCGGTGGTGCTTGGACTCGGTAGCTCGCTCGACTAGAAAGCCCTCCACTTTTCGACCGGCGAGGGTGACGATCACGCGGGCACCGGGCTGGGCTTGCTCATCCCACTTCTCCGGCACCAGGTAGTCCAGCGTCTGGTTGAGGTGCGGCAGCGGCACCTGCAGCAGTACCCGCGCCACCGGCTGGGAGAGGCGGGATTCGACCGGGGCGGCCGGCGCCTCCGGCAGCTCGAACAGAGATGAGTCCTGCAAAGACCTCCCCCTTTCAAGCCTCGTTGGCGTGCAGCGGTAAACGCGCAGCGTCGTGGCGCCGACCACCGTCTCCTCTTATTTTGGCAGCCTACTGGGCCCCACCCACATTCAAAGCTCTCCCTCCTCTCCTGCCTGAGGCTCTCCTCCCGCCTCAAGGTGCCGTTGTTTCTGACATCTCTCCCGCAAAGAGTGTGAGGACGGTGGCGCGCAGCGCCTTCATTCCGCGCAGTTCCGGGCCCGCCGGGCCTCACCGACCTGGCCGGGCCTAGGCCGACCCGCCCCACACTTATATGCTCGCGAAGAGTAAAGTTTGGCTTGCCGGAGTTCCTTCATGTTCGCTCATTCCTTTGCTCGCGCTAGTGCCCCCACCCCCGACGGTAGGACCCTATCCACGCTCGTGGCCGGCACAGACAAGCACGCTGTCTTCTTGGAGACCGGGCTGGGGGTGAGCGCCCACTACTGGGCGCCGCTGATGCGCCTCCTGGCCCCGGACTTCACCGTCGTGGCCTACGACCGCGCCGGCATCGGCGCCAGCAGCCCCGACCCGGCCGAGCGCGACCTGGACCGCCTGGCCGCCGACCTCCAGGCCGTGGTCGGGGCCCACGAGTTCGACTCCGCCGTGGTGGTGGGCCACTCCTGGGGCGGCCCGATCGTGCGCACCTGGGCCGCCAACCACGCCAGCGCCGCCGACCGCGTGAGCCTGGTCCTGGTGGATCCCACCGACGAGCACCTGCTGCCCTTCTTTGGCCCCGCCTCCGTGAAGCTCCAGGTGACCGCTTTTCGCGCCTGCTCCCTGCTGGGCCTCTCCCGCCTGCTGGTGGGTGCCTTCATCAGCGCGCTACCGAAGGAAGACAAGCGCGTGGCGCTCGACGCCTGCGCCTCCCGCGCCGCCGGCCGCGAGCTGGCGCAGGAGATGCGCCACCTGCGCTCCGGCCTCATGCACCTCGCCCAGCAGCGCGCCACCGCCCCCGCACTGTTCACCACCATCGTCACCGGCGGCACTCCCCGCCAGGGCGAGCGTCAAAAGGTGCGCGACGCCATCAACGCGGCCCACGCCTCGGCCGCCGCGCTCCTGCCGAACGGAGAGCTGGTCCTTGCCCCGGACTCGGGCCACAATATCCCCCTCACCGAGCCCGACGTCATCGAGCGCGTGATTCGCTCCCACTTCGCCCGCACCTAACCCGCCCTCAGGCACCGGCCCGCCCGGAGCTGCGGCGCAAAGGAAAGCGGGTGGCCGCCTCGGGGCATCGGCGGGAACGTCGTCCACCCAAAACCCCAGCGGCTGGCCGCAAATGGCGCGGTGGCCGGCAGCGTTCCCGCCACCGGCCACCCACCGAAAGAGAATCAGAGCCCAGCGGCCGCGCGCAGCTCCTCCACGCGGTCGGTGCGCTCCCAGGTGAACTGCTCCAGGTCGCGGCCAAAGTGACCGTAGGCGGCGGTTGCCGAGTAGATCGGGGCGCGTAGGCCCAGGCGCTCGATGATCGCGGCCGGGCGCAGGTCGAACACCTGGTCCACGGCGGCGCGCAGCAGTGCGGCGTCCACCTTGGCGGTGCCGAAAGTCTCGATGTTGATACCGACGGGGCGGGCCTTGCCGATGGCGTAGGCAACCTGGACCTCGCAGCGGTCGGCCAGGCCGGCGGCCACGATGTTCTTGGCCACCCAGCGCGTGGCGTAGGCGGCGGAGCGGTCCACCTTCGACGGGTCCTTGCCGCTGAACGCGCCACCACCGTGGCGGGCCATGCCGCCGTAGGTGTCGACGATGATCTTGCGGCCGGTCAGGCCGGCGTCGCCCATCGGGCCACCCACCACGAATGAACCGGACGGGTTGACGTAGATCTTGGGCTCGACGACCAAACCCTCCAAGCCCGGCTCGGTGGCCAGCACCGGCTCGATCACGTGGCGGATCAACTGCTCGCGCAGGTACTCCTGTGTGGCGCTCGGGTCGTGCTGCGTGGAGACGACGATCGCCTCCACGGTGCGCGCCTGGTCGCCCTCGTAGCCGATGGTCACCTGGGTCTTGCCGTCCGGGCGCAGGCCCGCCACCAGGTTGTCCTTGCGGACCTTGGTCAGGCGCTCAGCGAGCTGGTGGGCCAGGTGGATCGGCAGCGGCATGAAGCTCGGGGTCTCGTTCGTGGCGTAGCCGAACATGAGGCCCTGGTCGCCCGCGCCCTGGCGGTCGTAGGCGTCGACGTCCTCGCCGCCGCGGCTCTCCAGCGAGGAGTTCACGCCCTGCGCGATCTCCGGCGACTGGGAAGAAATGGAGACGGCCACACCGCAGGAGTTGCCGTCGAAGCCGATCTTGGAGGAGGTGTAGCCGATCTCGTTCACGGTGGAACGCACGATCGCCTGAATGTCCACGTAGGCGTCGGTGGTGATCTCGCCAACCACGTGCACCAGACCGTTGGTGACAAGGGTCTCCACGGCCACGCGGGCCTGCGGGTCGGCTTCCAGGATCGCGTCCAGGATCGCGTCGGAAATGCGGTCACACACCTTGTCGGGGTGGCCCTCGGTCACGGATTCGGAGGTGAAAAGCTGCAGCGGCGTATTGGTCACTCGGCAATTCTAGGCGTCCCTCCAACGGGCTTCCACCCCGGTTCACGTCACTATGCCGGTATTCGCGCCGTGGTTGCGGCGGACTCCCCGCAGCGGTTGGGCGGGTTCCTTGCGGCGCACCACCGGCAGCGGCGCGGTGCTTGTCTGCCCGCGCGGTGCGAAAGTCCCGCTTTCCCCGCGCTCGCAGCCGGGACAATTACTGACTGTGTTGACGCAGACTGAGAACATTTCCGCCCAGGTAGCCGCCGCCAACCACAAGGCCAACGGCTCCAAGGCGATTGCCCCCTACTTCGTGGCCGCCATGATGGCCGGCATCTTCATTGGCCTGGCGGGCATCTTCATGCTGACCGCCGGCGGCCCGCTGCGCCTGGCCGGCTCCCCGTTCGCCTCGCTCATCGAGGGCGGTGTGTTCGGCATCGGTCTGATCCTGTGCATCTTTGCCGGCGGCGAGCTCGCAACGTCGGCCATGATGATCCTGCCGGTGGCGCTGCTGGAGAAGAAGGTGGCGCTCGGCCCGGCCGCGCGCGCCTTCACGCTCATGCTGCTGGGCAACCTGGCCGGCGCGATCTTGCTCTCCGCCCTCGTGCTCGGCAGCGGGATCATGGACCCCCACGCCACACCCGGGCAGGCGTTGGCAGCGCTCGTTGCCGCCAAGGCACACAAGACCGGCGCGAGCCTCTTCTTCCGCGCCATCCTCTGTAACATCCTGGTTTGCCTGGCCATGTGGTCGGTAACCCGCACCAAGTCCGACGTAGCCAAGATGATCCTCATGGCCTGGGCCATGGCCGCCTTCGTGGGCTCCGGCATGGAGCACGTCGTGGCCAACATGACCACCTTCTCCCTGGGCATCCTCCACGGCGTGGACCACGGCACCTTCACCGAGGCCGGCCGCAACCTCTCCATCGTCCTACTGGGCAACATCACCGGTGGCGCGCTCTTTGTGGGCCTGACCCAGTGGTACGCCGCCAAGACCGAGAAGGTGGCGCACTAACTAGCCATTGCGAGCACAGGCCGCGCGGTTCCATCGGGCCGCGCGGCTTTGCTTTTGGTGGCCGACGTTCCGCCGCCGCGCAGGGGCTCGCCGGCCGCCCTCACGCCCGGCCGCTCCCGCACAAACTTGGCCATACGCGCACAAACTTGCTCGTAAAGCACCCCACAGGGCCAAGGCCGAGCGCCTAACCCCAAGTTTGTGCGCAGGACTGCCGACGCTAGGAGCCTTCTAGCCGAAGTACTCGGCAGCGATCGTGTCCAACTGGGCTCGGATCGTCGCGAACGGCTGGCCCAGGTCCAACGTTTTGACGCTGATTTGGTTACCGCTCATCTGGTAGGTGGCGTCGGGCTGCACATCGTGATCCGTCTTGGCGTAGAGCAGCATGCCAGAGACCCTATAAGGCACTCCCCTAGCTGCCAATTCGGCTTCCTTGTTCTTTACGTAGGCGAAGATTTGGTAGAGGTTTTGCGAGTGGATGGTGTGCTTACCCCACGGCGCCTGCGTGGAGCGGGAGTAGTACTTCGCGTCGATGATCAAGACAGAGTTGTCGCGGCTGAGCACGATGTCGCTTTGCATGATCGGCAGCATCGTGCAGACCTCGTCATCCAGTGCCCATTTGATCTGCGGCGAGCTCGCTCGAGCCAGGCTGCACTCGGCTGCGTAGTACTCCAAGATGAACTTCTCGAACAGACGTGCCATCTGCTTCGGCTTCAGGTATCCCATCAGGCGTAGCTCTCCGCGCTCGGTGGTCTGCAGCATCCCTTGCAGGACTAGCTGGCAGACGGCGAGCAGTAGGCGATAGCTGCGGGTGTTGCGGGTGAACCGGATGTTAGACCACCTAATGGTTGCGGGATCTATCTCCTCTACCTCGGAGAGAAAGAGCAGCGGTCTGCGCAGCTCAGTGCGGTGTTTTTCGCTCACGTCACCGTGCCTGAGCAAAAGCATTGCCGTAGTCTTCAATACCCGGTTTATCAAGTGATCGACGCTGAGTTCGTCAAACTCGCAAGAGAGCCGATGCCGCCGGGCAAGCCGATTACGCACGGTTCCGGCCCATTCCAGCTTTCCGCGGAGCGTGGTGAGGTCCTCGGTGCGGTTCAGGTATTCACGATGCAGGCCCTGCTTCAGCAGACGCGTCAGGCCCTTGGCGAGAACCGCCGCAAAGAGGTCGTGGATCCGCTCGAACTGCTCCCCGGCAAGTTCCTCCTCGCGGTCGGGATTCAGGTCCTGAAAAGCGTAGGCGAGAATATGGAAGATGTTCTGGATGAATATGCTCTTGTCCTTGATCACGACGTGACCGCCTGACGCAGCCGCTCCACCCAGCCTTCTGCCCGGTTCTCATCATCGAACCAGTACTCACGGAGCATCGGGGCCAAGTCGTAATCGACCACCTCCTTCAACCACTTCTCTACCTCCCCTCGGCTGTTGCAGAAGTAGCTATGCCCGATGCAGAAACCCCGCCCCAGCGACCGGTCGGCCCGAATCTCCGCGTTTAGGGCCTTCACAACACCAACGAATCGGTCGAATCTCGGGTCAGCGATCCGCTTTCTCAGGGCGGCAAAGCCCGCCGTGTCAAAACCCGGCTCTAGTTCGAAGAAGCTGAACCGGCGCCGCAGCGCGTAGTCGATCATCGCTAGTGAGCGGTCGGCGGTGTTCATCATGCCGATGATGTGAAGGTTGGGTGGCACGCTGAAGGAAGCCCCGTTGTAGGCCAGGGTTGCCTTGTGACCGCGGTAGTCACTCTCGATCAGCATCAATAGCTCGCCGAAGATCTTGGACATATTGCCCCGGTTGATCTCGTCGATGATGAAGAAGAAGTCCTTGTCCGGGGAGTTGGCGGCCTGCTGGCAGAAGCGGTAGAACACGCCGTATTGCAGCTCAAATCCCTCACCCTGCGGCTTGTACCCCAGCATGAAGTCCTCATAGGAGTAGTTCTGGTGGAACTGGACAAACTCAATACGTGTCTCGTCCTTCTCCCCCATCAGGGACCACGCCAGGCGCTTGGCAGCAAATGTCTTTCCTACTCCCGGGGCTCCCTGGAGGATGATGTTTTTCTTGTGCCGCAGCACCGCAACGAGTTCGTCGTAGCGCTCTGGAGCCGTGTAGACCTCGGCCAGGAAATCAGCGCGGGAATAGGGAGCGAATAGTCTCCCTTCTCGCAGCGGGTTCTGCTCACGAATCAGGTCCACAAGGAAGTCGTACTCCTCACCCGTGAGCCGGAACAGGCTCCCCATCGGGTTCTTGAGGAACTCCATGTCCGCCAGCGCCGGGCACGCCGCAAAGACCTCCTGCTCGATCGGAGCGGAAAGCCCCTCAGTCTTTACAAACCGCAGCTTTTCCCCGTCCTGCTCCGCCACGATTTGGCCAAGAGCCACAATCGTCTTTGCCGGGGTCGATTCGTAGCAAATTACCGGGTCGCCCGCTCTCGCATCAAGGAAGTTCTGGTAAACCCGACGCTTGTTCCCACGCTCGTTGTAGAGGGTGTAGGACTGCTCCTCGCCCACTGCAATATCCGCGAAACTCCAGATTCGGGGGTTAGCGTTCAGCCACCAGTAGCCACGCTCGCGGCCAGGGGACTCCTCTTCATCGCCGGGCTGGTCAGGGAAAGAGAGCGCAATCTGGGAGGCGTCAACCCGCTCGAGCGCCGCCGCAAGCTCTGGTCGCAGCCGCCAAATGAAGCTGCCCACTTCGTCCTTTTCGGCATCCCTGCCGGTGTAAAGCACTCGCCACCATTGCGCGCTTCCGTCTTCCCGGCCCGGCACAGGGCATCCGGTCTTCCTAGCCACTCGCTTGGCCAAACCTACAGAGCCAGAAAGGTAGGTGTTGTAGCTGCCGCCGTACTTCTGAGCCAAGAATTTGCAGGAAGCCTCCCCACCGCAGTCCTTGATCCGTGCGACTATCTCCAGGCTCGACCTCCTGAACACGTTCTCGTCGTGCAGTAGCGCCAGCCAGTCCTCAACCGCGAGGCCCGGATCGTAACCGTCCCAATCAGGGCTTGACCAACGGTTCATGACTTCGGACACGGCGGTTTCTCCCATTCTCGACTGGACGACGTGACCGACAACGTCGTCCCCGGAAATAGGTTCGCGTCTCTTGGTCCAGGAGGCCAGCAGCCGCGCCGCTACTGCTTCCACGATCGCTGCCGCCACCTGCGCCTTTGAGCCGCTGGCCCGGCCGACGTCCACTCTTATCGCCTCTCCCGGTCGGTTTGCTTACTACGCACCACGCATGAGGTCAACCAGGATTGGTAGCGAAGATGACGGATCTGGCCCCTGGCGCCCGGCGCACATGTCGCCGTCGACGGCACGCGCAATCTGGCAGGCATGGTCAACCGCGTCGAAAGGGAAGTTTGGCGAGAGTACCTTGTCCTGCACCAGCCCCAAACGCTCTACGCGATCATCAAGCTGCGAAGAGGTCAAAGCCGCCCGCCTGTCTTCGACATGCCAGCGTAGCCACACTTCAAACTTGAGATTCGAGATCAGCAGGCTGATCTTCTCCCGTTCAGCACACCGAATCGCCGAGGCAAGCGTCTGGTGTTGATCGACGTCCACTAGGCAAACGCACTCGTCGAATTCCTTGCCTCTCCGGGCCGCAGTGTCCCGAAATTCAACGCATTTCTGCACAACCTTGAGCGGGTCTTTTCCTACCGGAACGGACTTGACCGTAGTAGTAGTCCCTCTGCTGCGTAGGTAATCGTTGAGTCCCTCGACATACTGGGGCTCGGTACGCAGCCCTTCGGTGACAACAAGGATGCGCCGCGCAAGTTGCCGCACTGGCCTGTCCTTGCGTTCACGCCGCATGCCCGCCATCATTCCTCCGCTTGCCGAGAATCGATAAGCGCAGCGAACAAGCTGGGCGAAAGTCGCGGCGTGCCACCGTACCGGCCCGTGAGGTAACGCTTTGCAACGTTGGCGTCTGGATGCTTGGGGAAATCAGCCAGGCACGTCAGCTCAGTCACTCCCTCTACAGTCTTGTCGGTGAACCAAACCTGCTCCGGCTCCAGCCGAACATCGCTAAGTGGTGAAAGTACGTAGGACTCGTGGCTGGTGAAGATCAGTTGCGCGTGACGCGTGTTTACGTTTGGATTCGCGAACGCTCCGAGCAGCACATCCAGCAGGTGCGGGTGAAGACTTGCGTCGATCTCATCGACCAGCAGCAGCCCACCCCGTCGCAAAGCCTGCAGCGCAGGTACCGCAATAGCGAGCCAGGCGATGGTGCCGTCGCTTTCCTCGTGGATAGAAAACTCCGGGCACTCCTTACCGCCACCGCGATGAGAGAAAATAAGCCGCCTCGCCACCTGCCCGGCTACTTCTTCAGTCGGCTCCTCCACTTGGGGTTCCCCGGCTGATTCGCGCGCAGATTCGAGATTATGCGGAGCATCGCCGTCAAGTTCTCGCTGGAATCGCGATAGTGCCAACCGTATGCGTTCCGGGACGTTCTTCTCCTCGATTCTCACCTTAGAAACGCCGATGTCCGCGACGCGCAACAGCGCTTCCAGGTCGCTGAAACTCACATTCCCGTCCACCAATAGGTCCACTAGGCGCCTCAACCGCGCGGCACGGTGAGAGTCCTTCACCAGCACAACGTCAACCCCTGCCAGCAGCTTTTGGGCAAAGCGCTTGAGTGGGGAGTCGTCCAGCAAAAGTGCGCGGCTAAGTACTAGTTCCCTGGGAGTAACCTTGATTTTTCCGCCAAGGCGCTGGTGGAAGGTAAAGAGGTTATCGTCCCGGTCACGTTCGAGCAGAGTGCGCCAGCGCGAGGTGACCTCACGCATCCATTCGCGCTTGATTCCACCCGCATCAACCTCGAAACCATACAGATAGCGTCGTCCATCAATGACCACGTCGAGCTCGTACAAGCTCGAGGCTTCCTGAGATTCTGCGTCGAGTTTGAATGGGGCTCGCACCATATTCTTCGCAGCCTGCCACTCGGTGGCAGAAAGGACGATCGCGGAGACCGCGTACCGGAAGGCATCCAAAATCGCGGATTTTCCCGTAGCGTTGCCGCCAAAGATTCCAGCAATCGGGTAACAAGCGGCTCCCCAATCGCCGGCCTTAGGCAGGAGTGTTTTCAAGGACGGGCGGGCCAGCTCAATCGAGACCTCGTCACGGATGCTCTTGTGGTTGCGGACAGAGAAGCGCAGCAACTTCATGCGCCCAGATTATCACCTTGAGCGGCGTTTTCTACACGTTTTTCGAGCTACGCAACTAGCTCAGCCGCGCCGCTGCCGCCTCCACGATCGCTGCGGCTACCTGCGCCTTGCTGCCGCTGGCCTGGCCAACGTTCCCGCCCGCCGCGTCGAGCAAGAACACCTGCGTGTCCACGGCCCCGAACCCGGCGCCACCGCCCACGCGGTTGACCACGGTCAGATCAGCGCCCTTGGAGCGGGCCTTGCGCACGCCGTACTCCAGCACGGTTCCGGCCACGTCGCCGGTCTCGGCGGCAAACCCCAATACCACCGCAGGCCGGGTGGGTACTCCCCCAACCTCGGGCGGGTTCTTGGACAGCTCGGCCAGGACATCAACCGTAGGCACCAGCTCGATCGCCCAGCCGCCCTCGCCCGCGCGCTCGGCATCGGTGCGCTTGTGCTTGGAATCCAGCGGCGAGCGCGGCGTGAAGTCGGCAACCGCGGCGGCCATGATGACGCAGTCGGCCACCGGGCCCTCGCCCTCGCCGCTCACCGCGCCGCGCACGGCCTGCCGCAGCTCGGCCGCGCTGACCACCTTGCGCACCTCCACCCCAGCGGGCAGGGCCGCCAGTAGCGCAGCTTCGATGTTGGCCGCCACCAGGGTCACGCGTGCGCCCACGTGCGCCGCCGCCTTGGCGATCTCCACGCCCATCACGCCCGTGGAGGCGTTAGCCAGGTAGCGCACCGGGTCAATCGCCTCGCGCGTCCCACCGGCACTGATCACCACGTGCTTGCCGAGCAGGAACGGCTCGGGGGCGGCTGCGGTCTCGATCCCGTCGGCAGGAACGTCGGCCACCAAATCCATGGCCGCCGCGAAAATGTCCTGCGGCTCGGGCAGACGGCCAATACCGGAATCCCTGCCCGTCAAGCGGCCGGAAGCCGGCGTCAGCACATGTACGCCGCGCGAACGCAGCGTCTCCACATTCGCCTGCGTGGCCGGGTGCAGCCACATCTCCGTGTGCATCGCCGGGGCAAACAAAACGGGGCAGGCGGCGGTTAGCAGCACCGCGCCCAACAGGTCGTCGGCGCGGCCGGTCGCGGCGCGCGCCAGGAAGTCGGCGGTCGCTGGGGCCACCACCACCAGGTCGGCGTGCTGCCCCAGCGCCACGTGGTCCACGCCCTCGGCGTCCTCGAACACGCCGGTGCGCACCGGCTGGCCGGACAGCGCCGCGAACGTGGGCGCGCCCACCATCTTCAGTGCGTTCTGCGTGGGAACCACGCGCACGCTGTGCCCCGCCTCCTTGAACAGGCGCAGCAGCAACACTGCCTTGTATGCAGCGATGCCCCCCGTTACCCCCAGAACAATCCGGAGGCCACGGGGGGCACCGCTAAGAGTGTCAGGCATCCTGACCGAAGTCGGCGGCGAAGTCAGCAGCGAAGTCCGTGCTGAAGTCTGCGTGCACCTGGTCGGTCACGCCCGGCACCTCGATGGAAGAGAAGTCCGGCATGGTCGGAGCAACCGGGGCCACCGGCTCGCGACGCTCGACGCGGCGCAGCAGACCAGCGTTGATCTCGCGAAGCGCGATGGACAGCGGCTTGTCCTCCGGCTGGTAGTCCACCAGCGGGCCCACGGTCTCGAACAGACCGTGCTCCAACTGCTGGTGGTAGGTGTTGATCTGACGGGTGCGGCGCGCCGCGTACGTCACCAACGCGTACTTGGAGTCCACCTGCGTGAGCAGCTCGTCGATCGGGGGCTCGATAATGCCCTTACCAGTTCCAGTCACAGCCATGCGGGCAATCTTACCGGGCCAGGCCCAGAATCTCTTCCAACTCGCCGGTGGCACGCGCCACGTCGTCGTTGACCACCTCGCGGTCGAACTCGCCGCGCGCGGCCAGCTCCACCTTGGCGGTGGCCAGGCGGCGGGTGCGCTCCTCCTCGTCCTCAGTGCCACGGCCCACCAGGCGGCGCTCCAGCTCCTCCCAGCTAGGCGGGACCACGAACACGAGCAGGGCCTCCGGCATGGCCTGCCTCACCTGGCGCGCGCCAACGAGGTCGATCTCCACCAGGGCGCTGCGGCCTGCGGCGAGCTCGGCCTCAACCGGGCCGCGCGGCGTGCCGTACAGGTTTACGCCGTGGACCTCGGCCCACTCCAGCATCTGCCCGTCGGCCACCAGTGCCTCGAACTGCTCGCGCGTGACGAAGTGGTAGTGGACGCCGTCCTCCTCGCCGGGACGCGGCCCCCGCGTCGTGGCAGAGATGGAGACGAACAGGTCGGGGTGCCGGCGGCGCAGCTCCGCCACCAGCGTCCCCTTCCCCACCGCCGTCGGCCCGGCCAGGACCACCAGGCGCGGCGCTGCGCTCATTTGCCCTCTCCTTCGTTGGACGACGTTCCGCCGGCCGCCTCGACTACCGCGCGCATCGCGGCCGCCTCCTGCGCCGCCGCCTCAGCCAGCCCGGCCGGGCCGTGCTTGAGCACGCCGCGAGAGGAGGAGGCGAGCACGTAGGGCAGCGCCGAGCCGAAGACCCGCTTGAGGTCCTCGGGGCCAGCTCCCTGGGCCCCCACGCCGGGGGCCAGGATCGGGCCGTGCAGGGCCGGCAGGTCGGTGCCGGTCTCCTGGGCGGCGTCACCGATGGTGGCGCCCACGACCACACCGAACGAGCCCCAGCTTGCGCCCTCGGCGCGCTCGATGTCGTTGCGGGCGGCCAGGCCCTCCACCACGGAGGCGGCCACGGACTTCTCCCCCAGGCGGGCGTGCTGCACGCTGGCGCCCTCCGGGTTGGAGGTCAGGGCCAGCACAAAGGCACCGCGCCCGGTCTGGCGGGCCAGGTCCAGGGCCGGGTTCAAAGAGCCCAGGCCCAGGTAGGGCGAGAGCGTGATGGAGTCGGCCCGCAGCGGGGAGGCGTCGTCCAAGTAGGCGGCCGCGTAGCCGCCCATGGTCGAGCCTATGTCGCCGCGCTTGACGTCCAAGACAGAAAGCAGGTCGGCCTCGCGGGCCGCAGCCAGCACATCCTCCAGGGCGGCCACGCCGCGCGAGCCGTGGCGCTCGAAGAATGCCGACTGCGGCTTGACCGCCGCGACCTTCCCCGCCAACTGCTCAACCACGATCAGGCCGAACTTCCGCACGCCGGCGGCATCGTCGTCCAAACCCCACTGCGCCAGGAGGGCAGCGTGCGGGTCGATGCCCACACACAGGGGGCCGTGGGCCGCCACCGCGGCGGCCAGGCGGTCACCGAAAGCCGGGCTCACTTTGCCTCCCTCTCCGCGCGGCGGGCCTGCAGGTCTGCCGCGTACTCCTGCAAGGAGCGCACGTTCAGGTCGGTGCCGCGGGCGGCGTCGATGGCCTGCACGGCGGCGTCGAACTGCTGAACGGTGGTGATGATCGCGCGGTCGGCGGCGGTGGTGGCGGTACGAATCTCGTAACCGTCAGCCCGCGCGCCCTGGCCGGCCGGGGTGTTGATGACCATGTCGACCTCACCGGCGATGATGCGGTCCACGATGGTGGGCTCCCCGTTTTCACCACGCCCCTCGGAGTGCTTGCGCGCCACCTCGCACTCGATGCCGTTGCGGCGCAGCACCACGGCCGTGCCCTCGGTGGCCAGCAGCTTGAAGCCGAGCTCCACCAAGCGGCGGGCCGGCAGCGCAATCTGGCGCTTGTCGCGGTCCGCGATGGAGACGAACACCGTACCCTCGGTGGGCAGGCCACCGTAGGCGGCCAGCTGGGACTTGGCGAACGCCAACGGGAAGTTGGCGTCGAAGCCCATGACCTCACCGGTGGAGCGCATCTCCGGGCCCAGCACGGTGTCAACCACGCGCCCGGACTCGGTGCGGAAGCGCTTGAACGGCAGCACGGCCTCCTTCACCGCGATCGGGTCCGCGATGTCGGTGAAACGGGCGTCCGTGGCAGGCAGCACGCCGGCGGTGCGCAGGTCCGCAATGGACTCCCCCGCCATCACGCGGGCCGCGGCCTGGGCCAGCGCCGTGCCGGTCGCCTTGGCGACGAACGGGACGGTGCGGGAGGCGCGCGGGTTGGCCTCGATGACGTACAGGACGTCGGAGACCAGCGCGTACTGGATGTTGAGCAGGCCGCGCACGCCCACGCCCTTGGCGATCGCCAGGGTGGAGGCCGCGATGCGCTCGATGATGGCACCGGACAGCGTCATGGGCGGCAGCACACAGGCGGAGTCGCCGGAGTGAATACCGGCCTCCTCGATGTGCTCCATGATGCCGCCGATGAACAGGTCGGTGCCGTCGTAGAGCGCGTCCACGTCGATCTCCACCGCGTCGTCCAGGAAGCGGTCGATCAGGAGCGGACCGGAGGCGTAGACGTCGCCGGCACGCGACAGGTAGTCACGCAGGCCGTCCTCGCTGTAGACGATCTCCATGCCGCGGCCACCGAGCACGAAGCTCGGGCGCACCAGCACCGGGTAGCCAACCGCTGCGGCCACGCTCAGCGCCTGAGAGTCGCTCACGGCGGTACCGTGGGCCGGGCTCGGCAGGTGGGCGGCCTCGAGCACCGCACCGAAGGCCTCGCGGTCCTCGGCGGCGGCGATCGCCTCGGGGGTGGTGCCCAGGATCGGGACGCCAGCCTCCTTCAGACGCGCAGCCAGGGACAGCGGGGTCTGGCCACCGAGCTGGACGATCATGCCGGCCACCGGGCCGGCCGCCTTCTCCGCCTCGTAGACCTCCATCACGTCCTCGAACGTGAGGGGCTCAAAGTAGAGACGGTCGGAGATGTCGTAGTCGGTGGAGACCGTCTCCGGGTTGCAGTTGACCATGACGGTCTCGTAGCGCTCGCGCAGCGCGAAGGTCGCGTGCACGCAGGAGTAGTCGAACTCGATGCCCTGACCGATGCGGTTGGGGCCGGAGCCCAAGATGATCACGGCCTCGCGCTCGCGCGGACGCACCTCGTTCTCCTCGTCGTAGGACGAGTAGTGGTACGGGGTGTCGGCGGCGAACTCGGCGGCGCAGGTGTCCACGGTCTTGAACACCGGACGCACGTTGAAGGCGCGGCGGATCTCGCGAACCGTGCGCTCCTCCAGGCCCCGGATCTCCGCGATCTGCACGTCGGAGAGGCCGTGGGCCTTGGCCTCGCGCAGCAGCGCCGGGGTGAGCACCGGGGCGTCGGCCACGCTGTTGGCGACCTCGTCGATCAAGAAGAGCTGGTCCAGGAACCAGCGGTCGATCTCGGTGGCGGCGTACAGCTCCTCCAGGGTGGCACCGCCACGGATGGCCTGCTGCACCTGGATCAGACGGTCCTCGGTCGGCGTCTTGATCGCCTCCAGCAGCTGCGCGGTCTCCTCCTTGGAGGGGGCCGCCCCGCGCCAGTGGAAGCAGGTGTTCTTCTTGTCAATGGAGCGCATGGCCTTGCCCAGCGCCTCCGCGAAGTTGCGGCCCAGGGCCATCGCCTCACCCACCGACTTCATGGCTGTGGTCAGGGTCGGGTCAGCGGCCGGGAACTTCTCGAACGCAAAACGCGGCACCTTCACCACGACGTAGTCCAGCGCCGGCTCGTAGGAGGCCGGGGTGGTGCCGGTGATGTCGTTCTGGATCTCGTCCAGGGTGTAGCCGATGGCCAGGCGGGCGGCGATCTTGGCGATCGGGAAACCGGTCGCCTTGGAGGCCAGGGCCGAGGAGCGAGAGACGCGCGGGTTCATCTCGATGACGACGACGCGCCCAGTGGTGGGGTGAATGGCGAACTGGATGTTGCACCCACCGGTGTCCACGCCGACCTCGCGGATGACGGCAATACCGATGTTGCGCAGGTTCTGCACCTCGCGGTCGGTCAGCGTCAGCGCCGGGGCGACGGTGATGGAGTCACCGGTGTGCACACCCACGGGGTCGACGTTCTCGATGGTGCAGACCATCACCGCGTTGTCTGCGGTGTCGCGCACCAGCTCGAGCTCGATCTCCTTCCAGCCCAGGATGGACTCCTCCAGCAACACCTCGGTGGTGCGGGAGTGGTAGAGGCCGGCGCCGGCGATGCGGTCCAGGTCCTCGGCGTTGAAGGCGATACCTGAGCCCAGGCCCCCCATGGTGAAGGAAGGACGGACCACCACCGGGTAGCTCAGCTCCTCCACCGCCTGGTGGCACTCGTCCAGGCTGTGGGCGATGACGGAACGGGCCACCTCGGCGCCACAGCGCTCGACCACGGCCTTGAACTCGTCGCGGTCCTCACCGGCGTTGATCGCGTCTAGGCGGGCACCGATCAGCTCCACGTTGTACTTCTCCAGCACGCCGGCCTCGGCAAGGCCCACGGCGGTATTCAGTGCGGTCTGGCCACCCAGGGTGGGCAGGAGCGCGTCGGGGTGCTCCTTGGCGATGATCGCCGCCACTGCCTCCACGGTGATGGGCTCCACGTAGGTGGCGTCAGCCACGTCCGGGTCCGTCATGATCGTGGCCGGGTTGGAGTTGACCAGGATGACGCGCACGCCCTCGTCGCGCAGCACGCGGCAGGCCTGAGTACCGGAGTAGTCGAACTCGCAGGCCTGACCGATCACAATCGGGCCGGAGCCAATTACCAGAACAGATTTGATGTCACTACGGCGCGGCATTAGCCCTCCTGCTTCGTGCCGGGGGTGGCTTCGCCCTGGGCGCGCCGCGCCTCAACAAGCGAGAGGAACTGGTCAAAGAGGTGCTCGGAGTCGTGCGGGCCAGCCGCCGCCTCCGGGTGGTACTGCACGGAAAACGCGGGGATGTCCAGCGCGCGCAGGCCCTCCACCACGTTGTCGTTCAGGGACAGGTGGCTGACCTCGACCCGGCCGTAGCGGCCGTCGTCGTGCGGGGCCACGGACGGGCCCTCCATGGGCGCGTCCACCGCGAAGCCGTGGTTGTGGGCGGTGATCTCCACCCGGCCCGTGGCGCGGTCCTGCACCGGCTGGTTCACGCCGCGGTGGCCATAGACCAGCTTGTAGGTGCCGTAGCCAAGCGCGCGGCCCAACAGCTGGTGGCCAAAGCAGATGCCGAAGTAGGGCACGCCGGCGTCCAGCACACCGCGCAGCAACTCTATCTCGTGGCTGGCCGCCCCCGGGTCGCCGGGGCCGTTGGAGAAGAAGACCCCGTCGGGCTCCAGCGCCAACAGCTGGTCCAGGGTGATGGACTGTGGCACCACGGTCACGCGGGCGCCGCGCTCGGCCAGGTTCTGGGGCGAGCGGGCCTTGATGCCCAGGTCCACGGCCACGATGTGGGCGCGCGCCGGACCCTCCCAGTTCATCGGCTCAATCACGTAGGACTCGGAGGTGGAGACCTCACGGGCCAGGTCGGCGCCCTTCATGGCGGCCTGAGAGCGTACCACGTCCACCAGGACGGAGACGGCGGCCGGGCTCAGGTCCTCGCCGTGCGAGGGCAGGGCGTCGCCGGAAAAGATGCCGGCGCGCATGGAGCCATTTTCCCGCAGGTGGCGGGTCAGGGCGCGGGTGTCGATGTGGCTGATGCCCACCACACCCGCCTGGACCAGCTCGTCCTCCAGCTCAGACTCGGCGCGCCAAGAGGAGGAACGTCGGGCAGGATCGCGGACAACGAGGCCGTCAATCCAGATCTTGTCGGACTCCGGGTCCTCCCGGTTCATGCCGGTGTTGCCGATGTGCGGGAAGGTCATCACCACGATCTGGCGGTGATAGGAAGGGTCGGTAAAGGTCTCCTGGTAGCCGGACATGCCGGTGGAGAACACGATCTCCCCCAGGGTGCGCCCGCGGGCCCCGTAGGCACGACCGCGAAACACGCGGCCGTCCTCCAGGACTACCAGCGCCAGTTCGCTAGCGCTCATGCCTGCACCTGCAGCTCACCATTGAGAACGGTCGGGCGACCGCCGTAGAAGGTGGCGATGACCTGGCCGGGCAGCTCGCAGCCCTTGTAGGGGCTGTTGGTGGACTTGGTGGCCTGGGTGGTCGGGTCCACGACGCGGCGAACGCTCGGGTCCACCAGGGTGACGTGGGCGGGAGCGCCCACCACGAGGCCCTGGCCTTGGGAGGTGATGCGGCCGATGCGGGCCGGGGTGGTGGACATGACGCGAGCAACGTCGGCCCAGGTCATGCGGCCGGTGTCCACCATGACGTCCTGCACCACGGACAGCGCAGTCTCCAGGCCGGTCATGCCGAAGGCGCCAGCGGCCCACTCGCAGTCCTTGTCCTCCAGGGAGTGCGGGGCGTGGTCGGTGCCCACGATGTCGATGGTGCCGTCGGCCAGGCCGGCGCGTACGGCCTCCACGTCCTCGCGGGTGCGCAGCGGCGGGTTGACCTTGTACAGCGGGTCGTAGGTCGTGGCCTTCTCCTCGGTGAGGAACAGGTGGTGCGGGGTGACCTCGGCGGTCACGTCGATGCCACGGGACTTGGCCCAGCGCACCAGCTCCACGGAGCCAGCGGTGGACAGGTGGCACACGTGCAGGCGGGAACCCACGTGCGCGGCCAGCTGGATGTCGCGGGCGATGATCGCCTCCTCGGCCACCGCCGGCCAACCGGCCAAGCCGAGCTGGGCGGAGAGCGGGGACTCGTTCATCTGGGCGCCCTCGGTCAGGCGCGGCTCCTGGGAATGCTGTGCGATGACGCCGTCAAAGGAGCGCACGTACTCCAGGGCGCGGCGCATCAGCACCGGGTCGTGGACGCACTTGCCGTCGTCGGAGAACACGCGCACGCGCGCCTTGGAGGCGGCCATGGCGCCGAGCTCGGCCAGCGCCTTGCCCTCCAGGCCCTTGGAGACGGCACCGATCGGGCGGACCTCCACCCACCCGGACTCGGTGCCCAGGCGGGCCACCTGCTCCACCACGCCAGCGGTGTCCTGCACCGGGGTGGTGTTGGCCATCGCGAACACGCAGGTGAAGCCACCCAGGGCGGCTGCCCGGGTGCCCGTCTCCACGGTCTCTGCGTCCTCCCGGCCCGGCTCGCGCAGGTGGGTGTGCAGGTCAACCAGGCCAGGCAGCGCCACGAGCCCGTCGGCCTCCACCACGCGCGCGTTCGCACCGGCCGCCTCGGCAGCGTCGACCCCAATGGCGGCGATAACGCCGTCAACCAGAGCGATGTCGGCCTTTTCCCCGCCCAGAATGGCGGCGGACTTGATCAGGGTGTTGTTCACAGCTCGGTTCCTTCGTTAGCCAGGAGTAGGTAGAGGGCGGACATGCGCACAGCCACGCCGTTGGCCACCTGCTCCACGATGCGGGAGCGAGCGTGGTCGGCCGCCTCGGCGCAAATCTCCAAGCCACGGTTCATCGGGCCCGGGTGCAGGATCTGGCAGTCGGCCGGCAGCGCGGCCAGGCGGGAGGTGCCCAGCCCGTAGGCGCGGTGGTACTCCTCCGGAGAGGGGAAGAAGCCGCCGCCGGCACTGGACATGCGCTCGCGCTGCACGCGCAGCATCATGATCGCGTTGGGGCGGGCGGTCTCGATGGCCTCATCCAGGTCAAAGACCACGCGGCAGGGCCAGTTCTCCACGCCCATCGGCAGCAGCGTGGGCGGGGCCACCAGAGTGACGTCGGCGCCCAGGGTGGCCAGCAGGTCCACGTTGGAGCGGGCCACGCGGGAGTGCAGGATGTCGCCCACGATCACCACGCGCGCGCCCTCCAGGGTGGCGCCACGCTCGGGGGCGTTGCCCATGCCCGGGCGGCCCGGGCCGGCGATGTGACGGCGCATGGTCATGGCGTCCAGCAGCGCCTGGGTGGGGTGCTGGTGGGTGCCGTCACCGGCGTTGAGCACCGGCACGTCGATCCAGCCGGCGTGGGCCAGGCGGTGGGCGGCGCCGGAGGCAGAGTGGCGCACGATCACGGCGTCGGCGCCCATGGCCTGCAGGGTCAGGGCGGTGTCCTTCAGGCTCTCGCCCTTGGAGAGGGAGGAGCCCTTGGCGGAGAAGTTGATGACGTCCGCGCTCAGGCGCTTGGCGGCGGCCTCGAAGGACAGCCGGGTACGGGTGGAGTCCTCGAAGAAGAGGTTGACCACGGTCTTGCCCCGCAGGGTGGGCAGCTTCTTCACGGAGCGCGACTGAGTAGCCGCCATAACCTCCGCAGTGTCCAGAATTTCCAGTGCCTCTTCGAGCGTGAGGTCGGCGGCGTTTAGCAGGTGACGCATTAACTTTCCTTCTTCAGCACCACGGCGTCGCGGCCGTCGGTCTCTTCGAGCAGTACGCGGATGGACTCAGAGCGGGCACTGGGCAGGTTCTTGCCCACGAAGTCCGCGCGGATGGGCAGCTCGCGGTGGCCGCGGTCAACCAGGCACACCAGCTGCACGCTGGCGGGACGGCCCACGTCCTTGCAGGCGTCCAGGGCGGCGCGCACGGTGCGACCGGAGTAGAGAACGTCGTCCACCAGGATCACGGTCTTGCCGTCAATGCCGCCGCCGGGGATGAAGGTGGGCTCGGGAACGCGAGTGGGCTGGCGGTCCAGGTCGTCGCGGTACATGGTGATGTCTAGTGCGCCGACGGGCACTACCACGCCCACGTCGGCCAGGCGGGCCGCCAGTCGGCGGGCCAGCGGCACTCCACGCTTGGGGATGCCCAGGAGGATGACTCCCTCCGCACCCGAATTTCGCTCGATGATCTCGTGGGCAATACGCGTAAGAGAACGCGAGATCTCGGCTGCGCCGAGAACCTCCTTGCCCTCTTGCGCCCGCTGGTCTGCAACCATGTCTGCCCCCTTCCCCGCCTCTCTGGACGGCTCTTAAAGGATGTTGGCAGCTCCAATCGTAGACCCGGCGTGAGGGCGGACGTGTACGTTGTCGCCAGGTGAAATTGGCTCGTGTGCCCAATCGCACTTGCGCGTGCGGGGCGGCGCCACTGCCCGGTGTGAATAACGCCATTTTCGCTGCCCGCCCCGGGGTAAACCGCCACCCCCCACCGACCTCGCGCTACGTAGTTCCCTTTCCCGGAGGGATCTCACCCCAGCCCCCGATCCAAGCGGGTAACCAGCTACGCCTAGGTATGTAGTGCAGGTGGCGCCGCCAATGCAGTTGCCCCGCCGGCCAGACGGCAGGCGGGGCAACTATTTTGCTTCAGCGCGGCCTTACAGGGCAGCGCGCAGCGTGGGAAGGAGATCCTTCAGTCGGCCCAGGAGGCCGTTGACCACGCGCGGAGAGTCCTCCGTGGAGAGCAGCGCGGCGAGGTTTGCGGCCTCGTCCATCACCACGTTCGGATCCGTGTCCGTGTAGAGCAGCTCCCATGCGCCTACGCGCAGGATGCAGCGGTCCACCGGCGGCAGCAGGTTGAAGGCGCGCCCGGACTGGTAGGTCTGGAGCGTGTCCTCGATGTGGGAGAAGTGCGTGGCTACGCCCCCAAGGATCTCCACCGCGAAGGCGGGCAGCGGCGAGGGGGCGGCGGTGTGCAGCTTGCGTTGCTCCAGCAGCTGCGCCAGCGCCTCCTCGGTGAGCTGACCGGTCAGGTCTGCCTCAAACAGCACTTCCACCGCGCGGCGGCGTGCCTTGGAACGGGACGTGGTTTCGAAGCTCACTTAGTCGTTCACACGGCCCAGGTAGTCGCCAGTACGGGTGTCCACCTTGACCTTGGTGCCGATCTCCAGGAACAGCGGGACCTGGATCTCGTAGCCGGTGGCGATGGTGGCGGGCTTGGTGCCAGCGGAGGAGCGGTCGCCCTGGAGGCCCGGCTCGGTGTAGGTGATCTCGGTGACGATGGAGGCCGGCAGGTCGATGTAGAGCACGGCGCCCTCGTGCAGGGCCACGATGCACTGCTGGTTCTCCTGCAGGAAGTTGCGGTTGTCACCGACGGTCTCTGCGGGCACGCTGATCTGCTCGTAGGTCTGGGTGTCCATGAAGACGTAGTCGTTGCCGTCCTGGTACAGGTACTCCATGTCGCGGCGGTCGACGGTGGCGGTCTCCACCTTCAGGCCGGCGTTGAAGGTGCGGTCAACGATCTTGCCGGAGAGCACGTTCTTGATCTTGGTGCGCACGAAGGCCGGGCCCTTGCCGGGCTTGACGTGCTGGAACTCGATGACGGTCCAAAGCTGGCCCTCGATCTTGAGCACCATGCCGTTCTTCAGGTCGTTGGTCGTTGCCACTTTTGCTACCTCGATTTGCGGTCTGGAGTTTTTTACCGCCGGTCAGGATAGCAAGGCGGTTGCGCATATTCCCAGGACGCCGGGCACATCCGCGCGCCTGGTAAACGTGACACTGCCTACTTGGGGCGGCGGGCGGTGAGCGCCTCGAGGGCGGTCAGGCCGCGGGTGAGGAAGCCTTCGAGGCCGTTTGCTTCCACCTGGTTGGCGGTGCGCAGGCGCTGACTGAGGGCCTGGGTGGTGATGCCGAGCTGGGCGGCGGCGCTGGCGCGGTCGGGGTGGTGACGCATAGCGGCCACGGCTTCGTGGCCGAGTGCGGTGCGGCCCTGCACGAGCGCGGCGAGGGCCTGGGCCAGGATGGTGGTGGAGTGGGCGCCGTCCTTGTTGCGCGCTGCCACGACGACGGGGCGGGTGGCGGTGCGCTTGGAGGCGGCGGCCAGGGCGCGCTGGGCCTGCTTGGGGGCCTGCTCCTGCGGTCCGACTCCAACTCCCACCGCCACGCCTTCGAGGGCGAGCAGCTCTCGCACGACGGCCGCAGCGAGCGCGGGGGCATCGAGCGCGACCTCGAGGCCGGCGGGTTGCGTCAGGGTCTGCACCGCGAGGGGGCGGGCGCCATGCGCGGCCAGTTCCGCTTCCACCTTGGCCAGCGCCTGGCTGGTTTGGTCCGGGCCGCCGGGGTGTGCCGCGCGGATTGTGAACATCGCTTGCTCCCTTCGCCCTGCTGCGGCCGCTGTGGCCGGTGTCTAAAGGCTAGCTCTTTTCACCCAGCGATTTCCTCCACCGCCCGCGCCACCTCCGGCGCGGTGAGGAAGGAGGTGTCGATGTTGTGCCCGGCGGCCTCCTGGTAGAGGGGCAGCCGTTCGCGCCGCATTGCGCCGAGCAGGGCGCGCGGGGTGAGGGTGGCCAGCCCGCCTGGCGCGGTGAAGCCGAGTCGCTTGGTTAGCGCCGCGAGGTCGGCATCCAGGTGGACGACGTTGCCGCCGGCCTGCCCGATCTGGCGCAACTGCGCGCGCAGGTCGGCATCCAGCACCGCCTCCGAGGACAGGACGAGCACCTGCTTCTGCCCGCCGGCCTCCCCGACGCTCTCTGCGAGCTGGGCGGCGGCCTGCGCGAGGCGCTCCTTGGCAAGCTCGACCGCCTGCGCGGCGAAGCGCTGCCCGTCCTCTGCCAGGTAGGCCTGGGCACGCTCGACGCGCAGGCTGGCTGCCACCGCGTCGTCGCATTCCCACACCGCCCAGCCGTTTTCTGCCAGGTGGCGGGCTACCGAGCTCTTGCCGCTGCCGGGGGCCCCGATCAGGACGACGATGCTCAAGTGCGCACCGCCTGGTAGGCACGCTCCAGCGCGGTCTCGTCCGCGACCACGTGCACGGCCGGGCGGCCGAGCTCGCTCAGGAGCACAAAGCGCAGGGCGCGCGAGCGCACCTTTTTGTCGCTGGCCATGAACTTGCGCAGCGCGGCGAAGTCGCCGTCGTAGGTGACGGGCAGGCCCAGACCGGCCAGGAGGCGACGGTGGTGGTCGGCGAGCCCCGGCTGCGCCACCCCCAGCTCCTCCGCGAGGGCGGCGGCGTAGACGCAGCCAATGGAGACGGCCGCGCCGTGGCGCAGCTGGTAGTTCTCGTTGCGCTCGATGGCGTGGGCCAGGGTGTGTCCGTAGTTCAGGAACTCGCGCTGCCCGGCCTCGCGCAGGTCGGCGCTGACCACCTGCGCCTTGACGGCGATGGCCCGCTCCATGACCTCGCGCAGGCTCTCCACCGGACCGGCGGTGAGCAGCTCGGCCTGGCTCTCCACTCGCTCCAGGATGGCCAGGTCGGAGATGAAGCCGCACTTGACGACCTCTGCCAGGCCGGTGCTGCGCTCCACCTGGGGCAGGGTGTGCAGGGCGTCCAGGTCGCACACGACCGCGCGCGGCGGGTGGAAGGAGCCCACCAGGTTCTTCCCGGCGGAGGTGTTGATGCCGGTCTTGCCGCCCACGGCGGCGTCCACCATCGCCAGCACGGTGGTGGGGACCTGAATGACGTCCACGCCGCGCAGCCAGGTGGCGGCGGCGAAACCGGCCAGGTCGGTGCAGGCTCCACCGCCCAGGCCGATCACGACGTCCTGGCGCCCGGCGCGCTCCTGGCCCAGGTGCTCCCATATTTCCGCCGTGACCTGCAGGGATTTGGCGGACTCGCCGTCCGGGATGGCGTGCAGCGCCACGCTCAGCTCGGCGGAGGTGGCGGGGCTGAACTCCAGGTGCTCGGCCAGGTGCTTGGCGCGCTCGGTCAGGGCGTGGGGGTGCACGATCAGCACGCGGCGGGGCACCATGCCAACCTGCGCGGCCACCTCAGACTCCAGGCCGTGGCCCACGCAGACCTGGTAGGGGCTCTCCCCGCCCACCTCGATGCGGGTGGTGCGGCCGATGCCCATTCGCACCTGGGCGATGATCTCCTCCGCGATCTCGGTGGGCGTGCGGCCCGTGGTCTCCACGGCCACGGTGGCCACCTGCCGGTAGAGCTCGTCGCGCTGCAGGCTCAGCTCCTCCAGCCGGGCCACGGGGTCCTCCGCCAGCAGCGGGCGGCCCGAGCCGGTGGCACCCACCCGGCGCGCGGCCTCCTCCAGGGTGACGCGCAGGTGCACCACCGTGTGGTTGCGCAGCAGCTCGCGCGTGCCCGGGTGCAGCACCGCTCCCCCGCCCAGCGCCACCACGCCGTGCGCCAAGGTCAGGGTGTGGGCGATCGCTCGGTGCTCGACGTCGCGGAAGCCTTCCTCGCCGCGCTCGGCGAAAAGCTGCGGGATGGTCAGCCGGGTGCGGCGGCGGACCTCAGCGTCCGTGTCCACCGAGTTCAGGCCCGTCAGGCGGGCCAGCTCACGGCCTACCGAGGTCTTGCCCGCGCCCGGCAGACCCACCAGGACGATTGGCAGGGCTGAGGCCGGCAGGGAGTGCGCCAGGTCTACGTTCTGCTTCCTCACAGTCCCTCCCAGGGGTCGTGCGCCAGGTAGGCCGCCAGGTTGCGCTTGGCCTCCACCACGCTGTCCCCACCGGTCTTCTCTAGCAGCGCCTCCAGCAGCGTGAGCGCCACCATCGCCTCCGCCACCACGGCCGCCGGGGCCACCGCGCAGGTGTCGGAGCGCTGGTGCAGCGCCGTCGCCGCCTCGCCGGTTGCAACGTCCACGGTTTGCAAGGCCCGGGGAACGGTGGAGATGGGCTTCATGGCGGCGCGCACCACGATCGGCTCGCCGTTGCTCATGCCGCCCTCGATGCCGCCGGCGCGATTGCTCAGGCGGGAGAACTTCTCGGCAACAGGCTGGCCGCCCGCCGCGATCTCGTCGTGCGCCACGGAGCCGCGCCGCGCCGCCGTCAGGAAGCCGTCGCCGATCTCCACGCCCTTGATGGCCTGAATGCCCATCACGGCCGCCGCCAAGCGCGCATCCAGCTTGGAGGAGGCCCGCACAAACGAGCCCAGTCCCGCCGGCACGCCGTAGGCGATCACCTCGACTACGCCGCCCAAGGTGTCCCCGTCGGCCTTTGCCGCGTCGATCTGCGCGATCATGGCCGCTGCGGCAGCGTCGTCCAAACAACGCACCGGCGAGGCGTCCAGCTCGGGGGTCTGGCCGGCCACCGGGCGCGGGGCGTCGGCCGGGAGCTCGGCGGTGCCGATCGCGGTGACGTGGCTAACCAGCTCGATGCCGGCAATCTGACGCAGGGCCGCAGCCGCGACCTCGCCCAGCGCCACACGCGCTGCGGTCTCCCGCGCGCTGGCCCGCTCCAGGATGTGGCGGGCGTCCTGCTGGTTGTACTTGCGCATGCCCGTCAGGTCCGCGTGGCCGGGGCGCGGGCGCGTCAGGCGGCGGTTGCGCGCCACCTCGCGCTCGTCCCCGGTGCCCGCGTCGATCAGGAGGGCGGCAGGGTCCACCGGGTCCGCGCTCATCACTGTGCGCCACTTGGGCCACTCAGAGTTCTTGATCTCCAGCGCCACCGGGCCGCCCAGCGTGCGGCCGTGGCGAACGCCGCCCAGGATCGTGACCTCGTCCTGCTCGAACTTCATGCGCGCCCCGCGCCCGTAGCCCAAGCGGCGGCGCGCCAACGCGCCGCGCAGCGCCTCGGTGGTGATCTCGATGCCGGCCGGGATGCCATCCAGGATGCCAACCAGGGCCGGGCCGTGGGATTCTCCGGCAGTAGTCCACTGCATCGGGGCTCCTCTCAGACGTGGTACAACTCCAGCAGCCGTGCGGCCTAGGTCCTACCCTAGTGCGCCCGTCAGCGCCGCACGCATAGCGTCCACGTTCGGCGCGCGGCCCGTGAAGAGCTGCACCTGCATGACCGCCTGGTGCAAGAGCATTAGCCAGCCCGGCGCGGCCGTCTTGCCGCTGTCCAGCCACACCTGCGTCAGCGCGCTGGGCCACGGGTGGTAGACGACGTCCAGCAGCACCGCACTCGGCTTGGCGTGCTCGGCCACGAACTGGGCCAGCGGGTCCGCGACCCCGGCCGGGACCGTGGAGATGACCACGTCCGCATCCTGCACTGCCTGGGCAGTGAACTCGTCCTGGCGCCAGAGCAGGGGCCGGTGCTCCACGCCGAGCGCGTGGGAGACCAGCGCCGTGGAGCCCGGCCCCCCGTGGCGGCGTGCCACCACGCTGTGCTCGGTGCAGCCCAGCTCCCCCAGGGCGGCCAGGGCGGAGCAGGCCGTGGCCCGGTTGCCCAGGATCACGCTGCGCTCGGGGCGCCACTGCGCCGGCGCCACCTCCCGCAGCGCGGCGGCGATGCCCGCCACGTCAGTGTTGAAAGCCGTTAGATGGCCGGAGCTGTGGCGCACCAGGGTGTTGGCCACGCCCAGCGCGGCCGCCAGCGGGTCCACGGAGTGAGCCAGCTCCACCGCCGCGCTCTTGTGCGGCATGGTGACGGACAGTCCTACCCACTCAGAGTCCAGGGCGGCCAGGAACTGCCCCAGCTCACCTTCGGGGACGCGGCAGCGCTCGTAGGACCATTCCAACCCCAGACTGGCGTAACCGGCCAGGTGCAGGACAGGAGACAGGGAGTGGGAGATCGGGTCCCCCACTACGGCTGCGCGGGCCATCAGCAGCGGTCGGAGGTCTCGCAGTACTTGCGGTACAGCTTGACGTTCTCTTCGTGCTCCGCCAGCGTGCTGGCAAACCGGGTCTCGCCGGTGTCCAGGTTGATGGTCACGAAGTACAGCCAGGCGCCCGGCTCCGGGTTGAGCGCCATCTCGATGGCGCGCTCGCCCGGGTTGGCGATCGGGGTGGGCGGCAGGCCCGGGTGGATGTACAGGTTGTACGGGGTATCGATCGCCAGCTGCTCCTGGGTGGGCACGCCGCCCACGATGCCCAGACCGTAGAGGACCGAGGAGTCCATCTGCAGCAGGCCGCGGGTCTCGCCGGCGGTGTCCGCTAGGCGGTTCTCGATCACGCGGGCCACCTTGGGCAGGTATTCATCGATGTTGACCTCGCGTTCCAGGATGGAGGCCTTGATGAGGATGGTCTGGTAGTCGGCCTCCTTCACGCCGGCCTCGCCCAGGCGCTTGACCTGCAACGCGACCATCTCGGCCAGCAGGTCCTTGGGGGTGTCGCTCGGGCCAACGTCGTAGGTGGCGGGGGCCAGCCAGCCCTCCAGGCTGCCACCAGCGGCCTTGGGCAGGCCCAGGGCGTCGGTGTCCAGCATGGCGGCCTCGACCTCGGCCAGCGTGAAGCCGCCGATCTCCACTAGACGGTCCTTGACCTGCGGCAGGGTGTAACCCTCCGGGATGGTCAGGCCGGATTCGGCCCGGCTGCCCGGGTCCAGCAGCGCCGCCACGGCGGCGTCGGTGCGCATCTCCATCTTCAGCTTGTAGGTGCCCGGCTGAATGGAGGTGGCCTGCGGGTGGTTGGCCAGCACGGCGATGGTGCGGGCCAGGTCGGCGGTGACGCGCGCGTCCACCAGCGCCTGGGCAATGTCCCGCCCGGTGGCGCCCTCGGGAACCGTCACCATTACCTCTCCGGTGCCAGGGCCCGGGAAGTCGGTGGGCTGAGAGGAGCTGCCCGCACTCATCAGCGAGCGGAAGGCGACCGTGGCGCCGTAACCCAGGCCCGCCAGGGCCAGCACTACCACCACGAAGACGATCAGGGAGCGGAACTTGCGGCTGCGCTTACGCGGGCGCTGCCCGCCCGAAAGCAGATCGCCGGCGTCGGCGGAGACCGGCGCGGCCGCGGGCAGCGCGGGCTGCTCGGCCGGAGCGGCACTCGCTGCGGCGGCCGGGGCGCTCTGCTCGGCCTGAGCAGACTGGCCAGCGAGGCTCTCTGCGGACACCGGTGCAAAGAACCCGGTGCGGGTGCGGCTGCCGCCGCCAACGCGCGGCTGCTGGGATGCCGCAGGGGCGGCTGCGGGCGGAGCGGGCTGCGCCGGCGCGGCGGCAACTTCCTGCTGCGCCACGACGTCAAGCTGCGCGGTGGCCCCTGGCTGGGCGGCGTCTGCCTGAGCGGGGGCGGCCGGCTGGCCGTCCTGCCCGATGGCGTCTTCCAGCGAGCCGACCGGCGGGCCGGCCTTGCGGTGCGCACCGTGGCCGGGGCGCTCCACTGCGGGAGCCGCCTGCGCGGCGGAGATGACGGGGATGGAGCCGGTGGGGTCGGCCAATGCCTCCGCCGCCAGCTCGGCCTCAGAGGCCGGACGCACGTTAGCGCGGGAGCCGCGGAGCTGCCGCCTGGAACGGATAGCGCCCTGCGCGGCCTCCGAGGAGCCAGCCGGGGACTTTTCCATTTCGTTGCTCACTAACGCCTACCTTTCCGAGTTTGCTTAATGAGCCTACCCGGTGGAGTCCCATTAGCCCGTTCACTGGCAAGTGCATGTTCTAACAACACCGTGGCGGCCACCTGGTCCACCACCGCCCGCTGCGTGCGCGTCGACCTCCCGGAATCGTGCAATTGGCCGGTGGCCGTGACAGTCGTGAGGCGCTCGTCCACCATCCGCACCGGAACGCGGGTTTCCCCCGCCAATTCCTTGGCCAACCAAAGGGCGCGCGCGGAGGAATTACTCGGTTTACCGGACATGTGTTTGGGGTCGCCCACCAAAATCTCTACCGGATCCCACTCCTCGATTAAATCGAGGGCGGAGAAAATGAGAGCGTCGTCGTGCGTGGGCGTTAGCGTGACCAAAGGCACTGCCATAATCGCGTCTGCGTCGCAGCGGGCCACCCCGGTGCGGACGGTGCCCACGTCGAACGCAAGGCGAACGCCCGGGCGCAGGGGGTGCTCCCCTGCGCCCGGGCCTTGCTCAGCTGCGCCTGCCAAGATCAGGAAAGCTCAGCTTCGATTGCAGCCAGGGCCGCGTCGATCTTGGTGACGTCCTGGCCACCTCCCTGGGCCAGGTCCGGCTTGCCACCGCCGCCACCGCCCAGCACCTGGGCGGCCACGCGCACCAGCGCACCAGCGGCCACACCCTTGTCACGGGCAGATGCGTTGGTGGCCACCACGACCACGGGGCGCTCGCCGGCGGCGGCGGAGATCGCCACCACTGCCGGGGCGGACTCGCCCAGGCGCTCGCGCAGCTGCAGCACCAGGGTGCGCAGCGCGTCGGCGCTGGCCACCTCGCCGGCATTGTGGGCGATCACGCGGGTGCCGGCCACGTCCTTGGCGCCCTCCACCAGGGCAGGCACCGACGCCAGCAGCTCCTTCTCCCGCAGGCGGGCCAGCTCGCGCTCGGCCGCCTTCAGACGGGTCATCAGGGCAGAAACGCGGGCGGGAGCGTCGGCGGCCTTACCACCCAGGATGCCGGTCAGCTCGCTCAGCACGATGCGGTCCGCAGCGTCCTGCGCGTACGCGCCGCCACCCACCAGGGCCTCGATGCGGCGCACGCCGGAGCCGATGGAGGACTCGCCCAGCACGGAGATGCGGCCAATCGATCCGGTGCCAACGACGTGCGTGCCAGCGCACAGCTCGCGCGACCAGTCACCACCGATGGAGACCACGCGCACGCGGCTGCCGTACTTCTCGCCGAACAGCGCCATGGCGCCCAGGGCCTTGGCCTCGTCCAGGCTCATCTCGGCGTCGGTGACGGAGAGGTTCTCCATCAGCCGGTCGTTCACGCGGCCCTCGATCGCGGCGATCGCGTCGGCGGACAGCGCCTGGCCGTGGCGGAAGTCGAAGCGCATGCGGGAGGGAGAGTTCTCGCTACCGGCCTGCGTGGCCTGCTCGCCCAGCTCCTCGTGCAGCGCCTTGTGCACCATGTGCGTGGCCGTGTGGGCGCGGGCGATCGCGCCGCGGCGCACCACGTCAATCTCGGCAACGGCAGCTTCTTCCAGCGCCACGTCGCCCTCCAGCAGGCGGCCCCGGTGGACCACCAGGCCGGCCACCGGCTTCTGGACGTCGTCCACCTCGATCAGGCCGCCGCCGGCCAGGCGAATCACGCCGTGGTCAGCCAGCTGGCCACCCATCTCCGCGTAGAGCGGGGTGGCAGAGAGAACGACCTCGACGTCGGCCGGGGCGCTGGCCGCCGGGACGGGGGTGCCGTCCACGATCACGCCCAGCACCTTGGCGGCGGCAGTGTTTTCCGTGTAGCCCAGGAACGGGGTGGCGCCCCCGGACTTGGCTAGGATGTCGTCGTAGACGCGCGCGTCCACCATGCCCTGCTTCTTGGCCAGGGCATCGGCGCGGGCGCGCTGCTTCTGCTCGGTCATGAGCTCGGTGAACTTCTCGCGGTCCACCTCCACGCCGGCCTCGGCGGCGATTTCCAGGGTGAGGTCCACCGGGAAACCGTAGGTGTCGTGCAGGGTGAAGGCGTCCGCACCACTCAGGCGCGGCTTGCGCCCGCCGGTGGCCTCCTCCTTGGCCTTGGCCACAGCCACGTCCAGGATGGTGGTGCCGGCGTTCAGGGTGCGACGGAAGGCGTCTTCCTCGGTGTAGATGACGTCGCTGATGCGGGCAAAGTCGCGCTCGATCTCCGGGTAGGAGGCCTTCATGGCGTTCATGGAAGCCGGCAGCAGGTGCGGCATCGCAGCGTCCTCAACGCCCAGCAGGCGCATGGAGCGCACCGCGCGGCGCACCAAGCGGCGCAGCACGTAGCCGCGACCGTCATTGCCCGGGCGCACGCCGTCACCCACCAGCATCATGGCGCTGCGGACGTGGTCGGCAATGACGCGCATTCGCACGCCGTCCTCGGTGTCCTTGACCTGCTGGTAGTCGCGGCCACTCATCTCCTGGGCGGCAGCGATCACGGGGTAAACCTCGTCGATCTCGTACATGTTGGCCTTGCCCTGCATGATGTAGGCAAGGCGCTCCAGGCCGGCGCCGGTGTCGATGGCCTTCTTGGTCAGCTCGCCCAGCAGCTCGTAGTCCTTGCCCACGCCCTCGCCGCGGCGGTACTGGTCGAACACCAGGTTCCACACCTCGACGTAGCGGTCGCCGCCCGGGTCCACGTTGCCGCCGACGGCGTCGGGACCGAACTCGGGGCCGCGGTCAATGTGCCACTCGGCGCAGGGGCCGGCGGGGCCGGGCTGGCCGGTGTCCCAGAAGATCTGGTTGCGCGGCAGGCGCACGATGTGGTCGGGGTTGATGTTGACGCCCTTGGTGAGGATCTCGAAGGACTCATCGTCCTGGTCCCAGATGGTCACCCACAGCTTGTCCGGGTCGATGCCGTACTTGCCATCGTCCACGGAGCCGGTAAGCAGCTCGTGGGCAAAGTGGATGGCGCCTTCCTTGAAGTAGTCGCCGAAGGAGAAGTTGCCGTTCATCTGGAAGAACGTGCCGTGACGGGTGGTGCGGCCCACGTTCTCGATGTCGTTAGTGCGGATGCACTTCTGCACGCTAGCGGCTCGCGGCCAGGGAGCCTCTTCGGTGCCCAAGATGTAGGGGATGAAGGGCACCATGCCTGCAATGGTGAAAAGGATCGAGGGATCCGGGCTCACCAGCGGCACGGACGGCACGATGGCGTGGTCCTTGGACTCGAAGTAGTCCAGCCAACGCTGGCGGATTTCACTAGTGCGCATTGACTTTCTCTTTCGCGATTACTGCTTGGCCTGCTGGAACACTTTAGCGGGATCGCCTGAGCGTTCTTTTTCCCGGCCGACGGGAGGATTTTGGGGTGGCCGACGTTGCCGCCTGGCCGGACAAAAGCGCGGCCCCGTCCTGCTCGAATTGGGCAGTCCGGGGCCGCGCGGAGGCGTGGATCAGCGAGAGTAGTACTCGACGACCAGCTGAACGTCACAGGTGACGGGGACCTCATCGCGCTTCGGACGGCGCACCAGCTCGAAGCGGAGCTTCTCGAGCTCGACCTTCAGGTAGTCCGGGACGGCCGGCAGCACGTCGCGGTGCGCACCGGTGGCGGCAACCTGGAAGGGAACGGTGGTCTGGGACTTGGGCTTGACCTGCACAACCTGACCCGGCTTCACGCGGAAGGAGGGGCGGTCAACGATCTTGCCGTCCACCAGGATGTGGCGGTGGACAACGACCTGACGGGCCTGGGCGATGGTGCGGGCGAAACCGGCGCGCAGCACCAGGGCGTCCAGACGCATCTCCAGCAGCTCGACCAGGGCCTCACCGGTCAGACCGGCCTCGCGCTTGGCCTCGGCGAAGACGCGACGCAGCTGGGCCTCGCGGATGCCGTACTGGGCGCGCAGACGCTGCTTCTCCTTCAGACGGACGGAGTAGTCGGAGTCCTGCTTGCGGTGCGCACGGCCGTGCTCACCGGGGCCGTAGGGGCGCTTGTCGAAGTAGCGCTGAGCCTTGGGGGTCAGGGCGAGGCCGAGGGCGCGGGAGAGGCGCACCGTGCGGCGAGAGCGGCTACCAGCCATGTCTCTTCTCTTTTCTGTCGTGTTTCAACGTCGTCCCGGTCGGGACGGGGCCGACCTTTTGGCTAAGGCCCCAGCGGCTGCATTAAGCAACCGCAGCAGGTTAGCAGTCCGGGCGCCGCCCGGGCCAGCGGCGCACGCCGGTTTTGGGCGTGAGGCGCGTTACGCCCGTCGCCGGCTCAGGCGTTCTCCGCGTCCCTGTGCTCGGACCCGCCGGCCAGGATCTCGCGCAGCTTCGGCAGGCGGGCGGCAACGTCGGCCTCCTTGCCCCGCGCTGTGGGCTCGTAGTAGCGGGTGCCAACCAGGGCGTCGGGCAGGTACTGCTGGGCTACCACGCCGTGCGGCGCGTCGTGGGCGTAGAGGTAGGTGCCGCGCCCGGCCAGGCCCGCGGCGGCGGGCACCACGTTGCGCAGGGGCACCGGCACTGGGCCCACCTTGCCTGCCTCCACGTCGGCCATAGCGGCGTTGATGGCCATGTAGGCGCGGTTGGACTTGGGGGCGGTGGCCACGTGCACCACGGCCTGGGCCAGCGCGATCCGGCACTCGGGCATCCCCACGAGCTGGACGGTCTGGGCGGCGGCCACCGCCACCTGTAGTGCGGTGGGGTCGGCCATGCCCACCTCCTCGCTGGCGGCGATCACGATGCGCCGCGCGATGAAGCGGGGGTCCTCTCCCCCGGCCAACATCCGGGCCAGGTAGTGGAGGGCGGCATCCACGTCGCTGCCGCGCATCGACTTGATGAAGGCGCTGGCCACGTCGTAGTGGGCGTCGCCGCGGTCGTACTGGGCCAGGGCGCTCTCCACGACTTCCTCGACGTCGGCGAGCGTGAGCTCGTGGCCGACGCCGTGCCTATCCAGCGCGCTGCCGGCCGCCGCCTCCAGCAGGGTCAGGGCGCGCCGGGCATCGGAGCCGCTCAGACGCACCATGGCCTCGCGCGCCTCCTTAGTGAGCGAGACCTGGCCGGCCAGGCCCTTGTCCGCCGCGATCGCCCGGTCGATCACCTCGCCGATCGCTTGCTCGTCCAGCGGGCGCAACGTCAAGAGAATGGAGCGGGAGAGCAGCGGGGTGATCACCGAGAAGCTGGGATTCTCCGTGGTGGCGGCGATCAGCGTGACCCACCGGTTTTCCACGCTCGGCAGCAGGGCGTCCTGCTGGGCCTTAGAGAAGCGGTGCACCTCATCCACGAACAGGACGGTCTCCTGGCCGGTGGCCGCCAGGCGCTGGCGGGCGGCCTTGACCACCTCGCGCAGGTCCTTCACGCCGTGCTGCACGGCGCTCAGCTCCACGAAGTGGCGCCGCCCCTGCGTAGCCGTGAGGTAGGCCAGCGTGGTCTTGCCGGTGCCCGGTGGTCCCCACAGGAACACGGAGGTGGGCATCGCCCGGTGGCTGGCCTGCTCCGACTGCGGACTGGCCAGGCGCGCTAGCGGCGTACCCGGTGCGGTCAGGTGCGGCTGGCCCACCACCTCCTCCAGCGTGGTGGGGCGCATGCGGACCGCCAACGGCGCGCTCGGGTTAAAGGCGGGCACGCCACCCGGCGTGACGTTTCCCGCCACTGCCGCCCGAGCGCTTGCGGGCAGTCCGGCCGTGTCAAAGAGGTCCACCCTCTAAGGCTACTTCGGTTCTGGCCCTGATTAGCGCTGGGCCCGGGCCACACGACTGTGCCCCGGAAGCAAAGGGTGGGGGCGAGGCCGCGTGGCCTCGCCCCCACCCCGGCGCCTGCGGCGCCTAAGCGTTCCTAGCTAGCAGAATCAACCGCGACGCTTGCGCGCAGCCAACAGGCCCGCGCCGCCAACCAGGGCCAGCAGGGCCACGCTGGTCATGCCCAGCGCGTCCGTACCGGTCTTGGCCAGCTTCTTGCCGCCCTTGCCCTCAGCCTTAGCGCCCGGCTTGGGGGCCGCCTTGGTCGGGGCGTCCGAGGCCTTGGGGGCCGCCTGGCTCGCCTGGTCGGTGGGCTGCAGGGCCGGTGCCTTGGCTTCCTTCACCACCAGGCCCACCTTGGCCACGCGGCCGTTGGCGCCGGTCAGGATCACCTCGTGGTTCCCCAGGGCGGTGCCCGCCGGGATCACGAAGTTGAAGGTCACCTTGCCCTGGGCGTCGGCCACGGCCTTGCCGATCTCCACCGGGGTGGAGTGCATGACGGCAGTGACCTCGTCGCCGGCAAAGAAGCCGGTGCCGGTGATGACGATCGGCTTGCCGGTCTCCTGCTCGACGGCGTCCAGCTCCACCATCACAGGGACGGCGCTGTACTTCTGGATGTAGTTGCAGGAGGAGGTGCCCTCGCGGTTGACGCCCTTGTTCACGGCGTAGACGTTGCCACGGCCGTCGAACTCCACGTGGTTAGCGAGCTTGCCGGAGTCCAGGGTCTGCAGCAGCTTGCCGTCCAGGTCGTGCAGGGTGATGGTGCCGGAGTTGCGGTTGGCGACGTAGACCAGGTTGTTGATCGAGTCCAGGGCGACGTTCAGAGCGCCAGAGCGCACGGTGCGGCCGCGAGAGTCCACCATCTCCGCGCCGGTGGAGACGACCGCCACCTTGGTGCCGTCCTCCTCCACCACGGTCAGGTCACCGGAGGCCTGGGAGGAGACGTAGATCCGGCCGGAGCGACCGTCGTAGGCAACACCGGAGGCGAAGTTCACGGTGTCGGGCAGGGTCACGATCTTCACGGCGTTATTGTTGGCGGTGTCGATCACGGCGGCCTTCGGAGTGGTGCCGGAGATGGTCAGCAGCTTGCCGGTGGCCTCGTCCAGGGCCAGGGACATGACGGCGAACTCGTCGCGGGTCTCGCCCAGCTTGATGTCCTCCAGGCGCTCCATGGTCTGTGCGTTGAAGGAAGCAATCGTGGTGCCGAAGGCCATCGAGATGTAGACGCGGCCGCGCTTGGAGTCCACGATCACGTCGCGGGTGTGGCCCATGGAGCCCTTCTCGAACTGCTTGACCAGTTCCAGGGTGTCCGCGTCATAGACAGCCGCAGTGGACTGGCGGGTGTTGGTGACCCATACCCGACCGTTGACGTCGTCAACCGCCACACCGTAGACCGCGTAGCGGGAGCCCTGCACCGGGTTACCCTCGCGGTCAGTAGCGGTCGGGTCGATAGCGGGCACGACCTCCTTCTCAAAGGCCAGCGTGTCGGCGTTCAGACGCAGCAGGGAGGTAGTCTGCGCCGGCGGGCGGCCCATCGCAGAGGTCACGTACAGGGCGTTGCGCTTGGCGGAGTACGCGGTCTGGTACAGGCCGCCCACGAGGTTGGTCTCCACACCGGTCACCCAGGTGCGGAACTCGGCGGCGCCGTCGCGCAGCGGGACCGGGCCCAGGGTCGCGTTGGGGTTGCGCACGGTGCAAAGCGGCGGGCCGGCCGGGCGCGTCGGGGCGACGCTGGGAGTGGAGCTCGGGCTGGTGGACGGGGCCGGCGCGGCGGCCGTCACCTCGATGGTGGCGTTGACCGCCCGCACCTTGTCGCCCTCCTTCATGGAGCCGGACAGGAAGGTGATGGTGTGGGTGCTGCCGGGCGCCCAGGCAGCCTTGGGGGCGTTGTTGGTGCCGTCCGGCAGCGGGATGTTCAGGGTGAACTTGCCGCTGCGCTCGGCCTCCACCGCCGCCCAGATGGTCTTGTTGCCGTTGACGGAGTCTGACACTCCGGTCAGGTCAAAGGTCCGGGACTCTGCGCCGCGGTCCAGCTTGACCGCCACGAAGGAGCCGGCGGAGCCGTCAGCCACAAACCAGCCCTCGCCGGTGACGGTGATGAGGGTCTTCTCTGCGGCGGTCCTAGGAGCGTTGACGGAGGCCTCCACGACTGGCGCGGTAACGCTCGGGGCCGGGCTGGCGCCGGGGGTGCCCGCAGTCGGGGTACCAGTTGAGGGTTGGCTGTTCGGCGCAACCACGGTGAATTCGGCTACCTGAGAGGTGGCCGGGTCGGAGTCCAGGAAGCGCACCCAGTGCCGCCCGGGAGCGAAGTCCGCAGGCACCATCCAGGTGGTAGTGAAGGCGCCGGCATCGTCTGCCTCCACGGTCTTGATGACTTGGTTGTTGTCTACCGCGTAAGCGCCGTCGTTGACCTTCATGGATAGGCCCTGCTTGGCGGAAAAGCCGGTGCCCTTGATGGTGATCGTGCTGCCCGCCAGCACGTTGGCGGCGTTCTCGATCTGGACTGCGCCTGCACCGGTGCTGGGGCGCGGGCCGGCGGCCGGCGGATTGACCACTGCGGATGCGGCCACGGTCGCGGGCACAGGAGCGGCGGTCTGGGCGGCCTGCGCCGCGCCGGGAAGAACCACACCGGCGGCGCCGAGCGCAAGCGCGATGAATAGAGGGGTGAACTTGGTGGCGCGCTTAGATGCGCCACTGCCTGACCGGATTGGCTGCACGGCAGTCCTCCATTGTCGGGCCCCACTGAGGGAGCGAGCTGGTTTGCGGGGCTTAAGACCCGTAACTAAGTGCGCCCTTACCTGCGCCACTTAGTAGGACATCCGTCCTTTTGCGGAGGCTAGCATTACTGATTTCGCTCGCCCAGAGGTGGCGCTCTGCGGGATTTTGGCGACGTGACGCCCCGTCACCACCACCCTGCAGACACCGGCAGACTGCGGGCTAAAGTGGCAGGTTTTCAACGCCTCATCCCCTCCCCACAGGCATATCGACCACGCCTATCGGCGAAGGTCACATTTCTTTATGACCGCTCCGTCGGGATAACGATCGGTGTCCCGGTCTGCGGATCGGGTATAAGAGTGCATTCCACCCCGTAGACCTCCTTGATAAGTTCCGGCGTCACCACTCGGCGCGGCTCCCCCTGCGCCACCACCGCCCCGCCGCGCATCACCACCAGGTGCGTGGCGTACCGGAAAGCCAGGTGCAGGTCGTGGAGCACGGCCACCACGGTGCGCCCCTGCGCCCGCAGACCGCGCGCCAGCTCCAGCACCTCCAGTTGGTGCGCCAGGTCCAGGTAGGTGGTGGGCTCGTCCAACAGGAGCAGATCGGTTTCCTGGGCCAAGGCCATGGCGATCCACACCCGCTGGCGCTGCCCACCGGAGAGCTGCCCCACCCGCCGGTCGGCTAATTCGCTGACCCCGGCGTCCTCCATCGCGCGCCGCGTGGCCGCCTCGTCCTCCCTGCTCCACTGGCGCAGCATGCCCTGGTGGGGGTAACGGCCCCTGGCCACCAGGTCCGCCACCAGGATCTCCTCCGGCGCCTGCGAGGACTGCGGGAGCATCCCCACCCGTCTAGCCACCGCCTTGGTGGCCTGGGCGCGAATGTCCGTCCCGTCCAGGAGCACCCGTCCCGCCCGGCAGGGCAGCACGCGAGCCAGCGCCCGCAGCAGAGTGGACTTTCCGCACGCGTTGGGGCCCACGATCACGGTGAGCTCCCCCGCCAGCACGCTCAGCTCCACCCCGTCCAAAATGGGGCGCTGACTGCCGTAACCTGCCACCAAACGCTCGGCCCGCAAAGGACTGGCAACGCTCACAGTCGGTTCCTCCGGTGTTCTTGGAAAAGCAACAGCAACAGGTAGAGCCCGCCCAGGGTGCCGGTCACCACGCCCACGGCCAGCTTGGCCGGGTGCAGCAGCCACTGCCCCAGCAGGTCGGACACCAGCACCAGCGCGGCCCCCACGGCGGCGGCGGAGGCCAGGCTCGGGCCCACCTGCCCGTGCAGGCGCCGCGCGATGTGCGGGGCGGCCAGCGCCACGAAGGCCACCGGCCCGGCCACGGCGGTGGCCAGCGAGACCAGGAGGGTGCCCAGCGCGATGGCCGCCAATCGCGTGCGTACCGCTTTGATGCCCAGGGCGGCGGCAGCGTCGTCCCCCAAAGAAAGCACCGCAAGCGGGCCGGTGATCGCCCACAGGGCAGGGGCGGCGGCCAGCAGAACGACCGCCAAGATGGCCACCCACGGCAGCGAAACGTCGTGCAACGAACCGGCGTTCCACTGGGCGGCCGCCTGCGCCGCCTCCAGCGAGGCGCGCACCAGCAACAGGGAGTTCACGGCTCGCAGCGCCGCAGAGATGCCGATGCCCACCAGGATCACGCGCAGGCCGCTCAGGCGAGAGCCGGCCAGCAGCACGATCACCGCGCCCACCAGCACGCCACCGCCGACGGCGCCGCCGGCCACCACCATCGGCGCGGCGCCGACGAACATGATGGTCAGGATCGCGCCCGTGGCGGCCCCGGTGGAAAAACCAACGATGTCAGGGCTGCCCAGCGGGTTGCCGGACACCGACTGGAAGAGCGCGCCGGCCAGCCCCAGGCAGGCGCCCACCGTCACCGCGCCCAGCACTCGCGGCAGGCGCACCTCCTGCACAAAGTAGACGCCCAGAAAGTCGCCGCTCTCCCCCGGGTTGCCCCACAGGCGCGCCCAGGACTGCGCCACGCTCAGCCCGTACTCGCCCACCAGCAAACCCAGCAGGGACAGGCAGACGATCAACACGGCCAGCACGGCCCCGGTCCAGACCACCCGCCTGCTGCCGCGCAGAGACCACCTGCCCCTGCGCGCCAGCCACTTCCCGCCGCGCCGCACGCTCACGCCACCACCCGCCTAGCACGCACCAGCGCGATGAAGACGGGGGCGCCCGCCAGCGCCAGGATCACACCCACCGGCGCCTCGGCCAGGCCCAGCATCACGCGCGCCAGGACGTCGGAGGCCAGTACCCACACCGGCCCCAACAGCAGGGAAAGCGCCCCGGCCCAGCGCAGGTCCTCCCCCACCAGGCGGCGCGCCACCAGCGGCACCGCCAGGCCCACAAAGCTGAGCGGGCCGGCGATGGAGGTGGCGGCGGCCGCCAGGACGGCCACGCAAGCCAGCCCAAGGGTGCGCACGCGCCGCACCGGCACGCCGAGCGCCGTGGCGGCCTCGTCGCCCAGGGCAAGCACGCTGAGCGCCGGCAGGATGCTCACCGCCACCACCAGCGCCACCCCGATTGGGGGCAGGAGGGGCACGACGTGCCCAAAGCTGCGCCCCTCCAGCGAGCCGGCCACCCAGAACCGGAATTCGTTGAACACGAACTGGTTGGCCAGCACCACGCCCTGGATCAGCGAGGAGAGGGCGGCGGAGACCGCCACACCGGCCAGTGCCAGGCGAGCCGGGGCGCTGCGCCTGCCCGTCCCGCCGGCCAGCAGGTGGACGGCGACCACCGCGATCGCCGCGCCCACCAGGGCCGCCGCCATGTTGCTGCCAACCGTGGAGAATCCGGCCAGCGCCACGAAGACGACGACGGCCAGGCCGGCGCCGGCGTTGACGCCCAGGATCCCGGGGTCCGCCAGCGGGTTGCGGGTCAGCGCCTGCATGACGGTGCCCGCCAGGCCCAGGCAGAGGCCCACCGTGACGGCCGCGAGCGTGCGTGGCAGGCGCAGCCCGCGCACCACCTCGGTGAGGTCGGTGACGTGGGGGCTGGTCAGCCCCTCCCACACCTGCGCTGGCGAGAGCTCCCGGGAACCGAGGGCGATGGAGGCTAGCAGAGCTGCGGCCAGCAGGATCAGCGCCACCAGGATGGCGCGTAGGCGGGTGGCGGTAAGGGTGCCCTGTGTCACTGGCGCGCGGAGGAACCGGGGCCCTGGTTGCGCTTGCGCACGACGATGGCGGCCAGCCCGCTGCCCACTACCAGCACGGACAGCGCCAGCACCACCACGCCCACGACCGGGAACTGGTTGGCAGCCGGCGCGGCTGCGGGCGCGGGCTGGGCAGCCTGGGCGGGCGCCGCTGCGGCGGAGTTCGCCGCGCTGGGCGCGGCGCTCTGTGTCGTGGTGGGCGCAGCGCTCGGGGCGGCGGAGGCGGAGGCGGAGGGAGCCGGGCTGGCCTGCCCAAAGCTGCCTAGGGCGGCCTGGTCCGGGGCTTCTTGCCCCTCTGCGGTCTGCGCCTGGGCTGCCTGGCCGCCCGGCTGGGTTTCTGCGCCGCCGACGTTGCCGCCCTGGCCGCCCTCAGCAGCGCTGCCGCCCCCAGCTTGGCCTGCGGCGGGGGCGGGGGCGCTGCCGGGAGCTAGCACGGTGAACTCGGGCGAGCGGTTGGTGAAGCCGATGACGCCGCCGCCGTGTCCCTGGCGGGGCTGGGAGGCCAGGAAGCGCAGCCAGTGCTGGCCGGCCGGCACGTATGAGGGCAGCACGAAGGAGCCGGCCACGGTCCCGTCGGGGCCGATCACCTGGCTGTGCACCACGCCCTGGCCCTGGACCGAGGCGTCGCCACCGGCCAGCGCGCCGTCGTCGATCTTGATGTAGACCACCTCGCCGGGCGGGAAGCCGGTGAGGGAGAAGCCGATGGTGCCGCCAGCCTGGACGGAGGGAGTGACGGAGGAGTCGGTGCCCTCCGTGGAGTCACCGGCGCCACCGGGTGGCAGCGCCCAGGCCGGGGCCAGGCTAAGCAGGAGCGCCAGTCCGGCGGCCATGAGCACCAGGAGGGCTCCAATACCGGGGCGGGTCTTGGTTGCGTTCATTGTGGTCTCCCCTTGGTTCAGCGGGTGCGGGAGGAGCGCGTCAGCCACAGGGCCACTCCGCCTCCCAGCAGGATCACGGCGGCTGCGGCGATGAGCAGCCAGTCGTTGCCGGTCAGGCCGGCCGGGGCCGGGGCGGCGGGCGCAGCGGCCACCGCCTGCGGCGCGCTCGCGCCGGCGTTGCCGGCGGACTCTGCCGCCTGCGCGGTGGCTGCCCCGCTCGGGGCGGGGGCCGGGGCGGAGGCACTAGCCGAAGCCGCCGGGGTGGCGGAGGCAGTTGCCTGCGTCATTTCCAGCGGCACCCAGCCCAGCAGGGCGCCGGCGCGGTCGGTGACGGCCACGCGGTGCTTGCCGCCGGGCACGCTGGCCAGGTCCAGGCGCAGCTGGTTCTGCTTGTCCACCTGCAGCCAGTCGGTGGAGACTGCCTGCGGGTAGAGGTGCAGGGCCACCCAGGAGCCGGCCGGGACGCTGGCGGGCAGCGTAAGGGTGAGGGTGCGGCCCTTCTTCTCTGCCGTGAGGGCGCCCCGCGAGGCCTCGGTTAGGCCGTGGATGTCGGTCACCGGCAGCGCGGGGGCCACCAGCGGCTTGGACTGGTCCACCTTCGCCTCGGGGAGGGCCGGTAGCAAGGCGGCGGCGTTTCTCCGTGGGATGGCGGGAGCGCTGGTGGTGCGCGCGGGGGCCGGGGCGGGCCCCGGGGCCGCGCCCGCCGTGGGCTTGGCGCTGCGCGGGGCGGTCGGGGTGGCCGGGGCTGCCCGGTGGGTCTTCTCCCAGCCTGCCACCTTGCCGTTGGGGCGCTGCGCCAGCAGGGTCCAGTTGCCGGTGGGGACCTGGGCCAGGTCCATCGCCACTACGGCCTTGCCGGCGGCGTCGAGCTGGATCCACTTGCCGGTAAAGAAGCGCGGCGAGGCATCCGCTGCGTAGCCGGTGAGGAACACCCAGGCCCCGCCCTGGCCGGGCAGCTCGATGTGCAGCTGGGCGCCCTTGAGCGTGGACTTCAGGCCGTTGGCCGGCTCCTGGAGCGCCTGCTCGCGGGAGAGGAGTTTGGGCAGGCCGTTGGGCCGGTAGGTGCCCACGGTGAAGTGGTTGGTCTTGAGCGTGCGGCTGATGCCGCCGGGTTTGAGGGAGCCGGTCAGGAGCCGCAGGGTGTGGCTGCCTTCCTTGAAGGCGGGGGTGGAGGAGCCGGCGCCGGTGCCGGCAGTGGGCAGGGAGATCTCCGTGTCAAAGGAACCATCGGCGGAGTTCACCTTAACGATCGCCCAAATGGTGGCGTTGGCGGAGACCGTCTCCCCCTTGATATGGCTGTATGCGCCCTCATCGATCTTCACGCCGATCACGGCGCCGCCGGTGGCGGGGTCGGCGTTGTTGCACCAGCCGGTGCCGCGCAGGCGCAGCTTGGCACCAAAGTCCAGCACGGGACCGGTGGTCTCGTTCTCTTCCTGGCCCACGGGGTACTCCACCCAGGCCTTGGGCTCGCCCGCGCCGGGGGTGCAGGGCACCTCCTGCTGCGCGGCGTCTCCGGCGTAGGCCTTGCCGTCCACCACCAGGGAGTCGGTGGTCACGTCGTGGCGCACGTCGGTGGGGTTGAGGCCAGCGCGCAGGTTGACCACCAGCTTGGAGCCGGCCTTGAGGTGTCCGGCGGCGCCCACGGACTCGGGCACGTTGCCCGCCTGGGGCACGTCCAGCTCCACCCGGAAGGAGCCGTCAGCGCCCGCACGCACGATTGCCCAAATGGAGGCATCGGGGGCGCCGCTACGGGGGTGGTTGAGCACGCTGGTGCCGGTGCGCGCAAACTGGAAGTCCGGCTGCGCCGGGGCCGGGCGGCTGCCCAGCTTGATCACCACCAGGGACCCCTGCCCCTGCTGCTTGCCGTTCCACGCAAAGCCGCGCACCACTAACTTGGACCCAGCAGCCGTGGAGACCTCGCGCTGCGTGCACACCACCGCCCGCTGACCGGTGGCGGAGTCCAGGTGCTCCGAGCGGATCTCCTGCGCCGTGCAGGCGGCCGGCTGCTCACTGGGCTGCTGGCCGGGCTGCTCGCCGGGGCCTGCGGAGGGACCGCCCGGCTGGCTCGGGGCGCCGGGCGTGGAGGGCGCGCCCGGCGTGGCAGTGGCGGAGGCCGACGCATCCGGGGCCGACTGCGTGGGAGCAGGGCCGCCCTCACCGCCGCCCGCGCCGCCTTCACCGCCGGGCGCGCCGGCGGTGGCACTGGGGGCCGGGGAGGATTCTCCACCGGGCTGCGCGCCCGCAGCCACCACCGTGAAGCTGCCGGTGACGGAGCGAACCACGTCGCCGGGCAGCATGGAGCCGGAGAGCAGCGTGTACTGGTGGGTACTGCCGACCTCCCAGGCCCGCCCGGAGGCGTTGTTGGCGCCGGTGGGCAGGGGGAAGGTGATGGTCAGGGCGCCGGTGTTGTCCGCCTTGCCCACGGCCCAGACGGTCTTGTTGCCGATCACCTTGCCGGTGACGGGGTGGGTGACGTCAAAGGTGGCGGCCTCCCCGCCGCTGTCCAGCTTTACCGCGACGACCGATCCCTCGGTGCCCGCCTGGTTGAGCCAGCCGGTGCCGGTGACGGTCACTTCGCCACCAACGCTCACCTCGGCGGGCGCGTGGTGGGTGCCCCCCTGCGCGGAGATGGCCGTGGCGGGCACCAGCGCGGTGAAGGCCAGGGTGATGGCGGCGGCGAGTTTGCCAAGTAGGCGTGGGGTTGTCTGCATGGCTGTCCAATTCTGCGAGTGGAGTGAGGGGTGTCTGCGCGCGGCGGACGGTGGTTAGTTGGTTAGGAAGTGGTGGGCGATGTCGTCGATGATTCGCTCCATGAGGAGCGGGCCGCCGGTAGAGGTCCACACGGAGCCGTCCACGGGGATCACCTGGTTGGCCTTCACGGCGTGTAGGGCAGCAAAGCCGGGGACCTGCTTGGCTTCTTCGAGGGCTTTGGCGGAGGCCTCCACGCCCAGCTCCCCGCCGGCCTGCGGGTTGCCGACCGAGGAGCCGCCCAGGGTGCCAAAGAAGATCCAGTCGGCATCGATCTGGTCGATGTTTTCCAGGGAGACGGGCTCAGAGTGACCGCGCCCCTCCTTGTCTTGGGAGGCCGGGCGGGCCATGCGCAGGGCGGTGAGTGCCTTGCCGGGGGGCAGTTCCTTCAGGATGAGCCCGGCGCCGTTGCCCTGCCAGCGCACGATAGAGAAGGTCTGGTCCAGCAGCCCCTTGGCCTCGAGGCGCGCGGAGACGTCGGCCACCTTGGCGTCGTGCCCGGCCAGGAAGGCCTTGCCTTCTTCCACCTTGTTCAGGGCGTCGCTGACGATCTCGAAGTTGACCCGCCAGTCGCCGCCGGCGTAGCCGGTGAAGACGACGGGGGCGATCTGGCGCAGGATGCGCAGCGCCTCGGGGTTGTTGTTGACGCTGGTGCCGTCCACCAGAATCAAGTCCGGCTTGGCAGCGCCGATGGCCTCGTAGTTGGGGGTGCCGATCACGCCGAGGATGGGCACGTCTCCGGCGATGGGCTTGAGGTAGTTGGAGACGTCTGCTTGGCCGCGTCCGGCCACCACCCCGATCGGGTGGACGCCCAGGGCGAGCGCCCCGTCGGTGGTGGGCTCGCTGAGCGTGACCACGCGCGCGGGGTGGGTGGGGACGGTGACTTCGACGCCGTCGATGTCCTTGACGATGCGTGTCTGTCCCTCCGGCGCGGCGCCCTGCGCACCGTTTGCGCGGTTGGCACTGGCGCAGCCGGCCAGCGCCAGTGCGCTGGCGATCATGACGCCGATCAGTGAGCGCAGGTACCTCCGCAACGCGACCACCTCCAAGTTAGGACTCCCTTACTAGGACACAAGGCCTATTTCGGGGGCAGGCTAACCTAACTAGCGCTACTTAACTAAGGGGCGCTTGGAAATCTTTCCTGCGAGCCTGGCCACAACCGGCGCCCCTATTAGTGCGGACTATCCCGTTCAGCATTTGGTGGCCGACGTTCCCATCGCCTTTCCGCTCCAGGGGCCGCCCTTCTACCCGGCCGCTGGGTGCGGGCCTCCGGGTTTGCGGAGCGCGCCGGCAGCCAGGCGAAGGCCGGGCGCAACCGCCCTGCCACCCAATCGACGTGACAGCGCGTCTCCTTGTTTTGGGTTAGCGCCCCAACCATGACAACACGGCGTCAGAAAGGGCGTGGCGCCACCAGGCGTAGTCGTGCCCGCCGCGCACGTAGCGCAGGCCCGCCTCTCCCCCGGCCGCCCGCCAGACGGCGGTGAGTTGAGCGCAGCGCTCCACCATCTCTCCCTCGTGCAAGCCGACAGCGGCGTACAGCCGGACCCCGGCAGGCAGGTGGATGGCACCAGCGCGCAATCCGCGCAGGAGCTCTCCCTCTCCGGTACCGCGCGGCGCGCCGCTGCCCACCCACAGGGAGGGCGAGAGGCTGATGGCGGTGGCGGCCAGGTGCGGGGCGGAAGCCACCAGCTGCGCCGCCGCCAGCCCGGCGCACGAGGCACCGCCCACGGCCACCTGCCGCGCGGGCAGGTGCCCGCGCTGCTGCGCCACCGCCGCCAGGGCCGCGCTCACCAGCGCGCGGACCGCGTCGGCGTCGGTGAGCAGGTTGGCGCGTTCCCTGCCACCGCCGGTCTCCAGGAGCAGGACGTCGTGGGTGCCGGCCAAGCCGCCGCGCTGGACCAGCCAGGGGTAGCCCGCCTCCAGCCAACGCTCGGCGTCGAACAACACCAGCAGGGGCCGCTGCGCCGCCGGCCCGCCCCGATAGAAGTGGGCACGCCGCGCCCCGAACTCCCCTTCCAGTTCCAGGAGCAGGCCCGGTGCGATGGCAGCCTCGCCCTGAGCCTCAGGCAGCGCGCCGGTCTTCTCCCCGGCGGGCGGGCCGGTCACCTGCTTGGCCACCTGCCCGCCCGCTTGCTGGGACGCCTGCTTGGACGTATCTCCGGCCGCCGCAGCGTCTCCGCTGCTGTGTCCCGCCTGGCTGCACGCCACCTCCAGGGGATGCCAGAGCGAGTTAGCGGCGTAGTCCGGCCCCTCCCACAAGCAGGCCAACCTACCCACGCCGTTGCGGATTCGGCGCGGGTTGCCCGGATCGACGCGCCCGCTCAACCGCACCTCCAGCCATGTTCGGCGGCACTGGCCGAGCCCACTGAACCCGCCGGACGGGCGCACCACGAACGCGTAGGAAAGCACGGCGTCGGCGGGCAGCCAGTAGCAGCCCCCAAACCAGCCCTCCCCCAGTGGCTCCAGCAGCGCGGCAGACAGGTCAGCGCGATTCCGGTCGATAAGCGTGTTCAGGTGCAAAAGGACGTCGGCGGGAGCAACGTCGTCCACCCGAAAGAGGAAAAGGACGGCCACCGTGCTCACTCCGTCTATTTCCCGCCGGCCGATCACCGCCGGAAGCGGGCCGGAAAGGAGCGAACGCCACGCGCAGGGGCCGCCGGCTAGCTCCTGCCAGCCCTCCACCCGCAGCGGCAGGCCGTCTAGGCGGGTGGGCGTGGGAGGCGGCGCCGACGGTTGAAGCAGGGGGAAACGAGGGGGCACTCCCCCAGCTTAAGGTGGCCCTGCCCCGGTCGCTGGCGCCGTAGTCCTACAAACAACCCCACCAAAAGTGGAATACTGCCAATATGTTTCGCAGCGTAGCCAAACTGTGTTTACGATTCCCCGCCGCCGTGGCGGGCACGTGGGTTGTTCTCTTTGTGCTCTCGCTCCTCATCTCCGCAGTGGGAATCACCGGCAGCTCGCTCTTCAATCTGCTCGGTGACGGCAAAACCATCGACTCCGGCTCGCGCAACCACGCCGGCAAGGAAATCCTGGAGGAGCTGGGAGATGACGCCGTGCAGATCACGGCCCTGGTCTCCAAGTTCGACGTCACCAAGACCGACCCCGCCGCCGTCCAGGAGGCACTGGCCGAGCCGCTCCAGCAGATCGAAGACATGCCGGGCGTGCTGCGCGTATACACGCCGTACTCCTCGCCGGAGCTGCTGGGGGACCCGATGGCGCTGCCGTTCCTCGCCAAGAACCAAGAAGGCTTCATGGCGCTGGTCTACTTTGACGAGCACGCCCCGGACGTGGTGCGGGAGACCAAGCTGGACCCGGACGCGGTGGCCGCCAGCCAGGAGCGGGTGGAGAACGCGCTGCGAGACCTCACCACCGTCATCACCGAGTTCACCCCCAACCCGCAGGTCCTGGTCAGCTCCGAGTCGATCATGTTTGGCGAGGTGCTGGACCAGGTCAAGGCGGACCTGGTGACGGGTGAGCTGATCGCCTTCCCCGCCTCCCTCCTGGTCATGGTGCTGATCTTCGGCGGCTTCCTGGCCGCCGGTATGCCACTGCTGGGCGCGGGCGCGTCGATCGCAGGGGCCATGGGCGTGCTGTGGATCCTGACCCACTTCTTCACCATCGACTCCTTTGTGCTCAACGTGGTCACCATCCTGGGGCTGGGCCTATCCATCGACTACGGCATGCTCTTTGTCTCCCGCTACCGCGAGGAACTGCAGCGGGCCCTGCCCGTGGTGCAGGCCGAGGAGGAGCGCGCCAACACCAGCCCGACCGGCCTGCCGCTGCGCCGCCGGGGCCGCCTGAGCGCCCGCCTGCGGGGCGGCAAGGACCCGCTGATCGCTGCGGCGATGCACGCCACCCTCACCTCCGCCGGCCGCACGGTGTTCTTCTCCGCGCTCACGGTGGCCCTGTCCATCGTCGGCCTGGCCATCATGCGCCCGGAGCTGCTGCGCTCGATCTCGGTGGGCGCGATCGCGGTGATCCTGGTGGCGCTGGCCGCTTCCATCACCCTGGTGCCGGCGGTCCTGGTGCTCCTGGGGCGCAAGCTGGCCGGCCCCAGCCTGGTCAGCAAGATCCCCGTAATGAGCCGCCTCTCCGCCCGCCTGTCCGACGTCTCCGCCGATCACGGCTTCTTCTCCCGGCTTGCCAAGTCCGTCCACAAGACCCCGTGGGTCTACCTGGGCGTGAGCCTGGCGCTGCTGGGGGCCATGCTGGTGCCGCTGGCCAAGGGCCACTACGTGTTCTCCACCCTGGAGCTGCTGCCGGCCCACTCCTCGCAGCGCGTCTACCTGGACCAGCTCAAGGAGAACTACCCGCACTTTGCACCCAGCGACCTCACGCTGATCGTCGAGGGCGACGATGCAGCCGCCGCCAACTGGGCCCTGGATGAGGTGGGCGCGCTGGAGGGCGTCAAGGAGATCGTCCCGGCCGCGCCGGCCGAAGGCTACTCGATCTTCACCATCGACGTGGACGGGGAGGCCAACTCCCCCACCGCCGATTCCGTGGTGCGCGCGATCTACGCCCAGGAGGCCCCGGGCGAGTTCTGGCTGGTGGGCCAGGCCGCCACGCAGGTGGACTTCTTCCAGGCGATGCTGGACCGCCTACCGCTGGCGATCGGCATCATTCTGGCCGCCTCCTTTGTGCTGCTCTTCCTGATGAGTGGCTCACTGCTGATCCCGATCAAGGCGCTGACGATCAACGCGATCTCGCTGCTCTCCTCGATCGGCCTGAGCTCGTGGATCTTCACCAACGGCATAGGCGAGTCGGTGCTCAACTACACCTCTACCGGGGGCCTGGAGCTCATGGTCGTGGCGGTGGGCATCGCCTTCGGGTTTGGCCTGGCCATGGACTACGAGGTCTTCCTGCTGGCCCGCATGAAGGAGTACTGGGATGCCGGCCTGTCCAACGACGAGGCCGTGGAGCGCGCCCTGCAGCGCTCCGGGCGCATCATCACCTCCGCCGCGCTGATCATCTGCATCGTGTTCATGGGCTTCGTGGCCGGGGATCTGCTGCTCATCAAGCAGGTGGGCGTCACCCTCACCCTGATCGTGGCCATCGACGCCACCCT